>JAJFKH010000007.1 GCA_021773305.1 Gammaproteobacteria bacterium | reverse complement strand
TCAGGATGGCTGTGGTTGCGTTAAATTGCATTGATGCTTCACTGAAGTTAAAAACAACCCTTCATGATCGTGTTGGATCTGTAGCTAAGTCATAAAGGTACTCTTTTAGGGGGCTTAGGAAAAATTAAATAGAAGGTGAAAAATGCTGTCAAGTTTATTTCCGTTTTATTTTAAAATTAATTCATACCGGGGTGTAAGTAGTTACAAAAAAGCAACTTTTTTTCGTAAAAAATTCTAATAATTATCAGAGGTTCAGTTGGGGTGCAGATTGATTGCTTTCACGTGTTTTTTTCGAGGAGCATAGTCACTCTATGTGACGGAGAAAGAAACACGTGAAAGTGGGCAAGATGCCCCCAAATGAGACTCTGGCAAGGAAAATATGATTCGCTTTGGGTGTAATACTCGGTACTAAAAAATTAAAGTGCATCGGTGTGCGGAATGTATCTGTGCTATGATCCTGTTCGCTATGGGTATATAATACCACTAACAAAAAATCACGCCACCAAGGGACTGAAAAATGACAGCAAAGCAGCATATTGAAGCACTCATGAAATCCAAAAGCTCGCCTGGCCCAAATACCGCAACCGTTGCATCGGTGCTTGGGACGCAGATGAAAGAATTATTTCATGCAGGACATAATTTTATCCATGAATTATTACAAAATGCGGATGATGCGGGCGCTGTTAGTCTAGAGTTTAGGTTACAGCAAGACCGACTTATTATTTTTCATGATGGTAAGCCTTTTGAGTACAATGATGTTGAGCGAATTTGTGATATCTCCAGAAATGATGCTGCTGAAACATCAGAAAAAAATCATATGCAACATAACACCGGTTACAAAGATATTGGTTTTAAAGCGGTATTTATTTATTCTCATAAAGTGATTGTAATATCTAAAGACTATTGTTTTCGTTTTGACAAAGCCCATTGGGAGCTATCATCCCAAAATAAAATCCCCTGGCAAATTATACCGGTTTGGAGCGAAGCAGGTGACTATCTACATGATCCAAATAAGGTTAATTTTATTTTAGAACTTACCAATGTTGCTGAAGTTAAAAGACAGCTTGATCTCTTTATCAAGCAGCCAGAGACGACAATGTTTTTAAGGAATATAAAAAATATTACGGTCGATATCAATGGCATGAAGCATTATATTCAGAGAGAGGCTATAGATCAAACTTGGTTAAAACACGATTTTTTTGTAGAAACCACTGCGGATTTTCGAACGTCTCTTGCTAATACGAATGATTTTGTGTGTCCACCCAAAATAAAAAACAAAAAAAAGTGTCGCTTTACTTTTGCGATCTCTAAAGCGTTTGAAATGATGACAGGCCCTTCTTTTTATTGCTATTTACCCACCGGTGTAATTAGCGGCTTCCCCTTTTTAGTTAATACAGATTTCTTATTGAGTCCAGATCGTGCAACAATTACTAACAATATATGGAATCAGTTTTTAATGGAATCCATTGCCAAATCACAGTTTGAATGGCTCAAGGTTCTTGCGCAGGATCAAACCTATCGTAAACATGTGTTAAATTTATTAGGTGATGGGAAAGTTCAAAATATAGCTTTACAATTACAAGATAAATATCGTGAGTGTTTTGAAAAATCTCTACAAGATATCGCATTTATTCCATCCATAGGTGGTGGAACAGTAAAAGTCAAAGATTGCATTATTGATGATACAGGGTTTTTTAGTGAATTTCCTGAACTTGCCCCTAGAAACAGTCATCATTGTATTAAAATTGTGGAGCCAACGTTACAAGGGTTAGCTGATTTTCGAGAAAAGCATAACGTTACAATATTTGGTTGGAACAATCTAGCTTCTAAAATGAATGAATATATGAAAAAATTACTTTTAGATAAAGACGATAAAATGAGGTGTAAGGTTTTACATTACATCATTAAAAATGCATCGGATAATATACATTTATTTTTTCATGAAGAAATATTATTAACCACTCAAGGTATGTTGGCCCGTCCCAGCGAATGTTTTTTAGCCAAGCCTAATGAGCCTTTATGTTATCCCGCTAAAGAATCATTAAAAATCATTGATGTTCGTCAATATACAAAAGATGTTATTCATGGTTTGAAAAATATTCTTCGGGTGGCGGTGCTGACTTCTTCAAGTTATTTGCAAATATTTGTTGCAAATTTAATCGATCGGCAGCTTTTAGATCCGAACTTATCGCTCGATATTCTACGGTTTGTTTATCATCAATATACCACAGTGCCAGGATTTATTAACAACATAACTCCTAACAAAAAAACTAAATTCGATCTTTCCCTTTTTCCTGTGATGACTCGTGCTAATGCAAATGAAATGATTATCTTGCGAAATGTATTTTTACCCATGGAAGATGGTGTGTATATTACAGAAGATGTCATTATTTCTGATAATTATTTCAAAGACAATGATGATATGGATGAGTGGCGAACGCTATTGGCGAGCTTTGGGGTGCAAACAGAATGCAAGCTGATTTTACATGATACAATTAGTTATGATAATGTGCAAAGGAAAATGCCGACTTTAGTAAAGAAAATTTTTGATAAATATTTGTGTGATGTTTTGCTTTGTGCTGCGGCTAATAAACAAGG
The DNA here is from genome assembly GCA_021773305.1 of Gammaproteobacteria bacterium. Taxonomy (GTDB): domain Bacteria; phylum Pseudomonadota; class Gammaproteobacteria; order UBA1113; family UBA1113; genus JAJFKH01. The sequence goes on along the minus strand of JAJFKH010000007.1, from coordinate 91,771 downwards.
TCAGGTTGTGCCTCCGGGACAAATGTACCCAAGTCAGATTCAAACGGCTAAGCATAAATTTACATTTATAAACTATGCAAATTTCGATATTTTATTCAATGACAAAATTAAGGTTGAGTCAAGGCTGCTCCTCTTTTTACAAGCCATAAAAAATAATCGTGAAGTGCTTGACGTGCAGCCTAAGCTGAATCGTGGGGTTCAAAAGCCCGGTGATGTTTGGTTAGATCAACAATTTTTAGTCTATTACTTTCGGTCTTACTTTGATATACCTGTAGTTGGGCAAGAAAGATACTTGCCTCCAGAGGAGCTTCTTTATAATGTAAATTTAACAACATCGTTTTCAAGTTTGAATATGGATATTGCTTTTGCCGAGTTGCCATCAGGGATAGAGCTTATGGCTAAAGAAGCTGAGTTTTTAGGATTTCGTACAAATTTTGAGGTTGAAGAATTGCTGGGTGTATTACGTGCGTTAAATATAGCTCATGGGAAGGGGTTGGATTTTGCAGAGTATATTGAAAAATTACATAGCCTGTACACAATGATGATTGAAATGGGAAATACAGCGTCATCCTATATAGAGAAGTGGAAAGAAAAAAATACATTATTAGCACTAGATCAACAGCTAAAGCCTGCAAAAAATTTACGCATGTATGATTTAGTGGATGATAATCCACAGTCAAAAAAACATTGGCTTAATCATACGGGTTTCTCAGCATCGGAACGGATAAAGTTAGCTGAATTCTTATGTTTACCACGCATTTCCCAAGAGAAAAAATTTACAAAAAAAATTGCTGAGGATATTGAAGGTAATGCTGATAAGCTAAAGAATTTTGTTTTGACTATTTTGCCTTTTGCTATTCTCCGTGATGCGACTATTCGGTCTTCGGGTTCTGGCGGAGAATTAACCTTATATCAAAAAGCAGCAAAATATATTTTGAAAATGGATTTTGTTTATTGTGATGAAATTACCGTAGAGCTTGAAGGTGTTTGGCATCATCGAGCGCTATTAGGTGACAATGATAATACACTCTATTTCTGTGGTCGCTTCTCTGTGAAAAGCTTACAAGATGATATTGCAAATAGTATAAAACATCTTGTTTTACAAACCGAAAAAGGAAAAAATATTTTTTCTGATGCAATGCAATATATTTCAGATTTGAAAAACCTCGATGAAAAAATCAAAAAAATGTTTACAGCTGAAGAAATAGAAAAACAACAAAAAATGCTAGAGCTTTTGCAGGGGTTGTGTAAGGCAGAAGCAGCGGCCAGTAGAAATTCTGAAGTAGATTTACTTGAGGAGCAGATGGGCAGAGTCGATCTTAACGATAGTGATGAAAATGTATTAACCAGTAGTCCACAATTTGAAAGCTCTTCATCCAAGGACACTCCGGTAATTTGGGGTACCCTGGAAACTTCACCTAAAGCGCCAGTGCCAATTTCTGAAAAGAGTGTTTACATTAACCACGAACATGAGAAAATCAACTCTAAAACACCATTGCCTCCTCCCGGAAACCGTACAATGTCTGCGCCTAAAGTGACTGAGCCTCGTCTCTCTGATGAAGAGCAACGCAAGCAAGATAAAAAAAACAAAGCGACAGGAGATGAAGGTGAACGTTTAGTGTATGAAAAAATCAAGCAAGTTTTTATAGGGCAACTCTGTGGACAGTGTAATGGAACATTCAAAGATCATCATGAAGGTATGACTTTTATGACAAAAAATAATGTAGAAGTTAATTTAAAATGGTTTAACAAAAGTCGTAATAAGTTAATGTCGGATTGCGTGCGAGAAAGCCCTATTGATCTCGTCATTGCCGTGGCTGGAAAAGATCGATATTTTATTGAAGTTAAAAGTACCATTTCCGATGAAAAGGCTAATCCTTATTTTTTTCTAACGAGCAATGAGTGGCAGTATATGCGGACTTATGGAACAGAGAGTGTTTTGGTGCGCGTCTATGATACTGATACCGACAAACCGGCAATGAAATTTTATAAAAATCCATTTCAAATGATTGTTAATGATATTTTGAAATTTGCTACGGGAGGTAAATTTCGGATGAATGTTCAAGAAGATACCGATATGCAGCCTTATTCCCTATTAGGCCAAGAAGATAAAGATATTGGCTGTAAATTTATGTGATTTTCGGGGCGCACTCAGCTCTGATGTATGTATTATCAGGGCTAAGCCATATCATTTTATTCCAACATCTTTATCCGCATTACGGGTGCTGGCTGAAAGGATCTTAAAGGTTCTCTCGGAGATGATCCCGTCATCAAATTTTTGTTTGGCATCAGTTTCCATGGTTTGCCCGCGCTCTTTGAGCATGCGACGGGTTGCCGCAGTGACGGTTTCTGGGTTGGTTTCTAAGAGTAAATCACGAACTTCTTCATTGAAGACTAGGTATTCTCGTAGGGCTACACGTTTCCCGTCAACGGTGGGGACGAGTTTTTGCCAAATAATTAAGCGAATGGTTTCAATGATATCAATGGTACGTCCATGACGCTCATCCGCTGGATAGGTTGTCACCAAGCGTCGCATGACTTCTGATACCCCATTACTGTGTAATGTGGTATAAACCGGGTGACCTGTTAGGGCCGCTTCCATAACTGCACTGATGGTTTCTTTATCTCGGGCTTCCCCCACCAAAATCAACCGAGGTTTGCGGCGTAACGCATTTCTGACTCCTGCGGCAAAATCTGGTAAATGTCTCGGGATCTCTGATTGGCTAACCACCGATGATGGTTTGTCGATACTATCGAAGACAAACTCAATGGGTGATTCATAGGTGAGAACTTTGCGATGGCTATCCTCCTGTTCTGTGATATAGCGGATAATCGACGCAAGTAGAGTGCTTTTACCGGAGCCTGTGGCACCGGTTACGTAGACCACACCTTCCTCTGGGGCCATAGCCTCGAAGAGTTCAGGCTCTAGACCATAGGTTTTGAGATCGGGAGGCGTGCTTGGGATGGTTCGCAATGTTAGTTGAATGCCGTCATGACCTTCTACTTGGCAGCCTGTACCATTAACCCGGAAGCGAAACCGTTCGGAGCGGGAAGGGCGGACTTCATAGTGAGTATCTACGTCTTTGCCGCTGAGAATTTGCGTAGTCCCGTTGGGGCCATAAATACTGTTTAAGACTTCTCCGACTTCTGCATTGAATAGAGCGCGCCGGGTAATTTTCAGTAATTTGCCGTGGATTTCCGCGATAGCAGGTTCCCCAGTCTGTAGGGTGATATCGGATGCATCCAGTTTAGAGCAATACACCAGCAGCTTATCCAATTCTTCCTTGGTGAAGCGTTGGGGTTCGTCGGGCATAAAGTGCTTTTCACTCATGAGTTAGGATCCCACTCAGTGTCAGATTGTAAGGTTTCTTCCATGGGGAGCCAAGACATACCACTTTTGTCCGTGAGGACAGGTTGCTGACCACTATTAGGGTGGGCTGTGATGGACGTTATTTCTCTGGAAACAGCAGGTTGCCACTCTTCGCCTCTGGGGTTTAAGCTTGGATGAGCGGTGATCCGCATCAATTGATCATTAATGCTCATATCATCGCCGCCGCCGGTGATACCCATCTGGGTGCGAGCGACCATGGGAGGGCTAATCATATTTTCATTAAGCAACTTATTGTAGAGTATCATGCCGTTGTAATCTCGACGTAGCCGGGCGAGGTTATTGATGAATATTTGATTGGCTTGTTGAGTGCCTTGAGTCCAACCTTCATCCACTGCTTTTTTCCAAGCCTTCACTTCCATTTCTCTGTTTTTTCTGGGGAGCAAGGAATTATCGGGTACTTCAGGCTTTTGGTATTCTAAAAATAAATATTCCCGCCAATTAGGTGGATTGGTTGCAAAACGAGCTTGCTGTACAATTTTGTAATTCTTGTCAGCAATTCGAATCGTGTTTGGATCCGCGAGATTCAGGACTTCTCTACCTTCCAGAATCACGGGAGGGAGGACATCGTTTTTGAGCATTAAAGCGCGAAAGTCGAAAATTTGATCAAATTCTTTACGCTTAGCCCGAAGCATTTTATTTAAAATTTCACTGCGTTTTGCCAATGCACCCTGTGCGCCTAAGGTCATGCCCGCTTCGGTTAACCCTTGTAGGCGGATGGGGTTAATTTCTTTTCCTTTGAGCTTGAATGCTTTTTCATTGGCTTGACCGAGATCTTCGAGTTCAGTTAAGTTGGTTGTGTCTACTGTAGGTTTGGCTGAGCTATAAAACCCTATACCGGCATTGCCTCCTCCACCACCACTGGAACAGCCGACCAAAGCGAGGGCGCTCAACAGACACATGACAGGTTTTAGGCGGTTAAGCATCCACATAGCGCAGTTCTATGACCTTGCTTTTGGGGAAGACAACGATGTCGTTTTTCTTTCGGGCTTGGTAGCTGACATCTCGCAAAATATCGCCAACCTGCTTATTACGTGCGGCAATAGTGACAATGGTTGGAATCGATGGTTTGTTGCCCATGACACGTAAACGATAGCCTGTAGAATTAGCGATCTGCATGACCAATTGCTCCACAGGGCCAGACCAATCCACTGAAACTAAATCGGACATCCCGTAACTGGCGGGATCCGGTGGCTCAAAATCTTTACGTGGTGGGGTCGCAGCTTGCTGGATTTCTGCAATATTGACCAGAGAGTGACTGATGCTCGTTGCCGCCTCTGCAAGTTTCGCTTCCGCAGGATCTGGTGGGGGCGAAGTATCATGTAGCCCTGGAATATCGGCACAACCAACGGATCCGAGGATGGTCAATACCATAGCTAAGGTTTGAAATATTTTGAACTCGCGCATTTTCCCTGCCAATTACAGACAATATCTTTAGCATTCAAGCAAGTTAGGCTGCTGGGGTCAAGTTTTTTCATGGTTGATCTTGCCGGTCAAAAAAATGTCTTTAACGCGTGTGAGAACTATGGAGAAAAGTTGACCGTTAAGAGAGGTGATGGTAGGATGGATTGTCGTTTTGCTAATTAAAAAGGTAGCTTCAAAATGAAAGAAAAATTAAAAATCTGTTCTATTTTTTGTCTGTTTTTCCTCTCAACAACGGTGTTTGCAGGTCAACCTATAGAAGATATGTCCGTGAAAACAGTTTTTACCAACCAAACAACTAAGCTGGTACGTGTGAAAGAAGGTTTGATTTACCGCCGCACATTTGAGTTAGTTCCTGGAGAAAGTTATGCATATAAAGCCTACTTAGTCGGGAATTTGAATCTCAATGTCAGTTATTTTGATGAAGATCTTCAAGACTATCAAAAAATTCATGCATGCCCTTCAATGCTTTTGACAGATGGCAAGATAGTTAATATCCATGAAAACCATGCAGGTCGTTTTTTCTGTGAACTGTTAAGTTAATCTTACCCGCGCAAATGGGTCGGGGATGTTGAAGCACTTTGGCCTTTTAGCGTTTACCAGCCTCTTGAAAGTGGCATAAGGAGTAGAAGTCTCGTATAATTCTAGAACCCATCGCCAGAAGTACACACGATGGGTTCTAAGGTGCCCGGTATTAGGGGCTTACTGGTAGCGAAGGGGGTTAGTTTGGCAATTCGACGTATCGAATCCCGTTGGCGAGATTCTGCTCGTACTGCGCAGTTTTTTATTATTGATGCAAAATCGGCTTTTCCTCTGTTAATTTTTCTTGTCCATATCACCTGGTGGACTTTTTGGACAGCACTAGTGATTACGACGTTCTTCGGAGTTATTGAACATTATGGCCTTTCGGCATCCGTTGTTTGGCGGATCGTGCGTAATTTTTTTGCTGGCAATCAAATATTGTCTCGCCCCTGGTGGCGTCAAGAACGTTTTCGGTAGGTGGTAAATGAATATCAACAAAAAATTGGTGCAATTGGCAAAATCAATGGATGCTAATTTCATGCTCAATGATAAACCTATTGCTCATGAAGAAGTCTTTTCTGATGCGGGATTATTGCCTGCTATTGCACGGCGAGCGGATCAACTGTGCTCTCTTTGCCTTGGATATGGGTTGGGTATTAGTTTTGACGAGGCTGAGAGTTCTTTGCTGGGAGTCAAAGTTAGCTTTGATGACATTACGCCCAATGTGTTGCGCTTTTTATGTATTGTAGACGTGCTATTAGAGTTAATCGATTCTTCGCCTTCTGTTGGCTTAACACCTTTAGATGAGTTAATGTACGATTAGCCTATGGATACTTTTGAGCTGGTAAAATATCAAGATGCGATAACCACAGGAGAAGCGGTACTGGCGTCTCATGCATTGGTTAAGCGCTATAAGCGCATATTTGACAATATTACTCGGATTAAATCTGAAAACCCTGAGACAGATCTCCAAAGCCAGTCGAGCAATACGGAATTGCTTAAAGCCATAGGAAAATTGCTCAGAGATTTTGATTATCAAGTAGCTGAAATTGAATCACAGTTGCTTGCACAACAAAAAAATACTGCGAGATAATAATGAGCATTGAGCATTGGGATAATCCACTATTAAATAAAAAAATGCTTGATTTAGTACAAAACACGATACAGCAGTTAGAGCAGCTCTATGAAGGCAGGGCCAAGTCTTTTGCTAATGTTTTGCATGATATGCATCAATTAGAAGCGCAATTTAAAGAAAAATTATTATTTGAAGAACCCCTTGTTGGGGACAAGGTAGAGACAGAAGAGATATGTCCCGGTGAGCGCACCACGCTCAGCAGTGCTGAGACAAAGCATGTCTATGTTAGATTGTTCCATCGGGAAATGGCTAACTTGACCGTTGCGAAAGCCTCGAAGAGTTGGATAAAGCCTTTGTTAGAATCGGTGCGGAGTTCTGAAAAACTGGGGTTGGCCGTCTATGGTAATGAGGAGGATGCAAAAAAAAGTTTGCGCAGTGAGTTTTATGGTTATGCAACCCTAACGATTTCCAGTGATAAGGATATTACTGAGCAGCGTCCAGCAAAAAAAGATGACAAACTAGGTTGTTCTTTATTAACGCTTGCTGAAATCAGTCTTGAGGATATTACGCAGTTTTCTTACCAAGGGAAAGATTATCCTATTATTAAGGGGGTGATGAGAATTACCCCTCAAAATGATGGGCAGGAAGAATAGCTCTTGGATATGGTTTATAATTATTAGAGTGATGTAGAGTAGCGAGAAAATATTATGGCAGGTCAGCAAGGGGGGGGTGGTCAACAATCCGATAATTCCATGGGATTTCTGTGGATTATTATTGCTGTATTCGCCGGTGGTTTATTAGTTTGGTATGTGTACCATGCGCAAATTGTGAGTGGAATTTTTGCGATTAAACTAGGCGAAATTTATTTGGTGAGTTTTTTCACCGATGCCTTAGAGCCGACCAGAAATCTTATTAAAAGTTTTGATCCGGGCAGTGTTTCATTTTTAGAAGTGGCTTCTGTGAGTACTCAGGTGGGGAATTATTTAAAGATACCTATTGCCTTGGTGCTCGCTATTTTGGCCTTTATTATGTTTCGCGGTAGTCCTGTGACACGCTTTAAAAAAACATACAGTATGGGTCGATTGCACCATCAAGAAGCGGAAAACTGGCCTTATATTGCTCCGGTTCGAGGTTTGAATTTACTTGAAAAATCCATAGATGAAGGCGAGTGGGCCATGGCAATGGCACCGATGGCTTTTGCAAGAAAATACAAGTTGCTTAAAGTTGTTATGCCAGCCGCCGCAGAGGGGAAATTGATATCTTCGATCAAGCCCAAAGCGACTATCATTCCTCACAAGGCAAATGCAGTTTTTCTCAGACAGATGGGGCGACCTTGGATGGGGGTAGAAAAGCTACCCAAGCACGCTCAAGCATTATTTGCAGCGTTTGCAGCAAAGGCCGAAGGCGACCGACAAGCATCTATGAATTTATTGCGGCAGATAGCTGCTTCTGGAGTCAGTGGTTCCAAAAAATTAAATTTTAGCGGCACTGATGCCTTGCTCAAAAAACACTTGAAAAGTAAGCTGATCCAAAAAGTCATTAGTCGTCATGCCTATGAATATACTGTCATGGCATCTGTATTGGAAGTTGCTAGAACCGATGGCGTGATTGCTTCGGCAGAATTTATTTGGTTAAAGCCTTTAGATCGACCCTTATGGTATGTATTAAATACCGTAGGGCGACAAACTTGTCCTACGGAGATTGCAGGTAGTTTTGCTCATTGGTTAGTAGAAAAAGAAATGAATCGCCCACTAACGGTGCCGATGATAGAGCAAGCGACAAAGGGGCTGGAACTTGCAATAGGAGATGTGATTTACGTTCCTACCGAAGGCGAGGTCATAGAATAATGGCTAAATATTTTGAACGAGGTTTAGAAACCCGACATGAACAAGACCAACGACAATTAATTCGTGATACGCGTACACTCAGTATGCGGATGAGCGATTTTTTTGCTAATCCATTCAACTCGACTATTATTCTTGCAACCTTGGCCACGTGTATCTTATTTATTCCGGGGATTGCCGATGTTGTTTTTATTATGGGCTTGGGTTTATTCTTTTTTGCTTACTTTAAAAAACAAACATTGCCATTTCGACTGCCTCAGGTGGCTAAATCTCCGGATTATAATGATCCCATTCCAGGCTCTGATAAACCGAGGATGTCTAGGGGTATCTGTTTCTTGGGGAACGATCGCAGGACGAATGAAGAGCTGTGGTTTACCAATGATGATATGAGAACCCACGTATTAATTTTTGGTTCAACCGGTAGTGGTAAAACCGAAGCTTTGGTGTCAATTTCTTATAATGCCTTGATTCATTCCAGTGGATTAATCTATGTGGATGGAAAAGGTGATAATAGTTTATATGCGAAGATCTTTTCCATGGCCCGTTATATGGGTCGTGAAGACGATATGTTGGTTGTTAACTTTATGACAGGTGCTAGAGATGTCTTTGGCGCTCAAGAAAAACGCTTATCTAACACACTTAATCCCTTTGCAACAGGTTCATCGAGTATGCTAGCCCAGTTGGTGACCAGTTTGATGGATTCATCTTCTGCCAGTCCTGATGGTGATATGTGGAAGGGGCGTGCTATTTCTTTTGTTGAAGCGTTAATGAAACCCTTGGTTTATATGCGAGATTCAGGTCACATTTTGCTTGATGCTCACAGTATTCGAAATTATTTTTTATTACCTAAGCTAGAGTCTATGGTGGTGGATAAGCAATTTCCAAGAGAAAATCAAGAACCTATTAGCCTCGAAGGTATACCCGAGGTAGTGCTACAGCCTTTATCTAGTTACGTGGATAATTTGCCGGGTTATGATCGCGCCAAAAAAGGTAAGCAAGTGTCTCAAGTATTAGAACAACATGGTTTTATTACCATGCAGTTAACCCGAGTATTTACCTCTTTGGCGGATACCTATGGTCATATTTTGCGGACGAATTTAGCAGAGGTTGATCTTAAAGATGTGGTACTAAACCGCCGGATTTTAGTGGTTCTTTTGCCTGCCCTTGAGAAATCACCGGCGGAATTATCAAACTTAGGTAAAGTGATTGTCTCTACATTAAAAGCTATGATGTCAGCAGGGCTTGGAAGTGAATTGGAAGGCACCTACGGTGAACTTGTGTTGCGAAAACCAACTAATGCTGAGACACCGTTTATGTGTATTCTGGATGAGTATGGTTACTATGCGGTAGAGGGTTTTGCCGTGGTACCTGCTCAGGCACGTTCTTTGGGGTTTTCGACTATTTTTGCGGGACAAGATTTACCGGCTTTTCAAAAAGCGTCAAAAGAAGAAGCCATGTCAATTGGTGCGAATACCAATATTAAAATTTGTATGAAACTAGAGGATCCTCTAGAAACCTGGGACTTTTTCAACAAGACAGCGGGCGAATCTTATGTCACAAAAGTAGATGCTTTTCAAACAAACCCGCAAAGTGTGATGAATAGCTACCTGGATACACGCAGTGCTTCTGCGGAAAAACGCTCGCGTATTGAGTTGCTTGATTTGAAAGAGCAGCGAGAAGGTGAGGCTCATGTCTTCTTTAAATCAAAAATTATTCGAGCAAGCATGTTTTTTGCGGATCCTAAACCCGTTAAATATATGCGATTGAACCACCTATTGAAAGTAGATGTGCCACCTTCACGAATATTATTGGACTTGGAGCAACGAACCATACGTTTTTCTCAAATGGTCGAAAGCTTTGCCGACAGTGTCTATGCTGAACCCAATGAAGACATTCAATTCGTCATTAATTCTCTTGCAGAAAATCAAGATAAATTACCCATTGAAAAGAGCGTTGCAGCATTGCTGTCTTACCATGAAGAAAATGCATTACCTGAAATTGAAGAAGATGTTGATGAGTTGCCTGCAGAGCAGCTTAATTTATTTGTTCCATTCCGACTGGGCGATCCGACGGTACCTATGTTGATTGGTGAAGGTTTCGAGGAATTTTCCGCGCCACTCGTGAAACGTAATGAAACTCAATCTCAAATTGAGTTGATTGAACGACTCGATGGAAAATCTTCTCACTATGCGACGGGTATTGCTGATGAAATTATGAAAGATGTACAAATAGCAACTCATTATCCTCCTTCAATTATTCCTGACAAACTCAGCGCAGAGGATTTGGCTGCCCTTGTCAATGAATTATCTGAACATGTTGTCATGAAGATTAATACGGAAGATGATGACGACGATGATGACGATTTTGATTTTTAATGAATGATTGGTCTCCTACAGCAACAGTAGAATCGTTAAAGTTAAGAGCGAATATCCTCGAATCTATTCGTGATTTTTTTCGTGAAAAAAAAGTGCTTGAAGTACAAACCCCTTTGCTTTGTCCTTTTACAGTGACCGATCCTCATCTCAAATCTCTTGAGATCCCATGGGCTTCGGGAACCCATTACTTACAGACGTCACCAGAGTATGCCATGAAGCGTTTATTAGCAGGAGGCAGTGGCTGTATTTATCAGATTTGCAAAGCTTTTCGTGGTGATGAAGTAGGGCGTAAGCATAACCCGGAATTTACGATGCTTGAATGGTATCGCTTGGGGTTTGATCATCACGATTTAATGGATGAGATGGAGCAATTATTACAACGAGTATTAAATTGTCCCAAAGCAAAATCCATAACCTATCGAGCAATATTTCAATCCTATTGTAATATTGATGTGGCGAGTGCTTCAATCGATGAGGTGAAAGAATGCGCCAAATCTTACGCTATTGAGTGGAATACAGACAGTGATGATATGGATGCTTGGCTTGATGTTTTAATGAGCCATATTATCGAACCGAAGTTGGGTTTTGACGCGCCTTGTTTTGTTTATGATTATCCTGCAAGCCAATCTGCTTTAGCGAAAATTCGACAGGATGATTATCCCGTGGCCGAGCGCTTCGAAGTTTACTACAAAGGCATTGAGCTTGCCAATGGATTTCATGAGTTGACCTCTGCAAAAGAACAAGAGGCACGATTTAAAGAAAATCAGAAAATACGTAAAAAACTGAATTTAGAACCTATTGAAATGGACTCGTATTTTTTAGGGGCATTACAATTCGGATTGCCCGATTGTGCTGGAGTTGCGCTCGGTATTGATAGATTGGTGATGTTAGCCGCGGATGCTGATGAGATTCGTGAGGTTATGGCCTTTGTGACTCAGTAGGATCTGCACGGTACAACAACAGCGCCATGATACAAAAAAAACATATTCCGAAAACTAAGATGGTTTCGTATAAATAAATATTGCCGATCTCAATTTCTGGGGGGGGAAAGAAACCGATGAAAATAGCAAAAGAACAGGTGAGGATCCCAATAAGTCCTGTGAGCCAAATTCCAGGTTTACCTCCAGGAACACGAAAAGCCCTGACCAAGCTGGGTTGACTGTAGCGCAGTTTAATTGCCGCAGCAAAGAGAAATACATAAACAAACATCGATAATTGTGCCGTCAAAGCAGAGAGGATCCAATAAGAGCTATTCACTGTGGGCATGAAAATAAAAATCAAACAGAGTGTTGTGAAAATTAAACCTTGAACCATGAGTAGTGCGATGGGAACGCCTTTTGATGTAGAATATTCAAGAAAGCGTGGCACACAGCCATCATCAGCGGCGGCGAGTAAACCTTTTGCAGGGCCTATGATCCAAGCAGAGACGCTGCTGGTGGCACCGAAGATAATAAGAAAAACAACAATTTTACTCATCCAAGCAATATGAAACGCATTGAAAAATATTTCAAAAGCTTCAACCAGTCCGGAAACCAGTTTAATTTGATCGTGGGGAACTACGATGGCAATAGCGAGAGAAGAGAAAATCAGACTCACGACAATAATGCTTCCTGAAATTAATAGCGCTTTAGGGTAGTCTCGCTGTGGATTTTTCACATCTTCTGCGTGGACGGCGGACATTTCGATGCCTAGTAAACCGAAAAGGATTCCAATGAACAGAGCGGATTGATTTAATGATGTAAATGTGGGTATGAGATTGTGAGTGCTAAATTCAATATTTGAGGGATGACCTGTCATCAGCCAGGTGGCCGCGAGTCCGATGATAAGAAACATAGGTAGGAGAGTGCCAAATATTGCTCCCAATGTACTGATGATGCCAGAAATTCGCATACCAAAGCAGTTCACCAGGGTTGCGATCCAAAAGGCAACTAAAATGGTGCTGACCATGTAGGTTTTATTTTCTGCAAGAGATGGCTCAATAAGATAGGCTAGGGTACCAGAGACAAATGACAAAATGGTTGGGAACCAAACGATGTTGTAGATCCACTGTAACCAGATAGCGAAAAATCCCCAGCGTTTACCAAAGGCTTCTCTCACCCAGACATAGAGTCCTCCCACCCTTGGCCAACCTGTTGCAAGTTCTGCGCTGATAAGGGCAATGGGAATGAAAAAAATGAGTGCAGCTAACAGATAGTAAAAAATAAGTGATAATCCATAATTAGCACTGATGGTAAGACTGCGTAAGCTATCTACAGCGATCACATTGATCATTACCAAGGTAAAAACGCTAAGCACACGTTTTTTAGGGTGAATGTTGCTTCTGTCGATATGCATTCCGTTATCCCTGTAATGCGTTGTTAACTGCCTCGAAAGCTTGTGAAAATAGAGAGGCATCTATAGCTTGTATTGTCACATGGCCTACTTTGCGATTGGGCTTTGCTGTTTTCCCATAGTCGTGGAGATGAGCATTATCGATGCTGAGTATTTTTTCTCGTGAAGGTACTTGGCCTATGATATTAAACATTGCAATTTGGCCCAGTGGCTCGCAGCTTCCAAGAGGCAAGTGGCAGATAGCACGAATATGATTTTCAAACTGAGAAGTGACGCTGCCTTCAATAGTCCAGTGGCCTGAATTATGGACTCTGGGTGCCATTTCATTCGCAATGAGTTGATTATTTTTTACAAAAAATTCTACGGTGAGCGCGCCCACGTAATTAAAATGCTCAGCAATTTTTTTGCAATAGTTTTTTGCCATGGTTTCAAGATCGTGGTTCATGTGAGGTGCTTTTGAAATGCGTAAAATGCCATTTTTATGTTCATTGAATGTGAGAGGGTAATATTGTATATGTCCCCTTTTATCTCGAACGATGATTTGAGAAACTTCAAACTCAAAAGGAATGAAGGCTTCGAGGATTAAATTTTCCTGACCTAAGGATTCCCAGGCGGTGGAGATTTGACTGTATTCTTGAATTAAATACTGTCCTTTTCCATCGTAGCCGAAGCGGCGGGTTTTTAAGAGTGCGGGTAAACCGAGTGCTTCTACGGCTTGAGTGAGATCGGATAATGAATCAATTTGCCGATAGTTTGGCGTATGGATGCCAAGGGCATCAAATAAGTTTTTTTCTAAGATCCTATCTTGAGCACAGAGCAGGCTGTCTTTGCTGGGAGCGATAGGGCATATAGCCGCGATCCAACCGATGGTTTGGGCGGGAATATTTTCATTTTCGAAGGTGACAAAATCAACTTCAGAGGCAAATTGCTCGATAGTATTTTTATCGTCATAGTGGCCCTGTCGGGTTTCTGTGACATAGCTGGCGCAGACATCCGCTTTGGGATCTAGGCAGAGGGTTTGCACATGCATTGGATGTGCTGCTAGTGCCATCATTTTAGCCAGTTGGCCTGCGCCTAAAATCCCAACTTTCATCATTTATCCTCTAGGATCTGGGTTATTCATTACCCCATCTGTCTGATTTTGGCGAAATGCTTGTAAAGATTGGGCGATATGTGGGTAGTGATTTGCCAAGATTGCCGCAGCGAAAAGTGCACTATTGATGGCCCCTGCCTTACCAATGGCAACGGTGGCCACTGGGATCCCGGCAGGCATTTGTACGATGGAGAGCAGGGAGTCCATACCATTGAGTGCTTTTGATTGGATTGGAACGCCAATGACCGGTAAATGGGTCTTAGCGGCTATCATGCCAGGTAAATGAGCTGCGCCTCCGGCTCCTGCAATAATAACTTCAATCCCCCGCTTTTGAGCATTTTCAGCATAGGAGAACATCTTGTCCGGCGTTCGATGGGCTGAAACCACTTCGATCTCATGAGAGATCCCCAGGCTTTCTAGGGTTTGTGCTGTGTGTGCTAGGGTTCCCCAATCGCTTTTGGAACCCATCACAAGTCCAACTAATGCTGTATCATTGGCCATATTTTGAGCCTTTTAGATGAAGAAAACCAACCATTATAGCCTGGTATCGCTGATTATCCTAGGGGCATGTTACTATCATACTAAACGTTCGGGTTAGTGTAGCCACTTCACCCCTCCAAAGGGGCATCCTTGGGGAACATACAAAAACAAAACTGAAGCTTAAGGTAGAGAATAAGGAGCGCCCTGCGGCCACAGATGAACTCATTTGGTGCTCGCCGCTGGGCAGGCCCTGACAGATCCCCACGAATATCACTGTTTATTCTTGGATGCTGCGGCTCGTTCGCAGCATCCAGAAAAAGATCGAATAATTCGGTAAAGCATCATGCTTGGAAGCACTCTTTACACAATATTTTGAAGCTTTTCTCCTTTAATTTAGTTGCACTCTTTAGCTAATCTCATGTTTTTAATAAATAATTTTCGAATATTCGTGACGAACTCTCAGGGGCAGGCCAGCCAAGTGTTACTTGCTGGCTAACGCTAAGCCTGGGGTGCTCCACTCCGTCAAGCGGTAATAAATACCACTTGACTCGTTCTCGCTTAAAAAAAGCATCGAACTTAAGCTCCGGCTAAAGATTGTAGTGTATTATTTGTACGAATGGGACATTTCTACTTAGCAGCAACAGCAATTTGCTACCATCAGTAAAAAGCATTAAAAGTAGCCAATGCCCTGACCCAGTCGGATATCGCTTCCGATGGCTAAATGTTCTGCCCATTGAACAGTGTCTTTTGGAAATAAGATAATGGCTGTAGAGCCGAACTGAAAATGGCCCATTTCATCGCCTTTTGCTAATGCTATCTTGTCATCCGAATAGTTCCAGATCTGGGGGGTTTTGTTTTTGCCGGGTGCAACCTGGCCGTGCCATTGAGTATGGATCCCTGCAACCAAGCATGCACCCACTAGGATCACAGCAAAGGATCCAATATCAGAATCAAATAATGCAATGACTCTTTCATTTTTTGCAAAAATATTCGGTATGCTTTGGGTGGTTTCAGTATTAACAGAATACAATTCTCCCGGTACGTAAATCATCTGTTTGAGACTTCCCGTGTAAGGCATATGCACTCGATGGTAATCTTTAGGAGAGAGGTAAATGGTTAAGTAGCCACCACCATTAAAATTTTCTACTAAGTTTTTATCGTTGCCAAGTAGAGTGTCTAGGGTATATGGATGGCCCTTGGCTTGCAGTAACTGGCCATTTTCAACGGTACCAAATTCACAGATCGATCCATCTGCTGGGCTGGTAATAGATGCATTTCCTAAGGGGCGTACGCCGGGTTTTAAATGGCGAATGAAAAACGCATTAAATGTTTTGTAATGTTCGCTAGTAGGTTGCTCGGCTTCTTCCATATTGACAGAATATTTTTTAATAAAGGTGGTAATTAAATAATTTTTTAACCATGGAATGTTACAGTTAGTGAGCTTTGCCATTAAGCGAGAAAGCAAATGCTTGGGTAGTAAATGCTGAATAATGCTATTGATTGATATCATGTTGTTGCCGAAAATATATTGTTGACGTTCATTATGTTACGAGAAGCGGTAAATTGCCCGGGAAATTTGTCTGAACCATCTTGCCGCATGGTTGCGGCACCATTATTTAAGTAGTTTTCTAGATGTTCATAGGTATCCACTTGATAGCTGACAGTAAGTGCGTGAGAGGACGCATTATTTTGCTGGCGATCTTCCATGAGATAAGCGCCTTGGAATCCATCAAAGGTTAAAATAGCTTGAATATGAGGTGCTAGCCAAGCATTAAATGCTTCCAGAATGTCCCGGTCTATTTGCAAATGGATTTCATAGATAACCATTATTATTTTACCTCGCAAAATAAGCGTTGATGTTGTTCAATGGGCATCCTTGTGCGTAAGTCTCTTAAATAATCTAAGTCAATTTCACAGGAAATGACCCCTTCGCCCTGAGCTAAGGTTTCCAATGTCTGGCCCCAGGGATCTATTAGGGTGCTATGACCGTATGTTTGCCTGTCTTGGGGATGTTGTCCTACTTGGGCTGAGCCAACACAATAACAAATATTTTCAATTGCCCGGGCTTTAAGGAGGGCTTGCCAATGGGCGGCTCCTGTTTTAGCTGTGAAGGCTGCGGGGATCACAAAGATTTCAGCCCCTTGATTGAGTAGGGTGCGAAACAGTTCTGGAAAGCGCAAATCGTAACAAACCCCGAGGCCGATTGCACCGATCGGTGTTTGAACCACAGTGAGGGTATTCCCTGGATGAATGGTTTTTGATTCGTGGTATTCTTCACTACCGGGTTTTACGATCACATCAAATAAGTGCATTTTATCGTAGCGTGCTTGGAGGTTGCCCGCATTGTCGATGACCAGGCATGTGGCTGTGGCTTTGTCTTTGTGAGTAATAGGAATGGTGCCACCGAGGAGCCAGACGCCATGGTGTTTGGCTTGTTCCACCAAAAAATCTTGGATGACACCAGAGCCTAAAGGCTCAGAATAAGCCGGTTGGTTTTCCGTATCCATACCCATGATGGCAAACATTTCCGGTAGCACAATGACCTTAGCTTGGGTTTGAGCGGCTGTTTCAATCAATCGGCCTGCGCGGACTAAATTTTGTTCAATGTTGTCCGTGGACGTCATCTGTATGGCGGCAATGCTGGACATTCGCAGCTTCCTTAGTGCGGTGGAGTTAAAACAAGAGCAAGAATTGTATACCATTTTGCCATCGGTTTTCTAGTTTTTCTTGGATTTTTCCGTAAGGGTAGTTGACAAAATAATTCAAAACATTAATATAAAATAATGCAAAGAATTGCCTGATTGTTTATGTTACAAATAAGGAGATGTTATGGAAAAAATTCAATCTGTTATGCTTCGTTCTGGAGCAGATCTTGAGCAACAGCAACGCGCTCTGGCCCAATGCTTGAGTAAGTTTGCAACCCTTGTTGCGTCAGGACTAGAAGATGTTTTCAATCCATGCTATTCGGAGATACATTTTTTTTACTTGAGTGTTATTGCCGATGGTGTGCGTGAAATACAAGCCCTTTATTTTCCCCTGCTTGAGTGTTGCTGGCCTCCTCAAACGCTTCCTTATATGAATGAAAAGGCATTTGTGATAAACCCTGATTTAACCTCTCAGCAGCGGCTAAGCGAGCTAACCAAACGAATTTATCAAGTAGAGTCTTTGACCAAAATTGCCAATGAAGAATTGTTTGTCGATAATTATTCTGATGATCAAATAAATTTTCTCGGGATCCTTTATGAGTTGGTAATGAAAATACGCCAGCTTCATGAAGCGTTGGCTCATGGATATATGGCGGATGAATATTTTAAGGTTCTTGCAACCGAACACATTGCATCTAATTAATGCGTTCTTAAGTTGTATTATTTAGCTAACCGCTTGTTTTTAAAAAATAATTTCCTAATATTCGTGTCGAACCCTCAGGAACAAGTCGCGGCACGTAGGGAGTGTGTGGTTGGCGCTCATGAATATCAGCTTTTTACCCCATTGAGTGGGCTTTTTGTCTTTAAGTCGAGACAATTTTTGCAGATCTACCCCAAGTGTTTCCCCCTATCGCCTACGTGCTGCGGCTTGTCCGCAGCATCCAGGAAAATTTGTGTGAAACGAGAAATTCGTGGGGATCTCTCAGGACTTGTCTGTGGGTCATACACTTGTTCGTGGCATCCATTAAAAAAGTTCTAATGCATCAAATGAATAGAATGCTTTAATTGTCTCAACGGTGCTTGCCATGCTAGCGAGCTATCTTCTCCATGACTCCATTGCCCCGTATATAAATTAGCAAGGACGCTGTCTTGATGGCTGTCTGTATTGGTGATCGTGGCGTAAAACCAGGGGTATTGGATCACCGCTTTTTGCTTTTGAGTGATTAAATAATTTGTGGCTTCTGGCTTAAGAAAAATATAACTATTGTTGGTATCAATGTCGTAGAATCGAATGGTTTCTGAGAGGAGTTCTTTTAACTCCGGGTGTTGAGTATTTAATATTCTTGAGGTTAACCCAGTTTCGATAAAAATGGATCGGTTAGGGTTGATTTGCCTAAGTAAGGATACGCCGGACTGATTCGGTAAATTAAGATAGTCAGCAATGGTCGGAGCAATATCGACTAAGCTCACAGGGGTTTCATTGATACCTTGTGGTAGCGGGTTTTCGCCGTAGTTTTTCATGGCGAATAAAACTTGGAATTGGCTGGGGCTAAGAATATCGGTTCCGTGGCCATAGCTACCTGATAAATGAGTCAGTCGCTTAGGCGGTGTACCGTAAGAAGTGTAGAATTGCTCTTGGGTGAGTCTGTCACCGAGTTCGCCAAAACCGTCTCCATGATCAGATATGACAAAGACTAGAGCATTATCCAGTAAACCTCGCTTTTCTAAGCTTTTGACGATGGCTTGAAATTGCATATCAACCTTTTTTAAAGCAGCATTGTAGTTTTCGTGAGGTGTTTGGGCGACAGCCTGATCAAGCTCTGTTGAATCTGCCCATGTGTAAGGCCAATGAGGTAAGCAAAGGTGTATGGCTAAGAATAAAGGTTTTGCATGGGGCTTATTAATAAAATTGATCACGTGGCGGGTGAATCGGTTGGGATTGTAATTTTTTGCAGCGGCGCGGTTATATCCTGTAAAGCCAAATAGATCGCTACCTATGGGTGCGTTTAGTAGTAGGTTTGTTAAAGGAAAATCATTAATGGATCCGAGTAGAAAATCATTCACCCCTTGTTGGGGACCGATAATTTTGTCAAAGCCGTAGTCACGATCAATGTTGCTGAAACGGCGCTCATCTGTGATGAAGACACTTTCATAGCCATTATCTTGTAAGCTTTTTGCGATGGTTGATTGAATATCCACTTGGCTTTTTTCAGTGAGATTAAACCGTGCGCCATGTTCACTGGGGTATTTACCTGTGAGTATACTGACCCAGGCGGGGAATGTTCTGGCAAGGGGAGTATAAGCGTGGGGGTAGATTTGACCTTCTGCAACGAAGTGACGAATCGCGGGAGTCAGTGCAATATGATCCGGCCGTAAGGAATCAATTCCAAGGATAATAATATTGGGTTGCTTCGCTGAACGTTGATGAGGTATCAGATGGATTGGATAGTAGTAAATGATGGCAGCTACAAGGATAATCGGTGCTGAAATTCGCCAAAAGACAAGGCTCAAGAAGCCAATTATGATGCCAAGACTAATGAGGGACGTCATAAAAATACGGTGGGCGAGTTTGATATTATCCGAAAAAATAAAATGCTTTATTTGCGCAAATTCAGAGTGGGGAAAGTAAAAAACATTGGCCAGATAAATGGCAGTGAACGTGATTAACCAAATAATAATGGCGAGGTTTTGTTGAGTTTTGTTTGATAGCTTAAAAAAGCGACCCAAAACACGGGCTGTTGTGTAAATCATTAAAATGAGTAAGCCATAGGCGAGCACTTGCCAGAGTAAAAAAACGGTAATTTGTTCCAAGGCGACAGTGGAGTGAATGACATGCTCAAAGAAGAAATCTTTTAGGGGAAAGATCCCTTGCGAAAATGTCAGAGTTTGGCTGATGACCCAGCATTGCAGCAGTATCAATAACAGCGTCAAACGCAATAAGGGCGGAAAAATTTTGGCCTTCGGATGCTTCACTTTTGAGTTGTTTCCTCCATCATTTGCTAATTCCTGAACAAAGGCGTTATGATCAATCATTTTAGTCGGGCGATAACCATTATGCTAGTGCTGGGGATTGAAACATCTTGTGATGAAACCGGGATTGCTATCTATGATACAGAAAAAGGGCTGGTAGGACATAGATTGCACAGCCAAGTGGAGATCCATGCTCAGTATGGCGGTGTTGTTCCTGAGTTGGCTTCTCGGGATCATATTCGAAAAGTGATCCCATTAATTGATGATATTCTTATCAGCAGTAATTTAGGTAAGCACCAACTGGATGCCATCGCCTATACTGCTGGGCCTGGTTTGGTGGGAGCGTTGTTAGTGGGTGCCTGTGTGGCAAAAAGCTTAGCTTGGGGTTTGGATATTCCTTGTATCCCTGTGCATCACATGGAAGGGCACTTATTAGCACCGATGTTGGAAGATCCTGCCCCAGAGTTTCCTTTTTTGGCATTGCTGGTTTCCGGTGGCCACACATTGTTGGTTGAGGTGAAAGGGCTGGGAGATTATACATTGCTGGGTAGCTCCGTGGATGACGCGGTGGGTGAAGCCTTTGACAAAACAGCAAAATTGCTAGGTTTAGGATATCCTGGAGGGCCGGCTTTGGCAAAGCTTGCTGAGAGTGGCGATGAAAAACGCTTTACCTTTCCAAGACCTATGACAGATAGGCCCGGTTTGGATTTTAGTTTTAGTGGATTGAAAACCTTTGCACGCAATACTCTTTCTAAAGAGGGGGATGATCCTAAGACCAAAGCGGATATTGCCCGAGCATTTGAAGATGCAGTGGTAGATACCATGGTGATCAAATGTCGTCGAGCCTTAATACAAACGGGTTTACATCGTCTTGTGATTGCCGGAGGTGTGGGTGCTAATATTGCGTTACGCCAGGGGTTAAGTGATTTAATGACATCTGTGAACGGTAAAATTTTTTATCCAAGAATTGAATTTTGCACGGATAATGGTGCCATGATTGCTTATGCTGGAGCGATGCGTTTCAAAGCCGGGGGTTTTGGTGAAGCGAAAGATGTGGTTCGAGCGAGGTGGCCTTTGGAAGAATTGAAGGCGATTTGATCCATCGTTTTAGTTATTATGATTGCCAATTTTGCTTTCTTCTTTGCGTAAGAGGCGTTTAATATTTTCATGGTGACGACCGATAAGAATGAGACTGATGACGGCTAATACGGGAACGTAACTTGTCGCTCCCAGTAAGAAACCATAAATAGGCACAAGGCCCGCAGTAACAAGAGCGGCAAGAGAAGAATAACGAAATAGATAGGCTATCAATAACCATGTTGCTAATGCCGCAATCCCGAGCAATCCACTTAACCCAAGCAGCAAGCCAAAAAAGGTTGCGACGCCTTTGCCTCCTCGAAATTGGAAAAAAATGGGAAATAGATGTCCGATGAATGCAGCAAAGGCGATAAGAGCAAGAGGAAAGCCTTTTATGCCTAAGATGGAGGCGATGATAACAGGCAGAAACCCTTTCAGCCCGTCACCTAGCAGTGTGATGATGGCAGCTTTTTTACCACCTAAGCGGAGTACGTTAGTGGCACCGGGGTTCATGGAACCATGGGTTCTCGGATCGGGTAGTTTTGCTAAGTGGCAGTAGATAACGGCACTGGATAGAGAGCCGAGCAAATAAGCCATAATAATGAATAAGATAAGTTGTACCATCATGCCTCTATTGAACGTTATTTTTTCTATTCTCGCAAGGTGTTATACTGAGAAGTCTAGGATTATTGCCCGTTATGCAGGAGTGTTCATGTCACAACGCAGCGAAGAAAACCTTATTTGGATTGATCTTGAAATGACCGGTTTGGCGGTGGAACCTAATCGTATTATTGAAATTGCGACCATTGTGACCGATTCTTCTCTTCGACAAATTGCAGAAGGGCCTGTATTTGCTGTAAAGCAGGAAAGAGCATTGCTTGATAGCATGGATGAATGGTGTACAAAACAGCATACTCAGTCAGGTTTGGTTGAGCGAGTACTCAGCAGCGTTATTACTGAGAAAGAGGCCGAAGCACAAACGGTAGCTTTTTTGGAACAGTATGTACCCAAGGGCTTCTCGCCTATGTGTGGCAATAGTATTTGTACCGATCGTCGCTTTCTTGCTCGCTACATGCCTACTTTAGAGGCTTTTTTCCATTACCGCCATATTGATGTGAGCACCTTAAAAGAGTTAGCCAAACGCTGGAAACCGGAGATTTTACAAGGGCTTATCAAAGAGGCTAGGCACTTAGCGTTGGCTGATATTCAAGATTCTATTGCAGAATTACAATATTATCGCAGACACTTCATTTCATGTGAATAAGGTAGGAATGGTGGAAATGCCACTTTCACTTTAAAGAATAAAATAAATATATCCATTAAATTTTAAAAGTTTTTCCTCAATTCATATAACCTTAACATCCCGTTGTTATAGTAGCTAACAAATAGCACGAGACAATTAAAGCAACAAAGAGTGTTATTTATGCGCGCAGAACAAGAATAAGACACAAAAAGAAGAATAGCGCCACTGTTTGCTTTTTAAGATTGTTGCTTGTCGTTGTAATTAATAAATGACACGAGACAATTAAAATAAAAAAAGTGTTGTTTACGCGCACAGAACAAGAATAAGACAGAAAAAGAAGAATAGCGCCACCGTTTACTTTTTAAGATGATTGCCTTCTTGCCAATTCTTGGCACAACTTGTTATCCTTAGCTAAATACTCTGACACCTGAGGGTCTCGCTATGGCGATGGAATTTCAATTTACTGAGTTATACCAATCTGATCAAATAAAAGAATTAGAAAAAAATGCATTTAAACAACATAATGTTTCCGAGCAAATGTTGATGGAGCGTGCTGGGCTGGCCGCTTACCGAGCGCTTAAGGGAACTTGGAGTGATGTAGGGCGTATTACAGTATTGTGTGGCCCAGGCAATAATGGTGGGGATGGTTATGTTTTAGCTCGCATGGCGCAACTGGATGGTGTGGAAGTACGAGCTTTTCATTTAGGAGAGACGGCATCGTTAAAAGGTGCTGCTTTGATTGCTTTTGAAGCAAGTAAAAGTGCTGGGGTGATCATTGAACCTTATAGTGCAAAGGTGGATTTACAAGAATGCGAGTTAATTGTGGATGCTATTTTAGGAACCGGCGTTGATAGGGATGTGACAGGGATCTTTTTGGAAGCGATTGAAGAAATTAATCTCATGGACGCCCCCGTTTTTGCGTTGGATATTCCTTCAGGTTTGGATGCAGATACAGGCTCTATTCATGGAGATGCCGTGGTTGCTGACATGACGATAACCTTTATTGGTGTAAAGCAAGGGTTATACACCGGCTCAGGCATTGAGTGCAGTGGCGAAGTGGTGCTGGATGATTTAGATCTTCAGGAGGATATGTTCCAGGATATTGATGAAAATGCATTTCTTTTGAATATGGATGAACTGGCTGATTGTCTGGGAGCGCGTTCTCGGGATGCTCACAAAGGCGATTTTGGCCATGTACTGGTCGTGGGTGGAAATTATGGTATGGCAGGTGCTGCGCGGATGGCAGCGGAAGCCGCTTATCGGGCTGGGGCAGGGCTGGTGAGTGTTGCGACTCGGCAGGAACATGTGGCAGCGATCAGTGGCCCTCGTCCCGAAATTATGTGTCATGGTGTTGCAACGGGTGATGATTTATTGCCTCTTTTAGATAAAGCGTCAGTGGTTGTACTGGGGCCTGGATTAGGCTCTGATGACTGGGCAACGGCCCTATTTGCTTGTTGCATGGAGCACGATAAGCCTTTTATTGTGGATGCTGATGGTTTGGGTTTTTTAGTGAAAACAGAATCTCAAAAGGACTGGATTTTGACACCCCATCCAGGAGAAGCCTCTCAATTATCAGGTGTTCCTGTTGAAGAAATTCAGCGCGATCGCTTTGCTGCAATAGAGGCATTACAAGAAAAGTTTTCTGGGGTGGTTGTGCTGAAGGGATCGGGGAGTTTAGTGTTAGGATCGGAATATCCTGTGGCAGTGTGCCCCCATGGTAACCCTGGTATGGCCAGTGGTGGTATGGGAGATGTGTTAAGCGGTATCATTGCAGGGCTTGTCGCCCAAGGGTTGACCATGACAGTGGCTGCTCAAGCCGGTGTGCTGGTGCATAGTTTAGCGGCTGATAACGCGGCTCAGCTTGGAGAAAGGGGATTATTAGCAACGGATTTATTACCTCATATTCGTGATTTTGTGAATAAACTCTGATGCAAACAACCATTGAATTAGCTGATGAGCATGAAATGCTACAGTGGGGTGCTGTATGGGCTGAAGCACTTTCTCCTGGGATTGTGGTAACCCTAAGTGGTGACTTGGGTGCTGGGAAGACGACCTTGGTTAGAGGAATACTGCGAGGCTTAGGGTACAAAGATTCGGTCAAAAGTCCGACGTATACGTTAGTTGAACCCTATGACATTGGGCAGCACAGAATTTATCATTTTGATCTGTATCGTATTCACGATGCAGAAGAATTAGAAGCCATGGGGATCAGAGATTATTTTGATGGACAGAGCATTTGTTTGATTGAATGGCCTGAGAAGGGTCGTGGTATGTTGCCTAAGGCCGATCTTTGGTGCAATATTTTGCTTCCTGAACAAGGGCGTGGAGTTATTATGGAAGGTTACAGTGGAAAGGGGCGTGAAGTCATTCGACATGCAACATCGTATAAAAGCTAGTATTTTTTTTATTGTCATATGGTTGGGGTTGAGTACAGGCGCTGCGGGGCGAAGTACTGATGCAGACTTATTATCTATTTATATGGATAACCACTCTTCTGCCGAGCAAACAGATATTCATTTTTCCTTTAATAAAAATGTTACATTTCGGTATTTCCTGTTAGATAATCCTCAGCGGTTAGTAGTCGATCTGGATGATACACACCTGGGTATGAACCTCAAAGATATTTCTCTTCTTGATGCTCCCTTCAGCAAAGTGCGTCACGGTTATCCCAAGCCTCATGTGCTACGTATTGTGTTTGATTTGCAACGATCTGTTTTTATTCGATCTCAGAAAACACAAAATAATCAAGTGATTCTGCATGTAACGACGACCAAGCCTGGGAAACTGCAACCCTTAATTATCGCAGCAACACCCATGCGTAATATCATTGTGTTAATTGACCCAGGCCATGGGGGGAAGGATCCAGGAGCGACAGGCCCTCATGGCACTAGAGAAAAAGATGTTGTCTTAGAGATTTCTAAACAACTGTATCATTTGTTAGAGCGTGAAAAAGGTATGAACCCTGAAATGACCCGGGATAAAAATTATTATGTGACCTTGCGAGAACGATTAAAAAAAGCGCGCTCGACGAAAGCCGACGTTTTTGTGGCGATTCACGCGGATGCATTTAAACATGCTCATGCCAGTGGTGCATCAGTGTATGCCTTGTCTCTTAAAGGTGCCAGTAGTGAAGCGGCTCGTTGGTTAGCTGAAAAAGAGAATTACTCTGAGTTGGGTGGTGTGAGCTTGAACGGTAAAAATGATTTGCTGCGTTCGGTCTTAATTGATTTGTCTCAAACGGCTACCATTAGCGCAAGTCTTAATTTGGGTGATGAAGTGCTGCATCAAATAGGTAGAGTGAGTAGACTACATCATCACGGTGTTGAACAAGCTCCCTTTATGGTACTTAAATCTCCAGATATTCCCTCTATTTTAGTCGAGACGGGTTTTCTTTCTAACCCTCAAGAAGAAAAGCGATTAAAAGATCCTATTTATCAGCGAAAAATTGCTGAAGCAATTTTAAGCGGTCTGCGGGAATATTTTTATCAAAATCCTCCCCCGGGAACATGGCTTGCAAGTCATGTTGAAAGTTTAGGAGAGCATAAGGTTGCAAAAGGTGATAGTTTATCAAGCATTGCTCATTACTACCATATTGGTACAGACGCTTTGAAAAAAGAAAATCATCTTAAGAGTCATAACATCCGTGTGGGACAGGTATTAAAAATACCCAAAAAAGGATAGAACAATGCCACGAATTCATCAATTGCCTTTACTACTTGCAAATCAAATAGCGGCTGGAGAAGTCGTTGAGCGAACCGCATCTGTTGTAAAAGAATTAATTGAAAATAGTATTGATGCTGGAGCAAAAAACATTCAAATTGATATCGAAAAGGGCGGTATGCGGCTGATTCGCATTAGAGATGATGGATGTGGGATCCACAAAGATGATTTAGCGCTAGCATTGAGTCCCCATGCAACCAGTAAAATTAAGCATTTTGATGATCTGCAAGCGATTGCAAGTTTGGGGTTTCGCGGTGAGGCACTCGCAAGTATTGCGTCAGTTTCTCGTTTAAGTATTTGCTCAAAGGTTGCTGATGATACCAATGCTTGGCGGGCCAATGTTGCAGGCAAAGAGATGAAGGTTGATATTCAACCGGCGTCCCATCCTCAAGGTACAACCATTGATGTAGAAGATTTATTTTTTAATACTCCCGTGAGAAGAAATTTTCTGCGCACGGAGAAAACAGAATTTTCCCATATTGAAGATATTGTTAAAAAAATTGCATTGAGTCATTTTAACATTGGATTTACCTTAAGGCACAACCAAAGAGATGTTTTACAGAGTCGAGCCAGTGAAGACAAAACGCGGATTAAAACAATTTGTGGTCAAAATTTCTTAAAAAACTCGACGTTTATTGAATTCTCTGCGGTGGGTTTTACACTATGGGGGTGGTTAGGATTACCTGAATATGGAAGAAGCCAGACGGATTTACAATATTTTTATGTTAATAAACGTGTTGTTCGAGATCGTCTATTAGGCCATGCGATGCGTCAAGCCTATAATGATTTACTCTATGAAGGTCGGCATGCATGCTATGTTTTATTTTTAGACATTGATCCAAACATGGTTGATGTGAATGTCCATCCAACAAAGCATGAAGTGCGTTTTCGTGACAGCCGCTTAATTCATGATTTTGTTGCTCACCATATTCGTCAGGCTCTTGTGCCTCAGGAAGCTGAGCAATTTGCTACTAGCACGGCAGAAGGATCGGCGTCCTATGCGCAACCTTCAGATTATGATAGGGCAGCGTCTCAGAGTAGCGCGGTCAGAGAACCTGCTGTAAGTCATTATTCAAATATGGGTGATAGCAGTAGCGAAAGTGATTTAGATTTATCGTCTTATATCACCATTGCCGATCGCTACCTTTTCTTAAAGGTTTCAACAGGTATTGAAATTTATGACCGTGTTAAATTACGTTATCATTATGCGTTGAGTGAGTTGCCTCCCAATGTACCACTCAATAAGGTACATAGCCAACCTTTATTGATCCCTAAAGAGCTTACGCTAAAAGAAATAGATGTTGAAAAGATAGAAAAAATGAGTGAGAGACTTGATGAGTTAGGTTTTGTTATTTCAGTGATGTCACCGACGAATGTTGTCGTACGAAAAGCACCGGGATTTCTACGACAATTTAATATGGGTGATTGCTTGGATAAATTATTCGATGGATTTTTAACGACAAAAAGCACAGATGAGAGTGCTCATCTTATTGCGACGGTTTATAGTGCGAGTCATACTAATGCCTTGGCTGAAAAAGAAATAACGCTATTGTTATCACAAAAAGATGCAAAAAAGAAAGAGTGTTTTAAGGCAATGCCAAAAGCTAAAATCGAAGCATTGTTTAGCAGTGAGTCGCCTATCGTCGCTTAGACACGTCAGAATGGTTAAAATGCTTAAATCTAGTAAATAGTGTTAACCATTTAACATTTCTTTGTATGTACGCCAGTTAGGCATGAATCGATCCATGTATTGTTTAAATTGAGCATTGTGATAACGTTCATATAAATGCACCATTTCGTGTACAATGACATATTCCAAACATTCAGGTGGTTTTTGAATTAAATCAAGATTTAATTGGATATGTTTTTTTTCGATATGGCAGCTACCCCACTGGGTTTTCATTCGTCTTATTCCCCAGCTGGCTACGTGTTTTCCAATGATAGGTTCCCATTTTACAATTAATGGTGGGATCTGTTCTTCTAGCATTACATGGTACCAATTTTGTAGAAGGCTTTCTCGCTGGGCTGTTGTAGAATCCGTTTTAGCGTAGAGTTTTAGTTTATTGTCTTCCATTAACACGATCCCCTTTTTTAAAGCGCATTCGATGATTTCCAGTTCGTAGCATGTTCCTCGATAAGGAAAGCGTTCTCCGGAGTGCATTTTCTTTTTACTGGGTTTAGGACGCGCTCGGACCATGGCTTGTTTTTGCTTAATCCACTGGTATTTTTCCAGGATCATTTGCTTGGCATCTTTTTTTGATGTGCGAAGAGGGATGGATAAGCGAATGCTGCCTTCTGGAGGCAAAATGCTGAGATTGAGGTTTTTAATTTTTTTTCGTTGTACAAGAATGCTTAAATCTTCTACAAGCAGATTAAAATTATCCATGGAATGATCATAGATCAACAGGAGCGGATTTTGCAAGAGCAAGGGAAATGGACTATAATCACAGGCCAAATTTTTATCAAAATGGGGCTAGCCAATGGCATCAACACCTTTATTACCATCCTTTATCGAAGGGGCGGATAGCTCTAGTTTCCCTCTGAATAATCTACCCTACGGCATTATAACTCATGAAAAGGGGAAAACGCCTCGGGGAGCCGTGGCTATTGGTGATTATGTTATCGATTTGTCTGTGCTAGAGAAACACGGGCTGCTACTGAAGGAGCGAGCGCAATCGTTATTTGATAAACCCACATTAAATGATTTTGCGGCCCAGGGTGCGAAGGTGTGGGCCGAGGTAAGAGAACGATTGCAAGCGCTTTTAGGGATCCACTGCGATGACTTAAAGGGCAATCAGAATGTGTTAAGCGAAGCACTATTATTGCGCAAAGATGTTGTGATGAAATTGCCTTTTGCTGTCTCTGGTTATACGGATTTTTATGCATCCGAACATCATGCAACGAACGTAGGGACATTGTTCCGGGGTAGAGAAAATGCATTATTACCCAATTGGAAATGCTTGCCCGTGGCCTACAATGGCCGGGCGAGTACGGTTTTTTTATCAGGTACTGATATAAAGCGTCCCAGAGGACAAATTAAATTACCTGATCAAGACATTCCTTTGTTTGCTCCTTGTCGAAAATTGGATTTTGAGTTGGAAATGGGCTTTTTCCTTGGTACAGGAAATCCCACAGGACAACCTATTACTATAGATAATGCGCGATCTCATATTTTTGGTATGGTATTGCTCAATGACTGGAGTGCCAGAGATATTCAAGCTTTCGAATATCAACCCCTAGGGCCATTTTTGGCAAAAAGTTTTGCAACCTCCATTTCTCCTTGGGTGGTTCCTATGGCTGCGTTGGAGGATTTTATGGTGCCATTGGGAGAGCAAAACCCAAATCTTGTGGAGTACTTGCGCCAGGACAGTCCGATGCTTCCGGATATTAAGCTGAAGGTAGAGTTGCAAACCCAAGGATCGGACGATAGTTCTTTGTTGTGTGAAACGGGTTTTCAAGAATTATATTGGAGCATGGAGCAGATGTTGGCCCATCATTGCGTCAATAATTGTGTGATGCAGACGGGGGATTTATTGGCCTCGGGGACTGTGAGTGGGCCTAACCGGGAAAACTGGGGAAGTTTATTAGAAATCAGTGCCAATGGATCAGAACCATTCAAACTAGCCAATGGTGAAGAACGATCTTTCCTACAAGATGGAGATAGGCTGACTATTTCTGGTCATTGTGAAGACAAAGATTATAAAATTGGGTTCGGCAGCGTGGAAGGAATGGTTGTCGGTGTATAATAAATGTTTTGAAATAACGTTAGCTAATTGATTTGAAAAAATTCATAAAGAAGGTGACAGGATTTATCAAGGGACAGGAGATGGCTTCGGCGTCCAAAGCATGCTCTGTACATAAGAAGATCATACCGCGGGATCACCATACCGTATCTCGGGCATTTATCAGTGAACATGCCATTAAAGTGCTGCGTCGATTAAATAGTGCAGGCTATGAAGCCTATATTGTGGGTGGTGGTGTTCGTGATTTATTGCTGGGCCGAGAGCCAAAAGATTTTGATGTAGTCACCGATGCAAAGCCTGAACAGGTTAAGAAATTATTTAAAAATTGTCGCTTGATTGGCAAACGATTCCGTTTAGCCCATGTGTATTTTAAAGATGAGCTTATTGAAGTGGCAACTTTTCGCGCGCCTGGTCAAGAAAACAGTAGCGATGGCGCAACAGCTAAGGGTCGTTCATCCCATGGGGTGATTTTACGAGATAACGTTTACGGTACTTTGGATGATGATATTTGGCGTCGAGACTTTACGGTCAATGCTATTTACTACAATATCGCCGATTTTAGTCTTGTTGATTATGCTGATGGGCTAGAAGATCTCAAACAAGGGATTTTGCGAATCATCGGTGATCCTAGTGAACGTTATCGAGAAGATCCCGTACGTATTCTACGGGCAGTGCGTTTTGCAGCGAAGCTAGGGTTTGTGATCCACCCAGATACGGAAGCACCCATCGGTGAAATGGGCGAGTTACTCGATCATATTTCAAATGCGCGACTTTACGATGAATCACTGAAGCTATTTCTTGGCGGTGCAGGGGTAGAAACTTTTTCTCTGCTCAGGCATTATGAGTTATTGGATTTTTTATTTCCAATGACAGAGCAAATTTTGCAAGATCCCCAATTACATCAGTTAGCGGATAGTTTTTTGCTACGAGTTTTTCGTAATACGGATGAGAGGATTGCTCAAGGAAAACCCGTCAACCCCGCATTTTTATTTGCAGCGCTACTTTGGTATCCCACAATTGATCTTGCTCAAGCTTACAAAAAAGAGCGTATGGGGCCTCGTCTTGCTTTTGAGAGAGCTGAGGCCGATGTGTTACGTTTACAATGTCAGCATACAGCAATTCCTAAGCGCCTCGTGGGGATTATGCGAGAGATTTGGGATTTGCAGTATTTACTCGAAAGACGTGAACAACGAAAAATTTATCGTTTATTGGACAATCCTCGTTTTCGAGCCGCCTATGATTTTCTATTGTTACGAGGGGAAGTGGATCCAACTTTTGCTCAAGCAGGCCAATGGTGGACAAACTTTATTCAGGGTAATGAGGAACAACGAGGGGCATTGATGAGTCAACTCCCCAACAGAAAATTCCAATGATTGCTGCCTACCTTAGCCTTGGAAGTAACTTAGACGATCCCATGGCTCATGTTAAGCAGGGAGTTCGCGAAATAAGTCTGTTGCCTGAGACACAGCTATTGAGCGTGTCATCTTTATATCAGAGTGCACCGATGGGGCCTCAGGATCAACCTTACTATATTAATGCAGTGGTTTTGATTCATACTCAGCTAAACGCTGAAATATTACTCAATGAGCTACATCAGATTGAAGATAACCACGATCGTCAGCGAGGATCGATCCGTTGGGAAGCGAGGACACTGGATCTCGATATTTTGCTCTATGGTGATGAAATCATCAGCAGTGATCGTTTGATAGTGCCCCATGAAGGCTTGAAAGCCCGTTATTTTGTTTTATTGCCGCTCTATGAAATTACCCCTAATTTGCTATTGCCTTGTGGTACCACAGTTGAGAGTGCTTTAGGTGGTTGTCAACAACAGTATGATTTAGTGCGTCTTGGAGAGAGTTGTGTTTAAAAGTTGTGTTACTTTTTCAAGCAAATTCACATCCTCGTAATCAAATTCATGGATATTGGGCCACGATCGCAACCAAGTAATTTGCCTTTTGGCTAATTGGCGAGTGGCGATAATTGCTTTTTCTACCATTTCATCGTAGGTAATTTTCCCATCTAAAAACTCCCAAACCTGACGGTATCCCACCGCTCGCATGGAGGGTAGTTGCAAAGAAAGATCGTCTCGTGCAAAAAGTTGTTCAACTTCCGCCACAAAACCTTGCTCAAGCATAGTGTGAAAACGCCGGGCAATTGTTTGGTGTAGCTTCGGTCTGTCCGTTGGCATTAAAGCGATGTTGAGAAATTGCCAGTGAGACGTTTGTTCATTTATTGCTTGTTGAAGTTCTGACAGAGGTCTTCCTGTGGTACGGTAAACTTCCATTGCTCGCTGTATGCGCTGGGGATCATTCGGATGAATACGCTGGGCGGCAATCGGATCGATTTTTTTTAGTTGTTGATATATTTCTTGCCAGCCTTTTTGCTGTGCTTCTTGTTCGATTTCTTTTCTTATCGTTGCATTGGCCCCCGGTAATGGGGACAACCCTTGTTGTAGTGCACGAAAATACATCATCGTTCCACCTACAAATAAAGGTATTTTGTTTGCTGTGATAATTTTTTCAGCTAACGGTACAGTATCACTTATAAAGTCGGCAGCAGAATAATATTCTTTAGGGTCTTTTATGTTAACTAAATGGTGTGCAGCTAATGCGCTACCGGCAGGCTTTGCAGTGCCTATATCCATGTCTTTATATACGAGTGCAGAGTCAACACTAATCAGTTCCACGGAAAATAATTTCTGTAGTGCTAATGCAAGATTTGTTTTTCCTGTTGCGGTAGGCCCCATTAAACAGAGCACAAGAGGATCTTTATGCAAAAATTTTTCCGATTGCATGTTATCTTACCTTCGCTAAACTTTGTATGATACAACAATAACTTTTTTCGTGTGTTATTTTTCGTCAGAAGTCTAAATTTTTTTGCGAAAATACACATCCGATTAAAAAATATAAATTTTTTTAAAAATAAAGTTGTTATTTGGTTAAAATGTATTATCATTGATATTATCGCTATTAACGTAGGCGTCCAGTATACTATGACAATAGCGGAATTTTGATGGATAGTTTAAGTCGCATTTGCAATAGCGGCACGTGTTTAAAATTGATGGAAGGAAGATGGAAGCGATGATTAAAAAAGTATCTCTTGCTTTAGCTGCTTTAGGTTTAAGTGCTTCAGCTTATGCGGGTCACCCTGCTGAAGACGTTATGCTACCCCCAACTGTGAATGTTACCATTCCTCAACAACAGGGTAGTTGGAACGTTGGTGTTGAAGCGTTGTATTGGCAGGTTGCTAATGGAGATTTCCATTACGGAGTAACCTCCTCAACAACCACAGCAACTAATGGAAACGCCGATTTAACTCACAACAGTCTCAGAACTCATTCTGTTGATACTGAGCATAATTGGGGTGTTCGTGGTGACATTACATACCATTTCCCAGGTAATGGTCGTGATGTTCAGTTAATTTACACACATTTGCATGATAACGAGTCTGACAGTAAGAATCTTATTGACGGTACTGATTTGAATGCAATTGATTTCGATATTGATAACCCTCAGGATGCTAACCCCCCAACTAACCCTCTGACTAATACGTGGGATACTGCTAGGGGCCGTTCTGACAATGACTACGATTCTATTGACTTAGTATTTGGTCAAAAGATGGATTTCGGTCAAAAAGTCACATTGCGTGCCTTCGGTGGTTTGAAATATGCTGATATCGACATGAGCGATAAAGCTAATTTCACTGCAGAAGCTACCGATTTTGCTTCAGATCCTGATGTTGTGTGGACAGCTCGTGCTGAAAGCCGCATCGCTAGCGATTTTGAAGGTCTTGGGCCTCGTGCTGGTATGGATGCTACCGTTCGTTTAGGTGGTAACTTTGCTGTTATGGGTACCATTGCTGGTTCTTTACTCGTGGGTGACAGAGATCAAAAATGGGATAACTTCGTTACTGTTGTTAACACCAGTGATGATAGCTCTGATACGGTTTCTAACTCAGCTCGTCTTAGCGAAAACACAATCGTTGTTCCAGAAATGGATGCTCGCATTGGTTTGAACTACACACACGCATTCAGCCCAGATACATCTCTTGGCTTAGAAATTGGTTATGAAGTGACCAATTACTGGAATGCTAAAGATAACAGCTTCGTAAGCTTTACTGATACTATGAGCCATGACAATGATTTCGCATTGCACGGCCCATACTTGAGAGTAGAACTTAACCTAGCTTAATCTCTAAGCTTTTTTAAGCTTTACTGAAAACGCCGGTCTTTGACCGGCGTTTTTTTTTGCCATTTTTAATGATTAGTATGGTAGGGCTTGTCTCCTCCTTCTGAGTGCTGGCGAACAAGTCTTGAGAGTTCGTCACGAATTTCCCGGTTTACACAAATTTTCATTGATTAATTGTCCTTGCATATATCTGTCATTGTAAGTAATACCACAATTTTTACATAGATAGAATTTCGATGCTTGAGGTTTGTAGGTTTTGTTAAGATTTTCAAGGCCTTGAAAAAGTGAAAATCCAATCCCAGGATATATTGATGATAATAAATCAGAAATAAAATCTCGATTATGATCGCCTCGATAATAATCAGTGGGAGAGCCTTGTTTGCTGTGTGAGTTTGGGCAACGCACTCAAGGTATTTAGCTTGTCTAAGCTCATGATCGTTTTCATCCATTGATCATGGAGGCTGTACTCAATTTGTCCATCCATTAGACCGCTTTAACTAAAACTCCAGCAAAATAGGGCTTTTCTTCAGACTCATTTCATGTTGGAAAACTCTGTGGCTTGACCTTAGATCCCTAAAAGAGTATCTTCCGTTAGTAGGGAATAAATCCAAGGGAAGGTTACCATGAAATTAAAAAGTATGTTGTCGCTGTTTGCTATCGGTATTTGCTCAAGTGCCTATGGAGGACATCCAGCCGTTGATGTGATAGTACCTGTAATGGTACCTGTTACGATTCCAGAGCAAGAAGGTTCTTGGTCTGTGGCAGCTGAAGCGCAATATTTTCGACCCTCTAATGGAGATTTTAATTATGCAACGACCCGAGGTTCCGATACATTTGCTGTAACGAATGATTTTGAAGTGCAGAACCGCTTTTTAGTACGTAGCCGGGATCGTGATCCTGATTGGGGCGGGCGGTTCGATGTTAAATACTTATTCCCTGACTTTGGAAGAGATATCAATGTGGTTTGGACTCATTATCACCATGATGATGCTAGTGCTCGTCGAGAAAATGAATTTCTTTATGCAGTGGCCAGTGATATTTTAACGCCAAGCCTTATCGGCGGGAATGGAAATTTTCCTGGTGGTTGGGATACCGCAAGGCCGAAGGCAGCGAATCAATACGATGCTGTGGATGTAATGTGGGGACAGCACTTTGATTTCGGGCCAAAAGTTCGTCTAAGAGCATTTGGTGGCCTGCGCTATGGGGATATTCAAATTACAGATAGCGTGAGCTACAGTGCTGTGGCTGGAAATAACGATGAATTTTTTGCCACAGGAACCCTACGGTTGCAAAGTGATTTTCAAGGATTAGGCCCTCGGGGAGGAATGGATGCCAGGATCCGCCTCGGTTGTCATACCAATATCGTTGGTACAATAGCAGGTTCTTTGTTAGTCGGAGATCTTGATCAGAAACGTTATACTTCAGCGGTATATACCGATCAATCTTTAGAAACCACAAGCAGTCTCGTGTCTCATCGTCGTCTTGATGATAGTACCGTTGTGGTACCGGAAATGGACGCCCGCATAGGCTTTAATTATTTGCACCCTTTAAGTCCGGATGCTGCTGTTTTGTTTGAGGTTGGTTATGAGAATACTCATTACTGGAATGGACAAAATAATAGTGTAGTGAGTTATACAGACTCCATGTCCCACTACAATGATGTTGCCTTTCACGGGCCTTATCTGCGCGTACAACTAGATGTAGCTTAGTCTTTTCCCCTTATTTTGGCATGACTTTTGCGTCTGATACCTCACTTATTTAATTTAAATAATTGGGGTACTTTATGTTTAGGAAAGTTTTAGCTGTTTTAGCAGGATGTTTGCTGAGTGGTGTGGCATTTTCTGGCCACCCCGGTGATGATGTCGCCATGCCTTTGACAGTGCCCGTTGAAATTCCCCAACAAACAGGCAGTTGGATTGTTGGTATCGAAGCATTATACCTAGAAAGTAATAACCATGATTTTCACTTTGCTTTGACCCGTATTGATCAAACATTTTTGAATGGCATGGCTCAGGGTTCTCTTTTAACGCACCATACTCGCGCATTAGAACCTGATCATGAATGGGGGGTGCGCGGTGATGTAGCTTATTTATTTGCAGGCAATGGCCGAGATGTACGATTAACCTGGACGCATTTTCATGAAGTAGGTGAAGAGGAATTTCATAATGTTGAGGGCTATACGTCAACAGCTATACCAACAGATATTACTTCTCCAGGTGCTATTTTTATGAATCCTATTACGGGTTGGGATGAAATTGATGCAAAATTTTACGATAATTACGATGCCATAGATGTAGTCTTTGGACAGGAAATGGAGTTTGGCCAACGCTTGAGCTTACATGCCTTTGGTGGACTGCGTTATGCAGATATTAATACAAAAGTGCGTGGTACATATCATTCTCCTCTGCAAACAATTAGTGGAGGCAATGAAGTTGAAGTGAATGCTAATTTTTCCCTTCGCAGTGATTTTGAAGGATTAGGCCCTAGAGCAGGAATGGATACAGAAATTCACCTGCAAGGTGATCTCAGTATAGTCGGCATGTTTGCAGGTTCTTTATTAGTCGGCGATCAAGACCAGAATTATAATGCCTTTGCAATCATTGAAAGTCAGACAATGAATTCGGCTCAAGTCATGAACTTTCAGCGGCAATTACCTTCAAAAACCGTTGTTGTCCCAGAATTAGACGCTAGGATAGGTTTAAAATATGTCCATCCGTTGAGTCCTAGAACAGCCTTAGGCGTTGAACTGGGTTACGAAGTGACAAATTATTTCAACGAAGTGGATAACTCTATCGTCAGTTATACAGATTCCATGGCACACCCGAATGATCATGCAGATCAAGGATTATACCTGCGATTTGAGTACCATGTCGCTTAGTGTACACAAAACTCTTTATCAAGTAAGCGTCAAAAGGTTTTTGTTTGACTCATTACACTTACCTCTTGCCAGGGCATCATCACCTCCTTCTCGTTTATGATGATCCCAATGTTAATGTATGTCTGTTTCAAGGTGTTACCTGTGTCTATGGGTCATACACAAGCCGGGGATCAGCATCTTGAAATCAGCTTTTTATCCGTCCAGCCTGCTTTTCGTTTAAAAGACAAAGCGCAATCTGGATGCTAAAAAATTACAATTTTCCAGTGTGCAAAATTTATCTGTGCTGTAATCTTAACTGCCTATCTGCGATGGAAGGCGTATATTCTGCTTCGGTTTCTTCATTTTCTCTGAGGACATTGGTTGCTGCGGTGAGCATTGGAGACAAGAGTGCCATTTGAGGTGAAGTGAAATGCATGGCTGCCTCGATGAGTATATCACCGACAATTTCTGTGGCGGCTTCTTCAGCAGCTTCCATTACATCACTTTTATCCGGTGATGTTTTGTTAAGATTGACGTTAGCAAGATTTGAACGATTTGAGATAAGGGGGTTGATAAGTCCTATTTGGGATGCAATACCGTTTAGACTGGCACCGATCGCTGGATTTTTACCTAACCCAAGGCGTTGTGACGTAATGGCGGCAGAGCCAGATGTAGCTTCTTCCAGACTTTCTTTTCCATTCAGTGTGTTAGATGCTTTTTGCAGTAAAGGATCTGGCCGACTTCTGGTTATAATATAGGTTGAATAGTTTCTCTTAAGAACGGGTGTTGGCATTAATAGAGCCACCTGTTTTGATTTATGAGTGACCAGTCTATCATGGTTTGCTTAAATTATCCTTATGCCAGAAATGAGATGTGTTTTTTTAGGGTAAGATGCTGATAAAATTTGCTATTTAATATTGCCTTAACTATCATATGTGCATAATGAGCCTGTATAGAATCTTGTTAGAATAATAAGTAGACAAAAGGGTATCACCGTGGCAAGTCAGTATTCCAGTGAAAAAGAAAGAATTTTTGAGAAATTTCAAGAGGATGATGATTTTCAAGCGTTGATGTTGTTTGTTCTTGATGATTATTTGTTACTCAAAAAACCCACGGCGCGGCGGATAAAAGATGTGCGGTTTTTCTGTGCAGTCATCAAAAATAATTCTTTGAAGAATGAAGAAAAAATTCTCAAAATGCAAAAATACCTATCTGGGGATCATGTTGCAGACAGTCTCATGGGCAATATAGATGCTGGATTAAAGAAGTTAACTTTTAAAACAGGTGTAAAAGATAAGAGTAAGCTGGAAGATATGTTAGTAGCCGCTATGGATTTTTACCGCGATACCAAGCTTATTCCGAAAAAATTTGTTGAAAGTGATGTGACTGAAAAGCGTCAAGCTCTCAAAGCATGTTTTGATCGTGCATTACAAGAGATCAAATCTACTCAAGATCTGCCCCAGGAAAAGGTTAATCACATTTCTAAAATGGCAGAAATTATCGTGAATAAGATTAAGTTTGATGCGCCAGATTGGCAAGATCAGCAGCTACCGCGTGTTGTAAAATCTTTTGGAAATAGAGCCTTTCGAGAAAAACTGACAGAAGAGCTAGAAAAATTTCGTCAACATCATATTTTACCAGGAGAAATCTATCGAACGGAAACAATGGACTATAGCCTCAAGGAATATATTCAGTTTGCCATCGACCAATATAAAACACACAAAAGCATGCAGCAGCGAACTATTTCAGAAAGTAGAATGGAAGATATGACTAATCTTTCAGGGCTTGTAGACGGAGATGTACCTGATAGCAAAAAAATTGAATTGCTTGAGGCGTATTTAAAGGCCGAGGATTCGCCTTTTAGCAAGAGAAGGGGAAGTCGGTTAAAAGCACATTGCTTGAATGCTATAAAACATTATAAACAAGAAAAGCAAACATATTATCGTGCAGAAGATGGTTATCAAAGAAGTTTTGAAACAAAACATTGGGTACCCGCTAATGGGGAAGCGCCCAAAAAAATTATTATTGCACTCCATGGTTGGAATGGCCATCTTGGCTGTTGGAATAATCTGGGGAGAAAAGCGAGAGAAGAGGGCGTTGAAGTGATTGCTTATGACCAGCGTGGTTATGGTTTGGATGCGGAAAAGCAAACAAATGAAATTAAATTTTTCCAAATGCGTATGGATCTCCGTAATCATGTAGATAGTGTTATTGCTGCAAATCCAGGCGTGCCGGTTGAAGTGGTTGGTTATAGTATGGGAGGCAGTGTTGTCCTCTCTGAGTATGAATATTTATCAAAAAAAGATGCTGTGACGGGAGTTAATCTTTTTTCACCGGCTATTCGATCGTCTGCAAGAAACGCTTTGCGAAATATCTTGTCGCCATCAAAACGAGATTTCCATGAATCGGCTGAGGAGAGAGAAAATCCAGATAAGGGTCGGAGATATTCTATTAGTTTGAGAAAAACGCTGACGACATTTAAGCAATTATTTTCTATCATGAAAAAATCTCATGATGTATTGAAATTTCATATTCGAAAGAAAAAGAACATGCCAAATCAATCAAAATTGAGAGTGTATATCGGCGATAGTGATAGTGCGGTGAGTTCTAGCACAGTTAAGAAGATGAAAAAAAATTATAAAAATGATCCTGCGGTTGATATTACCGTTCTTAAACGTGGGGATCATGCTTTATTTCATGGTTCCCATGGTGATGCGTTCTGTGATGATTTTATTCGAGAAATCAAACCGTTTGAGGCTCCTAGACCTTCTCCTTAATTTAATATAGCTTTTCATTGTGAAATCTTGGATAATAGATTCCATGAATTCAGTCTATAATTTACCCAATTGGGTCGGGCAGCAGCAAGCACAGTCATACTTACCCAGGCCGCTACAACCTTGGTTGTTTGATTCGGGATCGATGACGAAGCGTTTGCGTAAGTTTGCCAAACAGGCTTTGGATGTTCAATTATTAGAACAATGTTGGGGTCATCCTACGGTAAGCGAATCCTTATATTTACAATGCGGTGCTAAACATCAAGTATTGATCCGTGAAGTGTACTTGCGCTGTGATAATGCTATTGTGATGTTTGGCCGTACGGTATTTCCCTATGCTTTTTTTCAAGGCAGGGGAAGAAAGTGGCTCGCGTTGCTGGATACGAGACCGATCGGTGATTTACTTTTCAAGGAAGCTTCATTGAAACGGACGCGTTTGTATTTTTCTCAATTGGACAATTCTCACTTAGAATTTCATTTAGCGACCCAAGGGTATAACACATCTGAGACAAGGTTGTGGGCTAGGCGCTCTCAATTTTATATTTACGATCAGCCCTTACTTGTGACAGAAGTGGTCTTTTCTGAGAATATTTTTTCATGATATCGTATCTGCGTTTGATGCGCTTTGACAAACCTATTGGTACATTTCTTTTGCTTTGGCCAACATTATGGGCATTATGGATTGCGGGCAATGGCCATCCACAGCTGTCCCATGTTATGGTTTTTATTGTGGGCGTGGTGATTATGCGTGCAGCAGGCTGTGTCATTAATGACCTTGCTGACTATAAGATCGACGGTTTTGTGAAGAGAACAAAGCATCGCCCTTTGGTGACGGGAGCGGTTAGCATCAAACAAGCCTGGTGCTTATTTGGTATATTGTGCGCTCTAGCAGGTTGTTTATTATTTTGGTTGAATCTCTTAGCGGCTTGTATCGCTGTTATTGCTCTTGGGCTGTCAATTTTGTATCCATTTAGTAAGCGATTTTTCCTAGTGCCTCAAGTATTGTTAGGGATTGCGTGGTATTTGGGCATGATGATGGCCTTTGCTGTGGAGCAACACACATTGCCGCCAATTGCCTGGGCATTATATATATCGGCTATTTTTTGGACAGTTGCTTTTGATACACAGTATGCCATGGCGGACAGGGAGGATGACAAGCATCTTGATGTTCATTCCATGGCCATTTTATTAGGGCGTTATGATAAGGCCGCTATTGGCTGTTTCCAGGGGGCTTTTATTGGGGTTTTAGGCTTAGTCGGCGGCTATTTGAACTTTCATATAATTTATTATGTTTTCTTAGGTATATCTGCTATCTTGTTGATATACCATCAATTTCTTATAAAATACAGGGCTAGTGATAAATGTTTAAAGGCTTTTTTGAACAATCATTATATTGGGTTATTAATATATGCGGGTATCTTACTAAATTATACTCAAAATAGCTTCTCTTAATATTAAATTAATATTTGGGGGTTAGAATCTACCACAGAAGCGGTGAAGCCGGTCAAAATGAGAAAACTGAGTTAAATGTCTGGGTCTGGAATTCTATATGAGTTAGATAATGCTTTCATTCTGAAGCTTGCAGAGCATGGGGATGGGCAATTTGTGAGTAATTTGCCGAAGGCTGTGACACTTAAAGGGCCATTTGGTTATTTGGGTGGGAAGGCCCGAGAATTTGTGCAAGGGCTTAGGAATAATCCCAGCATTGTTCGGTTAGGGTTACAAGAATTGGCATCAGAAGATATCGAACTTGTTAAAAAAGGGATCTGTGAGCCTAAGCACCGCAGGAAACAAACGTCTAGTAAGCTGAGTAAAGCCAACAAAACGATTAGAATGCTTGATTTTCGTGGTGAGATTGATGCTGATGATATTTGTGGTGTGATAAACCACTTGACCGTTGCAGAACATAAAAATGTGGTAGAACTAGGGCTTGGATTAGGACTTGATTTTCAATCCGCGGGAAAGGTCATGGCCAGTGTGAGTGCTAATCCGAATATTCATGGTATTGCTATTCATGGGGATGTGCAGAAACAAGCGTTATTTGCCATGTTAATGAATTTGCCGCCACAGGTGAATGTGTTGGAATTAGAAAATTGGTCTCTTGAGAGTTCAGAAAATTTGCTGGATTTTGTCATTACTGCATTTAATAGTAATACCAATTTGCAACGGGTACGTTTTAGTGGCGCTATTGCAAAAGCCGTTGTGACGACTTTATGCCAGAAGGGAATAGCTTTGGACATTGCGGAGGAGCAATTGTCTCAACTGCCAGGAGAACTTCAGGAAATAGTTGAACAAAACTTAAGTATGCAATCAAAGATGGAGTTGATTGAAGAACCACATTCATCTTTGGAAGATAGCTTGAACGCAGCCAATGCTGCTGAAGGTGATGTAATTAAAGGCGATAATCCTTCTGAAGAAATAGATCAGAATGATTTGCTGATACTTGTTGATGAATGCTGGCAAGCGGTCAATAGAATCCCAGGTCAAAAGCTGTCAAAGGCTGCAAATAAAATTTATGGGGATTTGCACGAGAAGCTGGAGGAGACACAAGGAAATCGAGACAAACAATTAGGTGTCTTGGCAGATTATATTGACGATGGAAAGGGTAGTTATAAGCAAGATAGTTTCAACTGCCGATTAATTATTAGGTTGAATGCCCACTGCCATGTTGGGTTGGTATTTGAAAAAATTTCTGATCTTAGAGATCTTAGAAATGAGGTTGCAAATGAATTGCGCGACAAAGTAGTTCCCTCTTTGAATGAGATAGGGCGAGTAAAGTTAATATGACAAGAGTCTTCAGCATGTTGTTGTGAGACTGAGGTTTAATAAAAAGAGAAGAGAGTTATGCCAAAATTAAATAAACAATCACTTGAAGACTTGCAAAATAACAAAGATGTGGAGCCTGTATTTGAGTCAACGTTTGCTTCAGATTATGATTCTTCTGATAACCAGGATAAGAAAATTAAATTTATATTGGATTTTAGAAATGCCATTGCTGAGAATTGGAGTATTCAAAATTTAGTGCTACAAGATCCTTCTGTTGAAGTGATGGAGATGATGATGACTGGTCTTAATAACAGACCTTCGTTGCCTCATATAACCATTCGAGGGACTCTCACAGCTGATGTCGCTGAAAAATTAACCGACGGATTACAGAAAGATGGCTTCAGCGAAAACGCTATGATTCGCTTAGAATGTGAAATGGCAGATGATGTTGCCACACAATTAGCACAAGAGTTGGTAGGGTGTGCTCGATTTGCAGGATTTATCTATGGCAAGGGTGTGACTGCGTCTACAATAAA
Organism: Gammaproteobacteria bacterium; assembly: GCA_021773305.1. GTDB lineage: Bacteria > Pseudomonadota > Gammaproteobacteria > UBA1113 > UBA1113 > JAJFKH01. The sequence goes on along the minus strand of JAJFKH010000007.1, from coordinate 48,723 downwards.
AGCTATCTTATCTGTGGAGGATTTTATCTATTGTGGGATTGGTATTGCAGAGGGGCTAGATAGAAATATTTTTAATGATGAAGATGTCATTAAACGTCTAAAAGACAAGAGTGCCAATGTTGATTTTCTATTTTTGCTGGGCGATATTCAAGAACGCAAAAAATTCCTGGCCAATCGCAAAGAGACACAAAAGTTTTTGTCTACTTTTTATGTGGATTGTAACAAGAAAACCTTGTCTCTCTATTTGTCTGGGGATCCGAGTAAATCTGCGGTGAAAACTTTTCTTGATAAAATACAATCTTTTCGGAAACTTGGGGTACTATGTTTTTATCAAGAAGTGCAACAGGATGTTGTGGAAGATGTCTGTAATAGATTTGTAGAAAAGTGTGAGCATGGTTCTATTATTTCTTTTAAATCTCTAGATGATGAAAATAGTATTAACACTGTTGCAAAAATTCTACAAAAACAAAAAAATGCAAAACGAATCGTATCCAGCTGTTTATTTGATATTCATAAAGATAAAGTTTTTACAGCATATAAAAATTTCATCAAAGAAATCCCCAGCATTAAGAGGGTCATTGTGAATTCCATTGCTACAATGAGTTGTGCTGAAATGTTAAACCAAATAGCGAAAATGGAAAACATATCTTCTATTGTCTTGACGGGCTGGATAGATCAAAGGGTTTTAAATTCTATTAAAAACAAAAATGATATTATTCAGTTTGATGAGAACATCAAAGTTGTTGGTGAGGACATCGAAGTTGTTGATGAGGAAGAATATGTCTCGATTCATATGGATTATTCTCCCTTAGGCTCTAAGAAATCATCAGATTTTCCTGCTGTTAGCCGTCTTTCGCTTCCTAAACCTAAACCTGAGCCTATCTCAGATGAGTTGCTTGTTGGGCATGATGATTTTTACCCACAGAACGGTGTTGAATATATCTCTCTTGATGCTGCTGATGATGGCACCTGTGCATTTTATGCCATTGCTATCAAACTTGGTTTATTAATTAAGCATGGTCATTTGGAGGATGTTAAAGACAGCGAGCCTATGCAGACATTATTAAAACGTATGGCGGATTTCCATCCTAATTTCCAACCGGCAACTTGGGAAAATTTACATAGCTGGATTGATTTTTATACAGGCACAAATGAGAAAATTCAATGGAAAGGGAGCCATCGTGAATTAGAGTATTTGTTAGGTCCGGTGTTACGCTTGTGGTATCTCTTTGAAAATGATGACAACAATAGAGTTGGAGAAGAGAGTTACGACGAAGTCGCTTTTAAGCTTTCAACATTAGCTAAATTAGCTGAAGAATATAAATTTTCTGTAGGCGATGAGGTTCCTAAATGGGTTTGCCAACGACTGCAACTGGGGCTTTATATGGAAACACGAATGGGTAATCAACAGGTTGGATTTTCATGTTGTGAACCTGTTAATAACAACCCTCTTTATGTTGTCCATTTAAAGCATAATGGCTTAGAAAAAGGGGGGCATTATGATGTTACAATAGAAAAAAAACTTGTTGGCGAAGAGACAGAACATTTTTTTGTTAAAAATAATAATCCAAACTGTATGTTGCAGCATTTTATTAATAGTTCCTCGAATATTTACTTCCAACAATTTGTTTTTCCATCCCCTGAGGTATTACAAAAAGGATTTGTAATGCCGAAAGTAAAGAAAAATTTACCTGAAACAATGAAATGGAAAGACGTTGATGTCCGGCCCCGTGAATTCGGTTTTAAAAAATTTATTTGGGATCTACGGTTATCCCACGAGGATTTTCCAGGCTGGGGATTGATGGCCCTTGATCAAAGAAAGGATATGTTAAGGCTTTTTGAGGAGTTTAATACCTTCTATTATGGACTTCCTAAGCCAGATAAAAATGGAAAAAAACACATATATAAAAGTTTTCTTGAAGCTGCTCAGAACCATCCTGAAACGATACGTATAGGTTATACACAAGCGCAATGCTGGTATCACAGTTTTGGTTTATTTGAGCATGGGAATATAACAGGCGAAGATGAAAAACAACACCCTGATTATTCATATCGTATGACTTTATTAAATGATGTGACGGAATGGTTTAATTTAGGTAGAGATTTTAAAAGTTGGTTTGCAGAAAATCATGTAGATCCTGAAGTCAATAGTGCTACCAAGTGGTTTTTATTAGATGGTAATCGAAAAAGTGAAATAAAAGCTGCTTTTAAACAATGGAGTGGATATGAAAATAATATTCGCCAATGCATCGCATTACTGTTTGGCCCATATATTTCTGAAAATATGACTGTTTGTCACTATTTTCAGGAATATATGAACCAAGAGCAACGAAACGAAGCCATAAAATTAATTACAGATATGTTGGAAGTTGGAAATGATTTTATAGGATGGTTGCAACACCGTTTTCATACTTTCATGAGTATACCAAAGTACCGACAGGAACTGGAACGTGAAGGGCAAGATACGCTTTATGGCTATTGGTTAAGTCAGACTGAGACAGCCAGAGAGGAGATGAAAGAAAATTTTCAGGAATGGAGAGGCTTAGATAAAAACTACAAAATATGGTTAAACCAGCAGTGGCAGACAAGTAAATTTTCAAACATTCGTGAGGGTTATCCTACAGTAGAGTTCTATTTTTTCTTTTGTGACGACAATGAAAAAGCACAGCTACAACGAGACTTTAAGAATTCTCAACCGAGGCTTCCACAACGGCCAAAACGAGGTGCAATATTTCACAATGATTCTCCACAAGTAGATCAGAGTGCATCGAGGGTTATACCTTTCCATGAAAAAAAACTTTGTATACAAGAAAGCGATGTCATCATGCTGGATAAAAAGGGCAATCGTGACTTAGTCGCTGAGCTTCAAAATGAGCAAGGCATAACTGGAGGAGCAGTTATCATATTTAAAAATATCAAAACAGCAAATGACATGTTGAGTATTCTTACCGTATGTTTTGAAAAAGGTATCAATAAATTTGTGCTGGGTGAAGGATTAAATTATGCATCTGGCCTGGGATTTGTTAGTGCTGTTGGGAGGCAATATCCAAAGGGTCAATTTTACATACATATGGATTCATCTGTGGATGCTGCATTCGCGAATATCATGGGAAATGCTCTGAAGCCTAACACAAAGCTAGAAGTTTCTCTAGGAGATTTTAAAGTTAAGCAGCTTTCATCAGAACGTAGACCGTAACAATAAATGGGTTAAAATAAATAAGTATCTTCATCGTTTTCATCGAGGTTTTCTTGGTTTGCTCTTCCCGATGCTGGGTAAGGTGATTCTGTGATTTGATTACGCTCGGGAAGATTCTCTTCTCGAAAGGTTTCAAATAATGTATTTTTCTGCCAGGGCTGTGCCGTTAATCCTGTTTCTGAATCAATGCGAATGGTTACAAGTCCTTGGGGTTGAGGCATGCTATGCTCGGGTTTTTTCTGTAGTGCTGTTTTCATGAAATTCACCCAAATAGGTAAGGCGGATTTCGAGCCGTACTCGTATATGGACTTAGGGATATCAAAGCCAACCCAGGCGACAGTGACCAAATCGCTATTAAATCCTGCAAACCAGCCGTCCTTTTGTTCATTGGTGGTGCCCGTTTTTCCTGCGAGATCATCCCGCTGCAATCCTGAGTATCGCACTCGACGCCCAGTACCTTCTTTAATAACATCTTTTAAAGCGGTTGTTATTAAGTAAGCTATTTGAGGTGATATGCTTTGTTCGGCCCACTGAATATTTTGCTGTGAGAGTGTTGCGGTAGAGAAATTTTCTTTAATACAAACTTCGCAAGCGATTTGTGGTTTTGCTTGGAAAATCATTTCGCCACTTGTGTTTGTTATATAATCGATAATATAAGGTTTTATTTTGAATCCCCCGTTAGCGATAATGCCGTAGGCGCGGGCTAATTCCAGCGGTGAGACGGCTCCGCTTCCCAGTGCGAGGGACAGTGTATTCGGTAGGCGACGAGGAGAAAAACCAAAATGGCGCAAATATTCTAATGTAAAGGGGATCCCAGTAGCGTCAAGAGTGCGAATGGAAACCAAGTTACGAGATTTTATTAAACCGACTCTAAGTCGAGTAGGGCCATAAAATTTCCGTGTATCATTTTGTGGTCGCCAATAATTTTCTTCTGAGGGATTGGATACCACAACTGGAGCATCATTAATGATGCTTGCCAAACTAAATCCCTTAGCTAAGGCTGCGGAATAAATAAAGGGTTTAAATGCAGAACCTGGTTGCCGATGAGCTTGGGTTGCTCGGTTGAAATTACTTTTTTGATAATTAAAACCACCAACTAATGCAACGATAGCGCCTGTTTGAGGATCCATTGAGACAAGAGCGCCTTCTATTTCAGGAATTTGGCTGAGATGCCATTTTTTGCTAGAGAGTTCGATGACACGAATAAGATCACCTGATTTAAGAATTTGTGCCGCAGAAGTCGGTTGCGCCCCCAAGTAGCGACCGCCTGTCGCTTTCCTTGCCCAGGATAATCCTTCCCAAGGGATTGTGACAACTGAGCCGTTTTTTAAGAGGGCTGTGGCATCTTTTTCATGGACTGCCATGACGATGGCAGGTTGCAGTTGGTTCACGGATTTTATTTTTTTTAAGGTTTTCAACAGTTGAGGTAAATTATCTAGCCGTGGGATCTCCAGGTTATCTTCAGAGCCTCGATATCCATGACGTTTATCGTAAGTGAGTAAACCTTCTTGTAAGGTTTTATTGGCAGTTTTAACCAGTTTGCTATCCAGGGTTGTGTAAATGCTTAATCCAATGGAGTAGGCTTTTTCTCCATATTGTTCGACGAGTGCTGAGCGCACCATTTCTGCGACAAAAGGGGCTTTTACTGTGAGAGGCAGTCCATGGAACCGTGCTGTAACGGGTGCGGCAATGGCTTGTTGATAGGTTTCTTCTGAAATGTAGTCTTCTTCAAACATGCGTTTTAGAACATGATTACGACGTTTTAAGGCGGCTTCAGGATTTTTTAAAGGATTTAAGTTCGAAGGTGCTTTAGGCAATCCGGCTATCATGGCCATTTGAGGCAGCGTGAGTTTTCTCAAGGACTTGCCATAGTAAACTTGAGCAGCAGCGCCAACGCCGTAAGCACGGTTGCCAAAATAGATTTTATTGAGGTATAGACTGATGATTCTATCTTTGCTCAATTCACTGTCGATTTTAATAGCCAATAGAATTTCTTTGAGCTTTCTTACGTAGGTTTTTTTGCGAGTCAAGAAAAAATTTCGTGCAACTTGCATCGTAATGGTGCTACCACCTTGGGCTTTCGTGCCTGTTGCTGCAACGCGTACGGCAGCGCGTAGCAAGCCAAAAATATCAACACCGGGATGCTCATAGAATCGTTGATCTTCAGTGGCGAGGACGGCTTGGATAAGTGGTTGAGGTATTTCTTCATAGGGAACAGGGATGCGTCTTTTTTGACCATATTCTGCGATAAGCTTGCCATCGCTGGTAAATATTCTCAGAGGGACTTGGAGCTTCACATCTTTCAACACCGCGACATCAGGCAAATCATGCTCAACTGTGAAAATTAGGATCCCCACAGCCAGGAGCACTAAGAGACAAGTACCGAATGCTAGCCATTTGACAATGCGAAATGTTGTTTTTACCCAAGCCATATTAACTGAGGATAGCCTATAACCAAAGGGTGAATCATACCTTATTAGCTAGCAAAAGTTAACTTTCAGTTCCATCAAGATCATTTTCCAACCAATTTTCGATTTGAGCGCGCAGCATAGGTAGGGTAACAGCCCCATTTTTTAACACTTGGTCATGAAATTGGCGAATATCAAAGCGTTCGCCTTGAGTGTCTCTGGCAAGCTGACGTAAATTTTCAATTTCCTGCTTACCTAGCATATAAGCGGTAGCTTGGCCTGGCATCATGATGTAACGGTCAACTTCCCCTTGGATAAGCGTGTGATCCAAAGCCGTGTGTTGCTCCATGTATTGGACGGCTTGCTCACGGGTCCAGCCCATGACATGCATCCCAGGATCGACGACTAGCCTTGCGGTGCGCAAGGCTTCATTGGAAAGCATTCCTAATTGCGAAATAGAATCACTGTACAGCCCCATTTCATCAGCAAGACGTTCTACGTATAGCGCCCAGCCTTCACCATAGCCTGAGTTCCACAGTAATTTGTCAATACTCAGATGGCTTTTATCTTCCATGCTGAGTGCTACCTGAAAATGGTGGCCTGGAATGAGTTCATGAAATAATGTGGCTTCTTGATCGATGCGACTTCTTGTCTCTGGTTGGTAGGTATTAATGTAAAAAATTCCTGGTTTTGTGCCATCTTCACTGGGGGGATCATATTCGCCTGCGGCACCCGTCATGGCGCGATGTTCGGGATAAGGTTTAATGGTGCCTTCGGCTTTTGGCATTAAATTAAACCATTCTGGGGCCGCAATTTTGGCACGTTCCAGTGCTGCGAAGTTATAATCTAAAATATCTTGTTCAGAATGAAAAAAATAGTGGTTTTTTCCCTGTTCAAAAATATCAGCTACAGTGTTCAAGTCTAATGCTTGCTGGCCTATGGTTATAATTTCATCGGTCAGCTCTTCCATATGTTCAAGACCTAGTTGATAAATTTCCTCAGGAGTTGTGTCTAAGGTTGTGTTTTGTTTTAAAAGCGCTTGGTAGCATTGCTGTCCATTCGGTATGGCCTCTACACCGACTTTAGCCCTTGCTTGGGAGAGATAATGATATTCCAGATAATTTGTATAGCGTTGTAGTGCAGGGTTTATGTTATGTTCGATTAAATTAGCGATCTGTTGTTTGAAAACATCATCGTCATCATGCTTGGCAAGCTCGTAGAAAGGCGAATCAATGGTGCTATAATTTGTGAGTGTTTTGAGTTGGATGAGTACGCGTTCTACCGCGGGTTTAGGCGCAGAAAAACCTTCAACCAAACCCGCTTCTAACCGCGCGATTTGAGCGTCTACTATTTTGTCGAAGGTATTCCAACGCTTAAGCGCGTCCGCACGGTTTTTTTCGCTTCCCACGGGTTGTTTTTCTGCAACCATCGCCATCATGTTGTGCCAGCCAAACATTGGGTTTACATCCCAGAGTTCTTGATGACAAATGCGAGTAGCTTGTTCGGCTTGAATATGGTTTTTTAACAGTTGGTAGGACTGGTATATTGCGGGATTGTTAAATTGTCTGGGATGCATATTATTGAGCGATGCAAGAATTTCATCTTCTTCTCGGTGCCATCCCCGCAGGGCATCCAAAGAGGGATCCATAAATCTATCTTGTGGAATATCGCTTAACCCCCAGAATAACCCTTCTTCAGGATAAAAATTAAAGCGACTTTTTTCATAACGTTGTGCTAAATCAATGAATGTTGCTGAGCTACTGGCTAACATGATCCCGGGAAAAGCTAAAAATAACGTAAAAACAGCTCTCAAAAACACTTTTTTCTGGATAATTGTCACGATAGTCTGCCTCGATGATTAAAACTGTCCAGTCATTATCCTATATGGGTTGACAGGGGGTCAAGTAATATACTCTGTCACTCCAGTAAAATGGTACAGCAGTTGACCATCATACAACTTAGCCATGACGACCTCAGTCAAGAATCTAGGCGCGGCCTTGACCTTAATGCAAGAATTTTAATGGGACAGCCCTAAATCCTACCCGTGATAAGTATCTATTTTTAATGACAATAGCTATACTTAACAGAATGAGCTGAGTATTTTTTGATTAGGGCGGGATTGTAAAGGGATTTTACCGTGGGATGGCCAATTTTTTCACGAAATAAGCCGAAATTACTGGGTGTTGATATTAGTTCAACATCGGTGAAATTGTTGGAGTTAAGCCAGCAAGGGGGACATTATCGTGTGGAAAGCTATGCTGTGGCACCCTTATTTCCTGATAGCCAAGCCGAAGGCGATATTAAAGACATTGAAGCAGTCAGCGAAGCCATCAAATTAGTGATTGCGCGTTCAGGTACTCATTTACGTCATGCTGCGGTGGCTGTGAGCAGTTCTTCGGTGATTACCAAGGTACTGGAGCTAGATGCAGCCCTAGAAGATCATGAAACAGCCGTTCAAGCAAAACTTGAAGCCAGTCGTTATATCCCCTATCCCATGGAAGAAGTCAGTCTTGATTTTGAAATCCTTGGGGTTAATGAAAAAAATTCGGAGAAAGTCGATGTATTGGCTGCGGCTTCTCGTACAGAAAATGTTGATATTCGTGTGGATGCGTTGAAGCTGGGGGGGGTGACCGCTGATGTGGTGGATGTAGAATCCTATGCCATGGAAAGAGCTTGTCCGCTGATCGCCGCCCAACTTCCGGATCGGGGCGTTGATAAAACCATTGCTATTGTGGATATTGGTTCGGTAGTGACCACCATTAATGTGCTCCACAATCTGTCAACTATTTATAGCCGTGAAGAAGTGTTCGGCGGCAAACAATTGACAGAGTCTATTCAACGGCGTTATGGACTGACTTACGAAGAAGCAGGGCTTGCTAAAAAACAAGGGGCTTTAGCGGATGATTATGTGCCTGAAGTTTTAGATCCTTTTCGAGAGGCATTGATCCCGTTGATTCGTCGCTCATTGCAGTTTTTCTTTTCCGCCAGTCGCTACAATGAAATTGATCATATTGTATTAGCCGGTGGGGGGGCTTTTATCCCTGGGTTGAGCGATTTAGTCAAAGAACGGTTAGGAACAGAATGTTCCATTGCAAATCCCTTTTTGGATATGAGTATATCGACCCGAGTGGATGCGTTGGTGCTGAGTGCTGATGCACCATCACTGATGATTTGCAGCGGACTGGCATTGAGGAGTTTTGATTAAGTGCCAAATATTAATCTACTACCTTGGCGAGAAACATTACGTGAGCAAAAGACTCGGGAATTTTACGTTGTCTTGGGTGGGTCAGGGACTATCTGTGTATTATTTTTGATCGTGATTCATATGATTCTCGGTGGACATATTCGTGCTCAAAAAGCCATTAACGGACAATTTCGTCAGGAAATTGCATTGCTTGATGCTAAAACAAGAGAAATAGAAGTGATCCAGCAAGCGAAAGCTAACTTAATTGCTAGAATGGAAATTATTCAACAACTTCAGGCGACTCGACCCATGGTGGTGAGGTTGTTTGATGAAATTGTGCGGGTTTTGCCGAATGGTGTCTTTGTGACAAATGTACGCAAAGAAGGATTAAAAGTCACTTTGACGGGGAAAGCAGAATCGAATACGCGAGTGTCTGAGTTGATGCGTAATATTGAAGCATCCGCCTGGGTGGAAAATCCTATTTTGACGCAAATTAAAAATGAGGGTGGAGATACTGGGCGAGTGCGAGATTTTGAATTAGAAATGCGGCAGACAATGCCTAAAGATGAAACAGGTAGCTTTATAATGGATGGCCAGAATGGCATTGGATCTCAATGATTTAACTTTTGAGGATATTGGTATTTGGCCAACTATTGCCAAAATTTTGGTAGTAGGGGTCGCTTGTGGGGTGATATTAGGGTTGGGCTATTGGATTGATATTCGACGCCAAGTGATAAAATTAGACGCTGTGGAAAATGAAGAGATTGATTTGCGATCGAGTTTTGAGATTAAGCATGATCAAGCGGCAAATTTAGCTATCTATAAACAGCAAGTGGCAGAAATTGAGCGGTTATTTGCAGATATGTTGCAACAGTTACCGGCAAAGACGGAAGTACCAAACCTAGTTGAAGATATTTCAAAGATGGGTGTTGCTAATGGATTGGTATTTAAATTGATCAAACCGGAACCTGAAATTGATCGAGAATTTTATGCTGAGCTACCCATTGCTATTTCCGTTGAAGGTAGTTATCACCAACTTGCTGAATTTATTAGCAGTGTGGCGAGTTTGCAGCGAATTGTGACGATTGATGATTTTTCTATCAAGCATCCTCGGGGAGATTCTCAACCTAAAGATGAGCTAACCATGGATATTACCGCTAAGACCTATCGCTACTTGGACGGAGGTGACTCCTAGTGATACACTTAGCGCGAAAGTCACTGTCGAGTTGCTTGATAATCTGGCTCTTATTTTGCATGCTTGTAGTGTCAGGTTGTAGTAGCTATGAAAAGAGGCACGCTGGTTTAAAAGCTTACATGGATGAAGTGAAAAGCCGTCCTGCCCAGGAAGTGGAACCGATACCGCAGTTTGCCACTTTCGATTCGCATAGTTATTCTGCTGGGAATTTACGGGATCCATTTCGACCGCCTCAGGTTAGGAAATTAGCGTCTGGGGTACAACCGGATACGAATCGGCCCAAAGAAAAGTTAGAGGCCTTTCCGTTAGATGCTCTGCGAATGGTAGGGACATTAGGTAGAGCGGGTGATATTTGGGCGTTGATATCGGCCCCTGATGGTTCGGTTTATCGTATTGCCACAGGCAACCATATTGGACAGAATTTTGGTAAGGTTGAACGTGTTACGGTGAACCAAGTTAGCATTTTAGAAACAGTGCCGGATGGGCTTGGTGGTTGGAAAAAACGCCAAGTGACCATGACATTAAGTGAGCAGTAGATTGGATAATATACATTTGAAACGGGTTGGATGGAGTTTGTCGGGTTTTCTCGGCCTGTTTCTGCTGTGTTGGGTTTCTTTGGTATTTGCAGCAGAACGTTCTGATGCAGTATTAACCGATATTGATGCTCAGGCGCTGGCCAATGGAAAAATTCGTATAGACTTTACTTTTGATAAACCGGTTATGATCCCTAAAAGCTTTAAAACTCAACAGCCGCCACGGGTGATTATTGATTTTGCCCATGCTAAAAAAGGCTTTGACAAAAATAGTAAATTTCTTCCTGTGGGTGTATTGCGCAATATTGACGTGGTTGAAGCGAATAATCGAGTCAGAGCGGTATTAAGTTTAAAAAATGCTGTGCACTACCAAGTTGTCCCAGGGGTGGGAAGGGATAATGGTACCCATATTTATGTGACATTAAATGGAACGGCTCCTGTTGCTTTAAAATATACGAAAGATAAATTTTCGGTTAACCAATGGAGCAAAGTACATCACGCTATTAAAGGGGTTGATTTTCGCCGAGATGAAGATGGTGGAGGACGTGTCATTGCAATGTTGTCTGATGCTAGTATGGGGATAAATGTGACCCAGCAAACAGATGAAATTGTTGTGGAATTTATTGAGACGTCGATACCGTCTCGGCTTCAACGACGACTTGATGTGACTGATTTTGGTACGCCTGTGCAAATCATTGATACGCAAAAACAAGCAAGCAATGTCAAAATGTCGATTCATGTTACAGGGAGTTATCAGCATCTGGCTTATCAAGTGAATGATAAATTTGTTGTCGATGTGAGTCCGGATGTGGGTGATACTATCATTGGTGAAAATGAAGAAGACATTGTTTATACAGGAGAGCGATTGTCGCTTAATTTTCAAGACATTCAAGTGCGGGCTATTTTGCAATTATTAGCTGAGTTTACCGGAATTAATATTGTTGCAAGTGATACCGTGAAAGGCAGTATTACTCTCAGATTAAATAACATTCCTTGGGATGAAGCCCTTGCTATTATCCTGAAAACCCAAGGCTTAGCGCAGCGCAAGGTTGGCAATGTGTTGATGATTGCCCCGAGTGAGGAAGTGGCTGCTCGGGAAAAAGAAGAATTAGAATCAAAAAAAGAAGTGAAAGCCTTAGAGCCGCTCACAACAGAATTGATGCAACTGAATTATGCTAAAGCTGCGGATGTTTCTAATTTGTTAAAAGATCAAAGCACATCACTGCTCACCGCTAGAGGTAATGTCACAGTGGATGATAGAACCAATACGTTACTTATCCAAGATACCCTCGATAGCGTACTGCGTGCGAGGGAATTGATTGAGCGTTTAGATGTGCCGGTGAAGCAAGTCTTAATCGAAGCAAGGATTGTCAATGTCGATACCAATTTTGAAAAGGAATTAGGGATTCAATTTGGTGTGACAAAACCTAATCACGTGACAGGTACCCTAGAAGGTGCCAATACCATGCAAAATAACGTATTAAATGGCAATAATCCTTTATTGAATTTGCCGGTGGCAGAGAGATTAAATGTGAATTTACCTTCCTTGCCTGATGCAGGTATTGCCGGTTCCTTTGGTGTTGCCCTGGCTAATTTAGGGAAAGGTTATTTGCTAGATTTAGAAATTTCTGCTTTAGAATCTGAAGGTATGGGTGAACTCATTTCAAGTCCTAGGTTAGTGACTGCGAATCAACATGAAGCGGTTATTGAGCAAGGCGAGGAAATTCCCTATCAAGAAGCCACATCCAGTGGCGCAACTTCCGTTGAATTTAAAAAGGCGGTGTTGGCCCTACGGGTAACGCCCCAGATAACACCGGATGGTAATATCATCATGGATTTGAAAATCAATCAAGATAGACGTAGTAATGAGCCGGAAGTGCTAGGCGTGCCTGCAATTGCGACTCAGCAAATTGAAACTCGGGTATTAGTCGAAAATGGTCAAACCATTGTGCTCGGTGGTGTTTATCAGGAAGATAAACGAAATACAGTAACGCGGATCCCATTCTTTGGTAGCTTGCCCTTAATTGGGTATTTGTTTAGAAATACAAATAATATGAATGAAAGGCAAGAATTGCTTATATTCATAACGCCTAAGATTGTGGAACAGACAGCAACAACTTAATTTACCATAGCAACACTTATGAAAAAACAACGAAATATTTTTTTAGTCGGCCCCATGGGGGCTGGCAAAACGACCATCGGTCGCCAATTGGCGGCGGAACTGGGTTGCCCTTTTTACGATTCAGATCAAGTGATCGAAGAACGTACTGGGGTGGATGTGGCCTGGATCTATGATCTTGAAGGAGAAGAAGGCTTTCGGGAACGAGAGTTTGAGATCATCGATGAGTTAAGTAAAAAACAAGGTATTGTCTTAGCCACTGGCGGAGGCGCTGTAGAATCTTCCGACAATCGTCGAGTGCTTGCGGCCCGAGGCATTGTGGTTTACTTAACGGTAGATATTGAGCAGCAACTTCTTCGTATGGAAAAAGATAAGCGCCGCCCTAAATTACGTACGATTACAGATAGGCGAACGTTTTTGATTGAACAACAAAAATATAGGGACACCATTTATCGAGAAATGTCAGATTATGTTTACAGTACCAACGAAGAAAGTATTAAAGCACTCGCGTGCAAACTCATTGAATTACTCGATCAACGGTAAATAGTGGAGATCATACCGGTCGCTCTGGCCGACAATGCTTACCCTATTTATCTCGGTGAGAATTTATTATCCCAGAAACACCTGTTTGAGCCACATATCCAGGGAACTCAAGTGTGCATTGTTTCTAATGAGACAGTGGCTCCCTTATATTTATCAACATTGAAAAAAACCTTAAGGGATCGAAACGTTATAGAAGTTATTTTGCCTGATGGTGAAGCCTATAAAAGCATGGCTTCGGCTGAGCATATTTTTGATAGGTTGATTGATAATCGCTTTCACCGAACTTGTACCTTGATTGCCTTAGGGGGTGGGGTTATCGGAGATGTGACAGGTTTTGCTGCTGCATGTTATCAGCGGGGTGTGGATTTTATTCAAGTGCCGACAACGCTGTTGGCTCAAGTGGATGCTTCGGTGGGAGGTAAGACCGCTGTGAATCATCCACGGGGCAAAAATATGATAGGTGCTTTCCATCATCCCCAATGTGTTATTATGGATCTCAACACGCTGGAGACATTACCAACCAGGGAGTATCGTGCAGGTTTTGCAGAAATAGTGAAGCATGCATTGATTGCTGATAGTTCATATTTTGATGATTTGGTGAACAGCGTCGATGCACTTATGAATAAATCGCCTCAATGCCTTCACACTGTCATTTGCCGCAGTTGCCAGATCAAAGCGAAGATTGTCAGTGGCGATCCAAAAGAGCAGGGGGAACGAATATTGCTCAACTTTGGTCACACATTTGCCCATGCCATTGAAACTTGTTCAGGTTATGGTACTTATCTTCACGGAGAGGCTGTCTCCATAGGGATAGCCATGGCGGCGGACTTATCTCAGCGCTTAGGCTTATTGCAACCGGCAGCTAAGAGGCGTATTCTTGACCTGTTGCAACATGTTGAATTACCTATTGCTCCACCGCCAGAGCTAACTCTGTTGCAATTAAAGTCTGCCATGGCTCTGGATAAAAAAATGCTTGAAGGTGGTTTACAGTTCATTTTGTTACAACAAATTGGTCATGGAATTGTCAAAAAAGCAGTCCTAGAGGATATGCTTGATGAAACATTAATTGCGACAGGTTGCAAACTGTCTTGAGGTGAAGATGTACTGGCAGTATTACAATTTAGAACGGGATCCCTTTGCGCCGGAGTTAGCTTCTGATGGCTATTATTTTTCTAGCCAATGGCAGCAATTGCTGGACTTAATTGTCCATTTGAGTGATAACAGCCAAGCGGTATTGATGGTCACCGGTATATCCGGAGTAGGAAAAACCACATTATTGCGAAAATTTATTAGCCGGGTGGAAGAAAGTGCTGATATATGCAAAGTTCAGGGAGATGTTTCTTTAACGCCAGATGTCTTGCGTTATCTACTGGCTAAGCACCTTGGGTTTGCCTTTTCGGATGGCCGTAGAGAAACATTTAATCAGCAGCTGAACACTCAGCTAGAAAAAATGCAACAGCGTCGATATCTTTTAGTGATCGATGATGCCCATTTATTACCGGAAAAGGCCTTAGCGGCCATTTTGGATATTGCGACTCAGCAACCTAAAGATAATCAACCATTACATGTGATTTTATTTGGTGGGCCTCAAGTGGAAGCGACAGTGGCCGATATCACTGCCCAGCATATGGGAGAAGGTGTGACCCACACTTCTCGGATCAAGCCTATGTCCTGTGAAACCATTAGAGATTATATTCAGCATCGTTTGTCTTTAGCGGGATTAAAGCAAGAATTTCCATTGAATGACGAAGAAGTTATTGATATTTTCCAACATTCAGGCGGTGTGCCTGCTAAAGTTAACTTTTATGCTCGTCAAGCATTAGAAACGAAAACCTCAGCGAAAGATGCTGGAAAAAAAACGGATAAAAAAGATAAAAAAATGCGATTAAGATTACCAAAGAAAGTCATTTTTTACGGGCTTGGTAGTGTCTTAACGATTGCGTTGACTTTTGTTGCTCTGATTTTTTTCCTTGGGGAAGAGTCTCAACCGGAACAAGTGGTTATTGAGCAATTGATGGATGATTTTAGACAACATACTTCCAGCGATCAGGCTGAGCTTTCTATTAGTGATGAATTGAATATTACGGCATTGCATGATGCTAAAGAAACGCCATTAATCACACTGCCTTTAGAGAGTGCAGCGGAAGCACCCGCACCTACGTTTGAAGAGGTTATTGCAGAAAAAACTCCTGTGGTTGAGGCGTCTGAAGAGAAAATACCTTCAATAAAGCCTGGAAGGGTAGTTGTAGCAGATGCTCCGATTAAGGTAGCACCACCAGCGCCACAAAAGGTAAAACCGAAAGTTGCTCCTGCACCATCCAAGGATAATCCAGTGGAGCCACAGGGGGCTGTTGATTCAGTATTGTTGTTAGAAAAGCAACAATTATTTATTTCTGATCCCGCTGTGTTATCGGGAGAAAAAACTCAAATAAAAGTTGATCAAAAATTCAAACCTAGTTCTTTACGAACTATGCATAAAACTGATGAAGATAATTTTTTAAGCCATAATAAAAATCACTATACATTACAATTGATGGGGGCATATGATAAACAACGTTTGCATCGTTTTGTGGATTTGAATCATTTAGAAAAAAATGCTTTTTATTTTCATACAAAACATAATGGAAAAGATTGGTATATTGTAACCTATGGAAACTACAATTCTGCCCAAGCGGCGAGACGTGCTATCCATGGGTTGCCTCAAGCTGCGCAAAAAGAGCATCCTTGGGCGCGACAATTTTCTTCTGTACAACCATCGAGTCATAAGCGTCAAACATAATGCCTTCGTTACCTTTAAAAAATGATAGATTTATTCGAGCATTATTTCGTAAACCGGTGGATTGCACGCCGGTTTGGATGATGCGACAGGCGGGACGTTATCTTCCGGAATACCGTAAAGTGCGCGAACAAGCGGGAGACTTTATGTCTCTGTGCAAAAATCCAGAACTTGCTTGTGAAGTGACATTGCAACCTTTGCGACGCTATGAGTTTGATGCGGCTATTTTATTTTCTGATATTTTAACCATACCTGATGCCATGGGGTTGGGATTGTATTTTACACCAGGAGAAGGGCCTCGCTTCGAACACCCGATAACATCCAAAGCGGATATTGATAAATTATCTATACCGGATCCCTTGCATGATATTGCTTATGTGCCAGACGCTGTGACAACCATTAAACGGGAGCTGAATCAATCCGTACCCTTGATTGGCTTTTCGGGAAGTCCTTGGACGTTGGCAACCTATATGGTAGAGGGAGGCAGTAGTAAAACTTTTTCTAAGATTAAAGGATTATTGTATGAAGATCCTAATACGTTACATGCTCTCCTAGATAAGCTGGCGCAATCGGTCATTCAATATTTGAATGCGCAAATCCATGCTGGAGTTGATTGTGTGATGTTATTTGATACCTGGGGTGGAGTATTGAGCACACCTGCTTATGCAGCTTTTTCGTTAGCTTACATGGAAAAAATTATTTCCGGATTAGACTTGAATTATGAGGATCGCAATATCCCGACGATTGTGTTTACCAAAAATGGTGGGTTGTGGTTAGAGAAAATCGCAGCTATTGGTTGTACCGGGGTGGGTTTGGATTGGACGATTGACATTGATATTGCCAGAGCAAGGATTGGCGACAAAGTTGCGTTACAAGGCAACATGGATCCTTGTGTGCTGTATAGCTCAGAGGAATCTATTCGCTCAGAGGTCAAACGTATTCTCAATAGTTATGGTGAAGGCTCCGGCCATGTTTTTAATCTTGGCCATGGGATCCATCCAGAAATTTCTCCCGATCATGTGGCTTGTTTTGTCGATGCGGTTCATGAGCTGAGTCAACATTAAGGTCTAGGATGCTCCCAATAATGGGGATTGAGAATATCTTCTAATGTAATGATTTTATCGAAGTAATGCATGTCAATTAATGATTGCTCTGCACCAGAGGCACTAGTTAATAATTTTTTTCTTAGCAGGAGTGCTGAGGTATTTTATTTCACAAATAGTGACAACATTATCATTACGATCAAAAATAAGGTCAATTTGAAAATAAGGATTTCAATTTGACCCAAGTATAGCATTTTTGCCTCCTATTTGGGTCTAAAATTTACAACTAATTGAATTTAAAAAACTTTTTATACCCTTTACTAAAGGGTATTGGTGACAAGGAGAAAGGGTAATGTGCCTGCTCTTGGACGCATGTCTACGGCATCCAGGAAGTTTATATGCCCATGCGGATGATTTGTTGGATTTTAATATGTGGCTCTGAGCAAGGGTACTTGAGCATGCTCAATAGCTTCTACTGAAGGTTGAATTTCATCAGGGTTTTTCTTACTTCCTTCGGGCATTTCTGGAGCAATCTTATCAGTATTTACTGATTTTTTAGTGTGCAATGGGCTTGGATAACAATGCTGTTTTTTCACTTTTTCTATGGATTGCTCATCGGCTGCGACTTTTTGATAAACATGCCGAGGTTTAGCCGCGGGCTTTTTCTCTTCCCCCTTTACTTTTTCTTTAGGTTTTTTAATTGTATGTAATAGACTGGCAAACGAGCGAGAGAAAATAGAAATCGGTGTCATCACCACATCTAGCGCTGCAGCTAATAGATTGCCTGCACTTGCAGCCATTCCATATAAAGGTAAGGAAAGTGTAGCAACTACAGTGAATACGATAACACAAGGGATTAAACAGATCATTAACGCTTTCACGACAATATCAATCGCTATATTTCCTAATTCAACCGGAGCTACTAGGAGTGCAACCGAAGCCCCAATTCCAGCAATAATAGCCGCTGGGGGTGCTATCACTAAATAGGTAATAGGAATAAGAACAAGTCCGTTGAAGAGATGCCAAGGTGCATTTAGCAAAGGCACTTTTGAGGCAGCTTGTTCCCATTTTGTCATATTCTTGAGATGAGGATCTTCTTGATAGGGTCGGATGAGGGAAGTAAGCAAGTGTTTGATATCAACTAAGCACCCATAAGAAATAGCGATAAGAAATCTTTTAATCCGAGTTTTATTTTTTTTTTGTCATCTGAGTGGATCCTTATCCCCGTTATTTTTTACCACTCTATCTAATCATTACCATGCAGTCAAGAATGACTGCGTTAATGTATTGAAACAAAACTTTTGTCGAAGAAGCAGTTAAGTAGTAAGATCTCATCATATTGGGAACTTCGATAATAATGTAATATTAATATATTTTAAGTAAAATTTTTTTGACTCTCGCGCCGGATCTGCTAAAATAATGGGCTGACAACCCTAGGGTTGAATATTAACTCCTTGTTTTTATTGGGTTTTTATCCAATAACAACTACTCATTATTAGCCATAAGGAGCAACAATGAGACATTACGAAATCGTTTTTATGGTCCATCCGGATCAGAGTGACCAAGTACCTGCCATGATTGAGCGTTATCAAGCCATTATTGAAAAAGATGGTGGCAAGATGCATCGCCTTGAAGATTGGGGACGACGGCAGCTCGCTTACCCGATTAACAAAATCCATAAAGCTCACTATGTGCTTTTCAACGTGGAGTGTGCTCAAACGGCCATGGATGAACTCGATCATGCCTTTCGTTTTAATGATGCAGTGATGCGAAATCTTGTGATCAAACAAAAGCGTGCGATTACCGAAGCATCTCCTATGATGAAAGCGGAAAAGCCTAAGTATGATGATAGGGCTAAATTTTCTAGAGATCGAGCGCCTGAGACGAAAGCGGAAACCGCTGAAGACACAAAACCCACTGAAACTGAAGAGTAAATATTATAGGAGAACATTGTTATGTCATTTGGTCGTAATCGAGGACGAAAGTTTTGCCCCTTTACAGCGGAAAATGTTGAAGAGATTGACTACAAAGATATTTATACGCTGAAAAAGTATATTACTGAAACCTGTAAAATTGTTCCTAGTCGGATCACCGGGGTCAGCGCTAAATACCAGCGCATGTTGGCAGAGGCTATTAAACGTGCTCGTTTGCTTGCGTTGTTGCCGTTTACTGATTCTCATCAATAAATAAAATTGGATAGATAGCATGTTTGTCCGCTTTGGTCACTATGTGCTGAAGAGTCAAAGACTGGGGGCATCGATGGCATTGTTATTTGCCATTTTGCCTCTGATGGGTTGGCTAAGCATGATGATCGTAGGTCTGGTTACTTTGCGTAAAGGGCCGAAAGAAGGTGCTTGGGTTTTGCTTTGGGCAAGCTTGCCCGTAGTGGTGTTAGCCTTTTTAAATTACCCTACTATTTTGATAGGTTCCGTGCTTGCGGGTTCCGTCTATGTATGGGCTATGGCATGGGTGCTGCGCTACTGTTCTTCTTGGACATTTGTCTTGGAGTTTTCTGCACTTGCAGCGGTTATTGTTGTTTTGTTGTTGCATGGATTGTTGCCCGATCTCCCAGGATGGTGGGAAATGAAATATCAATCTATCTTAACTCAGTTTACACAAGACATGAGTGCAGACGCTTTAACGCCCCAGGGAGAGGCTTTGCTCGGCAATGTGACGGAGCTATTAAAAGATAGCAAAGCCATTGAGAACATTGCCATGATTGCGACGGGAAGTGTTTTGGCCTTTGTTATGTTTTCTAAGTTGGTGTTGCTCGGGCTAGCTCGTTGGTGGCAGGCGTTGTTATTTAACCCCAAGGGTTTAAGACCCGAGTTATGTGACGTTCGCCTTGGCTATGTAGCACTCGGGGCGGCGTTAATAGGATTTATTGGGGCTTGGTTGTCTTTTCGTCCTGCGATAGACGTGATCCCCATTATTTTTGCGACATTTATTATAGCAGGGCTAAGTTTGATTCATTGCTGGGTTGGAAAGAGCCGTCGAGGATTAACGACGGTGGTTCTTTTTTACTTGTTGTTAGTATTATTTCCAGCTTTTATGATGGGTTTATTATTTTTGCTTGCTATCGGTGATAGTTTATTCGATTTGCGTAAGCGTTGGCAGTTAACGTAGAAGAGGTGTTTGATGGAAGTTATTTTACTTGAAAATGTGAGGAACCTAGGCCTATTGGGCGATAAGGTTGATGTGAAATCTGGTTATGCGCGAAACTTTCTTTTGCCTCTTGGCCATGCGGTGCGTGCAACAGGAGATAATTTAGCTATCTTCGAAGAACGCCGGGCAGAGCTTGAGGAAAAAGCTGCTGATGCGTTGGTAACAGCGAATCAGCGAGTTGAAGCGATTGCTGGGATCAGTGTGAGTATTTCGGCGCGAGCTGGGGACGAAGGGAAACTTTTTGGTTCCATTGGTGTGCGAGAAATTGCTGAAGCCATTACAGCCGCAGGTGCAGAGGTGACTAAAAAGGAAGTGCAATTGTCTGATGGTGCGCTTAGAACCACAGGGGAGCATGAAATTGTTCTGCAATTGCACCCTGAAGTGCAAACTACATTGACTCTTGTTGTTGTAGAAGACAAAGCGTGACAGAACAGTGGTTCGATGTTGTTCCAGCGTCGGAGCTAAAACCTGGTGAGCACAAAGATTTTATCGTAGATGATGTTGATATTTTGATATTAAATGTCGATGGTAATTTTTTTGCCGTAGAAAATCTTTGCACTCATGATGGTGGTGATTTGTCTGCGGGTGAAATTGAAGGGGACGAAATCATCTGTCCCCGTCATGGTGCTAGGTTTTGTCTTAAGACGGGGGAAGCCACTATGCCTCCAGCCTATGAAGATATTGATACTTTTTCTGTACGAGAAAAAGAGGGCATGCTGCAAGTGAAAATGGAATGATTCACAGGTGCAATTTTCCTTAAATAACTGGATGATTACAGCTTGTTTTGTCTGGTCATTGGTTACCATCAGTGTGACGGCGACCGCTCAAGAAAAGTTAACTCAAGAGGCTGTGGCAAGTGCTGCTGCCCATGCAACTCAAGCCGGTATCAATATCCTGCACCAAGGGGGAAATGCTTTTGATGCAGCGGTTGCAGTCAGCTCGGTGTTATCTATTGTAGAACCCTATAATTCTGGGTTGGGTGGGGGCGGTTTTTGGTTGCTGCATTTTGCTGATACAAACAAAAATTTGGTTCTGGATAGCCGAGAGGTTGCTCCTCTAGCAACGCGCAAAAGTGACTATCTTGATGAAACCCATTTGCTTCGAGGGCCTTTATCGGCAGCTATTCCTGGGGAAGCTGCGGCCATGGTTTATATTGCAAGCCATTATGGTAAATTACCCTTAGATGTGACGCTAGCCCCTGCTGTGCATTTTGCAGAGGTAGGGTTTAAGGTGGGTTCTTTTTATCGTTACGCGGCTAAAATTAATTTACTCTACTTGAAACAATCCCCAGCTGCATCCATGATTTTTCTTGATAAAGGCGAGATCCCTAAATTGGGTTATGTGGTTAAGCAACCAGAACTTGCCGCTATTTACCGTAATATGCAATATAACGGAGGCGAAGATTTTTATCATGGGTTAATTGCGCGACGTCTTGTTTCTGGTGTGAGGCGAGCGGGTGGTGTGTGGCAGTTACGTGATTTAGAAGATTATCAACTAAAGATAAGCAACCCCCTAGTGATGAGTGTTTTTGGTGCTAAAATGATAACGGTGCCAACGCCGTCGGTGGGGGGAAGGGCATTAGGCAATATGCTAAAAAATGCAGAAGCTCAAGATTATTTTGCAAAATCCACTTTCCACCGCAAGCAACTTCTGATAAAAATCATGCAGCATGCAATGGCTGAGAAATTTGCACCAAATGTAAATGTTGAAGTGAATGATGAAACCACTCATTTTTCTATTTTAGATAGAGAGGGTAATCGTGTTGCTGCGACATTAAGTTTAAACTTTCATTTTGGCTCTAGTTTTGTCGTGCCGGGCACGGGCATACTACTCAACAATCACATGGCTGATTTTAGTTTGGAAGACAACAGCATCAATGCCCTACGCCCGGGAAATCGCCCATTATCATCCATAACACCGGCATTTGTTGAGACCCAAGATGGTGTATTGATCATTGGGACGCCGGGAGGCCCCAGGATCCCTACTATGTTGTTATTGGCGTTGTTAGATTTTTTTGAACATCATAATATTGCTAACGCTTTGTCAGTTCCGCGTTTTCATTATCGCGATTCACTGGGTAAAGTTGAGCATGAACCGGCGGCCTTTATGCCTTGGGATATTGATAAGTTAGAGCAAGCCGGTTATCAATTGACAGAAATCAGTAGGGGCTATGGTGATATGCAGGCAATCTATTGGAATAGCCTTACAGGGGATGTTGTGGCGGTCTCTGATCCTAGGCGAAGCGGGCTAGCTATTAGTGCTGGCATCTCGGGCAATACACCGTCGAGCGTTGTCCCAAGTAGATCTCTTTAAGTATTGTATCGCAGACCATGCAAGGTTTTCCGCCGCGACCGTAGACTTGTAGTGTTTGCTGAAAATAGCCGGGCTTGCCATCTGCATTGGTGAAATCTTTGAGGGTTGTTCCCCCCTGTTTAATTGCTTGAGTGAGTACTTTTTTAATGTTTTCCGTAAGGGTGGCGTAGCGCTTCTGTGAAATGCGGGACGCCTGACGGAAAGGGTGAATTTTGCTCATAAATAATGCTTCATTCGCATAGATATTGCCAACGCCCACCACAATATGGCTGTTCATAATAAATTGTTTAATTGCAACTTTTCTGTTCTGAGATTTTGTAAGTAAATAATCTTTAAAGAAATTGTCTGAGAGAGGCTCAGGCCCTAATCTGCTGATGAGTGGATGGAGATAGGGGGATTCTGTTGTCCATAGGATGCACCCGAATCGTCTTGGATCTGTGTAGCGCAGGCAGCATCCATTCCCTGTGTGGATTTCCACATGATCGTGCTTTTTATGGGGTGTGTTCTGGGGGACAATCTGCAAGTGACCTGACATCCCTAGATGGATGATAATATGGCCTTCAGACAAATGTATCAGTAGGTACTTTCCTCTCCGAGTGATTTGTTCAATTATTTTGTTTTTAGCGGATATTTTCAGTTCTTGGGGGATGGGCCAGCGCAATTTTGCCTGACGGATAATCACTTTGGTTATAATTTGACCTTTTATGTGGGGGGTGATACCATGACGCGTGGTTTCAACTTCGGGTAATTCAGGCATCGTTATCCTTACTTGTAGAGTAGAGGGTGTTCAGTTTAAACAAAGCCGTAGAAATTTGCCAAATATCCGGGTAGAATGGGTTAATTTTTCATCTCAAGGGCGGGAATCTCATGCTTTACGGAATTTTAGACATATCTTTTTGGGGCTTTATCATTGCATTACTTATTATGACCCATCTCACGATTATGGGGGTAACGCTCTATCTACATCGTTGTCAAACCCACCGGGGTATTGACTTGCATCCTATCGTGTCTCATTTCTTTCGTTTTTGGATTTGGTTGACCAGTGGGATGGAAACCAAAATTTGGGTTGCTATCCATCGTAAACATCATGCTCACTGCGAAACCACAGACGATCCCCACAGTCCGATGATTTTGGGCATAAAAAGATTATTGCTTGAAGGTGCTGAGCTATATCGTGCGGAAGCGAAAAACCCTGAAACCATGGAAAAATACGGTGCTGGCACCCCTGATGATTGGCTAGAAAGAAATGTTTACACCCGCCACAGCGCCAAAGGGGTGGTGTTAATGCTTTTACTTGATTTGCTGCTATTTGGGATCCCTGGGATCACAATGTGGGCGTTGCAAATGATTTGGATCCCGTTCTTTGCCGCAGGCGTGATTAATGGTATTGGCCATTATTGGGGCTATCGAAACTTTGAAGTCCCTGATGCGTCAAGAAACATTTCCCCTATTGCTTGGTTTCTAGGCGGGGAAGAGCTTCATAACAATCACCACACCTATGGCACTTCAGCAAAATTCTCAGTTAAATGGTGGGAGTTTGATATTGGTTGGGGCTACATCCAAGTATTGCGATTTTTCGGCTTGGCTAAAGTCCGGCATATGGCTCCGAAACCGGTGGTTGTGGAAGGTAAAACCCAAATCGATAAAGATACTGTGGTGGCCCTATTGCGTAATCGCTTCCAGGTGATGTCCCGTTACAGTAAAGATGTGTTGATTCCGGTTTTTAACCAAGAAAAGGCAAAGGCAGGTGCCGCAAGCCGGGCGCTGTTAGCAAAGGCTAAATCGGTCTTATCATTGGAACGTTCTCTTGTTCCAGAAGTAAGAAGGCAACAAATTGCGGAGCTTTTACAGGATTACTCTCATTTAGATATGGTTTATCAATACCAACAAAAACTATTAGATATATGGGAATGGACCACAGCAAGCAATAAAGAATTGATTGACGCGATTCAAGAATGGTGCCGTCAGGCTGAGGCAACAGGAATCGAAGCATTGCAAGAATTTTCACGGAAGATTCGTAGCTACGCCTTAGCGCCCCAAGAAACGTAGATTTAGGTTGGTTTCTGGCAGGTAAAAAAAACCTGCCAGAGGCAGGTATAAAAAATTAATTTTAATAAGAGAAAGCTTACTTAATTTTGCCTTCTTTAAACCAAACATGTGCGCCCTTGTCTGGCCCACCTTTGCCGCTGTTGCGGATTTTGCCACCTTTGTTACTGTCACCATCCTCAGCTATACCTTTAGGTGCATAGGGATCGTATTTCTTGAAGCGTAGCTTTTCAGTGCTATTTTTTGGGTTTTTGGTGGTGGTATAATAATAACCAGTGCCTGCTTCAGAGATGAGCTTTACTTTGACTCTCATAATACCTGTTCCTTAAATTTTTTCGCCGCGACTACGGATCTTCTGAATGACGTTGTCGATACCTAATTTATCGATTATCCGCAGACCCTTGTTGCTGACGCGTAGGGTTACCATACGCTTAAGGGATTCGACCCAGAAACGGCGCTTATGTAGATTAAGATGAAAACGACGTCTTGTTTTGTTATGCGCGTGAGAGACGTTGTTTCCTGACATGGGGCCTCGCCCCGTTACTTGGCAGCGTTTTGACATCTGCATTAACTCCAAACTGTTTCAACTAGGACGTACCATTGGTACGCAAGCTGACCTTTATACCAAAAACTCAGTGAATGATCAAGAGGGACTCATTCATTAGGTTACCTTTTGTCTTTATTTAATAGAAAACGGTCTTTTTTTGAACGTGAAGCTGTCCACCAAATACACAGAATGCACTATCTGTGTGGCAAGAATGAGGGGTGTGACTGTTGCGTTTACAGGATTTTCTTGCTTTTTTTAGGGCGTGTTTGCGATGACCATTAATTGAGTACCAACGTTCTCCCGATGCGTCATAGGAAAAGCAAGTCCATTGGCCTGCAATGAGGGGAGGTTTTTGTTTCGGTCTTTGGACTTGGTACTGGGTACGCCCGGGCTGCGGCTGCGGTTTAGTTTTTGTCACGCTAATGCTTGTTCGGTTTGAAGGGCTTGCTGGGGTAGCTCCCTGATAGGTTGGATTTTTAACCACAACAGTGGTGCTAGCATTGGTCGCCCCAAAAGTGGTGATAGTGGGGAGTATCAGACAGAGAAGTATTGCGATATTTTTTTTCATCATTGTGGTTCCCGGATAGGCTTAGCAATAGGATGTCTATTATAGGAAGCTTACTCCAAAGTCGCAAGATAATGCATGTAAATTATTTGTGCAGAACTTATCTGTCGGTAATTCTACTCGCGACAAGCCTAATTTCTGTGCTAAGTTTAGAATGTAAGTGAAATGATGGTGAGGGCGATAAGATGAATGATATATTAATAGCTCGATGTATGCTGTTACCGGCTTTTTTCTTAGTCATTATGGTTGGGTGCAGCACCACTCACATTGAAAGTACTGAGCGGGTGAATGTCATGTCAGCCAAGGAAAACGTAGGTTACTACCGGCCAGGCTATTACAGTTGGGGATATTACCAACCCGGTGTTTTCTACAGCCCGACTCATTACCCGGCAAGAGCTGCAATGCCTCTGTCAGTCAGTGCGCCTTAAGACTACCTTAAGACTACGTCTGTATTGTTAAGACTTATTTCTTAATAATGAGAGTATACGGCGTGGAAATAAATATTGATAATAAAAAATGCACCTTAACTGAGGCAGATTTTTCAGTTGATGGATGCCGGACGGCTGCGATGCAATTAGAGCTTTGTTTTTCACAGATTGAAGTAATTGATTTTCAGATTAATCTTGATGAGCTATTACCTCAAGTGAATGACGATGTCATTTCTGCGATTAAATTTCTTATAGAGACCAGTTTTTTTGATATAGAGTTTCATTTACAAGGTGAAAAAGACATCCCTCTATTTTTTAATATGTTAAGTCGTATTGTTCCAGAAACTCAATTATTATCTTTGTCCGTATTTCATGATACCTGTACTCATAAGATGATGGGTGATAGTTTTGGTGATTTATTATCGGCTATACCTCAGAATAATTTTATTAAAGCAGTAAATTTTCAACTTCCTTGCTCGGCTATTAGTAATTCAAGTATGTGCAATCTTCTGAACAATACGCTAAAATTATGCAAGATCCAGGCAAATGCTTTTGCGCTCGAAAAACCTAACAAACGTTTTAATTCCCCCTTACATTGTGTGGAACTTGTAAATCTGTCATTAGATGATGAAGCACAACATGCAGGCATTGCTAAAGCCCTTAGCGACTTTATTTGGGAGCAAGATGATATAGAGGTGCTGTTAAATCTTGCAAATGATATTGGTATTGGGAGAGATAAAAAGCCAGGGGATGATAATGAGCTTTCAAAACTACGTTGTCGTAAAAAACTTGGAATGTTCTATGCGGGCTATCGCGAGACCAATGACAGCGAAGCTATTGCAAATGCACTCTTTGAGAAAGCGGATGCACTTTTGGATTCATTAGGTGAAAATGCAATCTTATCAGAACAGGATTACAATGCCTATTTTGAACTTTTTAATCGAGAAACGTCTCGGTCTTCTGATAAAAAAGCGATTCAGGGAAGAGTGCAGCAATTTAAAGAAAATGTGGGTGGCTTGCAAGAGCTTGCTTTCGGAGTGAATGTCAAGCTTATTTAAAGTACACTTGGTATCCTCTTTGTAAAAAGCATAGATTTTCGCGGTTTCAATTTTCTTGTATTTGATTCGATGGGGTTGAATAGCTGAATCTCCGAGCCGTTTATTGCGATCGGCCTTCGTAATCTGTGTAGTTGATTTTAAGGCGTTACTCGGTTTATCATGTGTAAGACTTGTTTCTTATATTGAGAGTATATGGCATGAAAATCGATTTTGATAATAAGAAATGCACCTTAACTGAGGCAGATTTCTCAGTTGAGGGACTCCTGGAAGCCGGAAAGCAACTAGAGCTTTGCTTTGTTGGGAGCATTGAATTAATTGATTTTCAGCTTAATCTTGATGAGCTATTACTCGAAAAAGTGAATCATGACAATTTCATCATTGGAGTTCAATTTTTTATAGTGACCAGTTTATTTGATATAGAGTTTCATTTAAAAGGTGAAAAAAACATTCCTTTATTTTTTAATATCTTAAATCAGGTTGTCCCGCAAACACCATTATTATCTCTGTCAGTATTTCATGATACGTGTACTTCTCAGATGGTAGATGGTACTTTTAATGATTTATTATTAGCCATACCCCAGAATGATTACATTAAAAAAGTGAATTTTCAATTTCCCAAGTTGGATATTAGTGATTTAAGCATGTCCACACTTTTGAATGATACGCCAAAGCTATACAGGGTTCAGGCAAATGATGATACGATAGAAAGGCCTGGCAAGCGTTTTTATTCGGCATTAAATTGTATAGATCTTAATGATTTATCCCTAGATGATGAAGCACAGCATGAAAACATTGCCAAAGCCCTTAGCGACTTTATTCCTGAGCAAGATAATATAAATACTTTGTTAACCCTTGCAAATGACATTGGTATTGGGCGAGGCACAAATCCAGGAGATGATAACGAGCTTTCAAAACTACGTTGTCGTAAAAAACTTGGAATATTCTATTTTAGCTATCGAGAGACCAATGACAGCGAAGCTATTGCAGGTGCACTTTTTGAGAAAGCGGATGCACTTTTGGATTCATTAGGTGAAAATACAATCTTATCAGAACAGGATTACAAGGCCTATTTTGAACTTTTTAATCGAGAAACGTCTCGGTCTTCTGATAAAAAAGTGATTCAAACAAGAGTACAACAATTTAAAGAAAAGATGGATGCTTTGCGAGAGCCTGCTTTCGGAGTGAATGCCAAGCTTATTTGAAATAGGCCAGGCACCCTCTTTGTAAAAAGCATGGATTTACGCGGTTTCAATTTTCTTGTATTTGATTCGATGGGGTTGGCTGGCTGAATCTCCAAGGCGCTTGTTGCGATCAGCTTCGTAATCTGCGTAGTTGCCTTCGAACCATTCAACGTGACTGTCACCTTCAAAAGCTAAAATATGGGTGGCTATGCGATCTAAAAACCAGCGATCATGAGACGTCACAAGGACACAACCAGGAAAAGCTAGAATGGCTTCTTCTAAGGCTCGTAGGGTTTCTACATCTAAATCGTTACTCGGTTCATCGAGCAATACTACATTGCCACCACTACGTAATAATTTTGCCAAATGTAAGCGGTTGCGTTCACCACCGGAAAGGTCTTTGACAAATTTTTGTTGATCTTGACCTTTAAAATTAAATCGACCCACATAAGCCCGTGAAGGAATTTCGTAGTTACCGATTATAATGTTGTCTTGACCATCTGATATTTCCTCCCAGACGGTTTTTTCACCGTTGAGATCGTCTCGACTTTGATCCACATAAGCCATTTCAACCGTATCGCCAATACGAATGGATCCACTATCAGGGGTTTCTTGACCTGTTAGCATGCGAAATAATGTAGTTTTACCTGCGCCATTAGGCCCTATGATGCCGACAATGCCTCCACGAGGGATCGCAAAACTGAGATCATCAATTAGCAGCCTGTTCTCAAAGCCTTTACGGATATTGTTGGCTTCAATAACAAGCTCTCCTAGACGAGGCCCTGGCGGAATATAAAGTTCTTGCGTTTCTTGGCGAGTTTGAAATTCTTTAGAAACCAATTCTTCGTAACGGGCAATACGAGATTTGCTTTTCGCATGACGGCCTTTGGTATTAGAGCGTACCCATTCTAATTCATGTTTAATCGCTTTTTGTCTGGCTGTTTCTTGTTTTTCTTCAATGGCAAGGCGTTGTTCTTTTTGGTCTAGCCAGTTGGTATAATTTCCTTCATAGGGGATCCCATGGCCTCGGTCAAGTTCTAAGATCCAACCTGCTACGTTATCTAGAAAGTAGCGGTCATGGGTAATCGCAATGACGGTGCCTTTAAAATCATGTAAAAATTTTTCGAGCCAAGCGACGCTTTCTGCATCTAAGTGGTTGGTGGGTTCGTCTAAGAGTAGCATGTCAGGATTAGAGAGCAATAATCGGCACAGAGCAATTCGTCGTCGTTCACCACCAGAGAGTTTTGTGACATCCGCATCCCAGGCTGGTAGTCTGAGCGCATCACTGGCAATTTCAAGTTTGCGATCAAAGTTCCAACCATCAGCAGCATCAATTGCATTTTGTAAATTGCCTTGCTCTTCTAGAAGCTGATTCATTTTGTCATCATCCATGGGTTCAGCGAATGCTAAGCTGATTTCATCAAATCGTTGTAATTGCGCTTTTAGTTCAGCTAAGCCATCTTCGACATTGCCGCGGACATTTTTTTCTGGATCTAAAGTAGGTTCTTGGGAAAGGAAGCCGATATTCATATCAGGCATGGGCCGTGCTTCACCGTTAAATTCTTTTTCAATACCGGCCATTATTTTTAATAATGTTGATTTCCCCGCACCATTTAAGCCGAGCACTCCAATCTTTGCGCCGGGGAAGAAAGAGAGAGTAATATCTTTGAGAATTTCTCTTTTAGGAGGAACGGTTTTTGAAACCCGGTTCATTGTGTAAACATATTGTGCCATTGTCATGCCTTGATTGCTTGATGTTGAAGCAGTCTAGCACATGATATGCTCACTCGCCAAGGGGAATGGCTGTTTTGTTATGGGAAGGCTTTGCTTCAACGTTATCTCTGTGTAGTGTAGCTCGAACCACAATGCGTTCAAAATGGAAAACGTGCAGGCTAGGGTGAGTCCTAGAACCCAAGAAAAATACCACATAAATACTAGTTGGGTTTGCAGAGAGTAACCTGCAATGCCTTGGCTGATATAGATCCTTCCAATTGTGGGAATAAGTGTGATTGGATATTTTCAGGCGTTAAATGAGAATGATTTGCAAAACAAACGTGAGCAATGATAATCAAGCCTAGGATTTTTAAAGCGAGGCAACAGGCTATTTCAACGAGAAGTTTACTGTATGCCTATTCATTCTGATTCTCCGCAGATTATCTTTAATTAATTATCGTAATTAATTATCGTGCGGCGTGAGTATAACTTTAGTATGCGTTAAAAAAAGTGTATAATTGTTTTTATTAATTAAGGACAACAGAGGTCTTCACCATGGAATTATCAAGCGGCATGGCATTTTTCTTTTTTCTCGCGCGCTTGTTATTAGCAGGATATTTTTTATACATGGCTTATGAAAGTATAAAAAATTGGCAAACTCATGTGGATACGATGAAAGCATGCAATGTACCTTTGCCCATGATAGGTCTTCTCGTTGGTATTTTAGTGCAAATATTAGCCAGCATACTGCTTGTTGTGGGTCAATTTCTCACTGTTGCTGCCCTCTTTTTAATAGTATATCTACTCATTCACAATCTCACATGTAACCGATTTTGGAAAAGAGAAGGTGAAATAAAATATATTTCCCGACAACTTTTTATCACTAACTTTGCATTGATGGGTGCAATGTTGTTGATCTTGGTTATTATTTAGGCTATAGTTTCTCGCTCGCTTGTGTATGGATTAATCGTTCAGAAAAGGTTATCCTACCTGCGAAAAGTATTTTGCTCAGTTTAGGATATTTTGCATGTTTACAGAATCTATGACCATTGCTGATTTTGATCCGGAACTTGACACCGCAATTAAGGCTGAAGAGCGTCGTCAAGAAGATCATGTTGAATTAATTGCCTCGGAAAACTACGTAAGTCCTAGAGTCATGGAAGCTCAAGGTTCCGTGCTAACGAACAAATATGCTGAAGGTTACCCTCATAAACGTTATTATGGTGGTTGTGAATATGTTGACCAGGCTGAAATATTAGCGATAAAAAGAGCCAAAGCACTATACTCCGTGGATTATGCTAACGTTCAACCTCATTCCGGCTCTCAGGCGAATATGGCTGTTTATATGGCATTGTTAGAACCAGGTGATACGGTTTTGGGGATGGGGCTGTCCGATGGTGGTCATTTAACCCATGGTTGTAAGGTAAATTTTTCGGGCAAATTCTATAATGTTATTCCCTACGGTTTAGATGCTGATACGGCCCAGGTAGACTATGATCAGGTTCAAGCATTAGCGAATGAACATAAACCTAAACTGATTATTGCTGGATTTTCTGCCTATTCACGGATAATGGATTGGCAGCGGTTTCGTCAAATCGCAGATAGTGTGGGCGCTTATCTCCATGTAGATATGGCCCATGTAGCAGGGTTAGTTGCAACGGGGCATTATCCTTCTCCTTTTCCCCATGCTCATGTGGTTACTTCCACAACTCACAAGACATTGCGCGGCCCACGAGGTGGTTTGATTCTCGCAGATGGTTCCCCAGAGCTTGCCAAAAAATTTAATTCATTGATTTTTCCAGGCATTCAAGGTGGCCCGTTAATGCATGTGATTGCTGCGAAAGCTGTGGCATTTAAAGAAGCATTAGAACCAGAGTTTAGCACTTACCAACAGCAAGTTATTGATAATGCAAAAGCCATGACTGAGGCGATGATGGGACGAGGTTATCATATCGTTTCAGGAGGAACAGATAATCACTTATTCCTAGTGGATTTGATTGCCAACGATATTACGGGAAAAGATGCAGAAGCCGCTCTAGGAGAGGCAAACATTACCGTCAATAAAAATACCGTACCCAACGAGCCGCGTTCGCCCTTTGTGACCAGTGGCTTGCGCATGGGCACACCGGCTATTACAACCCGTGGGTTTAAACAAGCTGAGGTCATTCAGTTGGCTTTATGGATCTGCGATGTGTTAGATGATATTGCCAGTGCTTCTATTAAAGCACGAGTCAAGCAGCAGGTGCTTGAATTATGTCAACGTTTTCCTGTTTATCAGTAAAGGATTACTATGCGTTGCCCATTTTGTAATTTTTCAGAGACAAAAGTTGTCGATTCTCGTTTGGTTGGTGAAGGTGAGCAAGTGCGGCGACGACGAGAGTGTTTGTCTTGCAGTGAGCGCTTTACCACTTACGAGTCCGCGGAATTGAACATGCCGTTATTAATCAAGCGCGATGGCAGACGTTCTACCTTTGTAGAATCAAAACTGCGGCAAGGACTTCTCAAGGCATTAGAAAAACGTCCTGTTAGTGTTGAACGTGTAGATGAAGCGGTGAGACGGATTATTCATCGTTTGCGTGCTTGTGGTGAGAGAGAAGTTGCCTCAGAGCAGTTAGGCAAATGGGTGATGGACGAATTATTAGAGATGGACCAAGTGGCCTACGTGAGGTTTGCTTCGGTTTATTATAGTTTCCAAGATTTGGAAGCATTCAAACAAGAGATCCAACGATTAGCGAATGAAGAAACTGAAACCTAAAGCCAGGCGGCGTTCCCGAGAAATTGCTCTGCAAGCTCTATATCAATGGCTTGTGGGAGGGGAAGATCGTCTCGATATTGAAACCCAATATTTAAATCAAAATAATCAGTCTGCATTTGACGTAGAATATTTTCAACATTTATTTCGGGAGATTCCTTTAAGCGTATCTGTCTTAGATGAATCTTTTGCACCATTTTTAGATCGACCCATTGGCGAAATCAGTGCTATTGAATTGAGTATTTTGCGTATTGCGACATTTGAATTTTTAAAGCAACCGGATGTGCCTTATAAAGTTGTGATTAATGAAGCAATCGAACTAGCAAAAAAATTTGGTGCGGACAAAAGCCATAAATTTATCAATGGTGTGGTTGATAAAGCTGCACGACAACTCCGTGAAATTGAAACTCGTTAGATGAACGAATTTGAAATCATTGATTTTTTCTTTAAGCGGCCTTTGCGAAGAGATGTTGCTTTAGGGCCGGGGGATGATTGTGCAATTCTTTCAGTTCCTCAAGACAAACGTCTTGCTATCAGTATCGATACATTGGTAAGCGGGGTACATTTTCCTCCAACTATCTTAGCCGACGACTTGGGTTATCGCTCATTGGCGGTGGCGTTAAGCGATCTGGCTGCAATGGGGGCAGAACCGGCTTGGGTCACATTGTCTTTGACACTGCCAGATAATGACGTTAATTGGCTAGAAAAATTTTCCCAAGGTTTTTTTTCATTGGCGGATGAATTTTCACTGTCTTTAGTCGGGGGTGATCTTACCCGAGGGCCTTTATCTATTACGTGCCAAGTGCACGGGTTTTTACCGGATGTGAAAGGTTTGCAGCGTGAAGGTGCTCAGCCAGGAGATAGCATTTATGTGACGGGAGCGTTGGGCAGTGCCTACTTGGGGCTAAAATGGTTGATGAATGATGAAACAGCTCTGTTAGAACAGCACCCGCAGATATCCCAAGCATTTCTTCGTCCAACGCCACAAATTGAGGCAGGCTTGCAGCTTCGAGATTGTGCTAGTGCGGCTATTGATATTTCTGACGGTTTGTTAGCTGACTTACATCACATATTGAGTGCAAGCGGTGTTGGAGCCGAATTGCAACTGAGTAGTATACCGATGAACCCAATACTTTCAGAGGATCTTGGGGCAGATGAAGCCATCAAAGCAGCTCTTGGGGGAGGTGATGACTACCAGCTTTGTTTTACCATGGCGGGGGAGCCAGGCGTTTCTTTCGAATACTTTCGTATTGGCACAATTTGTGCTTCAATGGGGATATCATTGCTCGATAGCTGCGGAGAATGCCAAAATTTTGACATTCAAGGTTATCAGCATTTTTAGCATGAATAAGGAGTACAGGGATTGTGAAGAAAATCACCATTACTTTATTGGCATTGATTGGATTGTTGCCAGCTTTAGCATTTTCCAGTGAGCATGAAATCTTAAATTTACATATGACAGCCTCCCCTGCGGCGATGATTGCATTGCTGTTGTTTGCTATTGCTTATGTCTTCGTGATGCTAGAAGAATTTACTCATCTGCGCAAATCTAAACCAGTGGTGTTAGTAGCCGGTTTTATTTGGATGGTGGTCGCGAATATTTGCCATACCAAGGGGCTTGGTGAACTGGCGGCGGAAGCGGTGCGACATAATATTTTAGAATATGCTGAGTTATTTTTATTTTTGTTAGTTGCGATGACCTACGTTATTACCATGGAAGAGCGAAATGTATTTGAAGCTTTGCGATCCTGGTTGGTGAGAAAAGGTTTTAGTTACCGCCAACTGTTTTGGATCACCGGGATTTTGGCATTCTTTATTTCGCCCATCGCGGATAATTTAACCACTGCATTGCTGATGTGTGCTGTGGTGATGGCTGTGGGAGGCGATGATGTTAAATTTATTTCCATTGCTTGTATTAACATCGTTGTTGCGGCTAATGCGGGGGGAGCATTTAGTCCCTTTGGTGATATTACCACACTGATGGTTTGGCAAAAGGGCATCATACCTATCCATGGATTCTTGCATATTTTTGTACCCTCTGTTGTGAGCTTTATTATTCCCGCAGCTTGTATGCACTTTGCTATTGGCAAGAAAAAACCTGAAGCCAGTACAGAAGTGATTACGATGAAATTTGGCTCCAAGCGAGTGATGATATTGTTTATCTTGACCATTGCCACTGCCGTTGGATTTCATCATTTCCTCGAACTGCCCCCGGTCATTGGGATGATGACGGGATTAGGATATTTACAATTCTTTGGCTACTATTTGAAAAAACGTGGGCAATTAGTTCAAGATGAAGATGGTAGTTATCGTCCTTTCGACATTTTTCAGCGTGTGAAAAAAGCAGAGTGGGATACCTTATTATTTTTCTATGGAGTGATCCTCTGTGTTGGCGGGCTTTCTGCCCTAGGGTATTTGAGCTTAGCATCGGATGTAATGTATCACCAATGGGGGCAATCTTTGCCCGCGGCTTACCAGGCAACGCCAGCCAATGTGGTGGTGGGTGTGCTTTCTGCGATTGTGGATAATATACCCGTGATGTTTGCTGTGTTGACGATGTTACCGAAAATGTCTGAAGGTCAGTGGCTCTTAGTGACGTTAACCGCAGGTATTGGGGGTAGTATGCTTTCCATTGGTTCTGCTGCGGGTGTTGCACTTATGGGACAGGCGAAAGGAAAATATACCTTTTTTGGCCATTTAAAATGGGCCTGGGCGATAGGCCTAGGCTATATTGCGGCGGTTGCTTGTCACCTATGGATAAATGCTGAGTTTTTTACCTAGGGTTTATGTGAGGGTGAAAAACTCTCAGGACTTATTACAAGATACAATCCAAAAGCTTTTATATTCAGAGTGTACTCCGAATATATGTCTAATGAATCGGGGTATAACCTGGTTTTAGGTGAAAATTTCAATAATTATTCATACTTAAGGGCGTCCTGGTTTTTTAATGAGTAGCGCAAAAGGTATGAGGATAATAAAGAGGCAAACGAGCAGCCAATGACAGTTGTTGAATGCAACCATAGACGATTGGCGGTAGACTTCATAGCCAAGGAGTTTGATAGTCACGGGCGCATTGATATCAAGCCCTGTTTGGCTGAGCCAATATTGCATCGCATTTCGCGTCGGATCAATAGCCGCGCCGATTTCATTCCATTTTACCATAGTAGCGCGAGTCAATAACGTGCTGATGATGGAAATGCCAATGCTGCCTCCCAAGCTTCGCCCAAAGCTAAATAACCCTGTGCCTTCTGCAATGTCTTTTGGAGCGAGTGTGGTTAAAGCCAGTACGGATAAGGGCACAAACAACAGACCCATGCCAAAGCCTTGAATGATACAGCTGATGATAAATGGCATGTAGCTTGTTTCTAAGGTTAAGTTGGAGACTAAATAAGTTCCGGTGGCACTGAATAGCAAGCCAACCACCACCCATATTCTTGGATCTACTTTGCTGGAAAAGGCTGCCACTACAAACATAGCAATGGCACAGGTGACGCCTCGGGGAGCTAAAATTAATCCAGTGAATGCAACAGGAAAATGTAGTAGATGTTCTAGTAAGATAGGTTGGATGGTGGTTAAGCTATAAAAACCGATACAGGCGAGAGAGAGTACGATGGTTGATGCAGCAAAATTTCTATCGGCAAACAGCCGGATATTAATAATGTTATTGTTAATTTTTAAGCCTCGATAGATGAAAAAAACTAAAGAAAATATCGAAATCAACATTAGAGATAGCATGACGTCGGATGCTAGCCAATTGTGGGTATTGCCTTCATCGAGAAAAATTTGCAAAGCAGCCACACCTAGAGCCATCCAAAATAACCCGACTTTATCCACACTAAGTGGTTTGCGTAGGGTCTCTGGAATCGCTTTTAGAATGAGAAACAGAGCTAAAATACATACTGGGATATTGAGGAAGAAGATCCAACGCCAATTAAGTCCTTCGGTAATAAAGCCACCAATTGTGGGGCCAAATACCGGCGCAACCATGACGCCCATACCCCAAAATGCCATGGCTTTTTCTTGTTTTTCCGGAGGGAATGAATCTTGAAGGATATACTGTGACAACGGAATTAAGGTTGCTCCAAAGGCACCCTGTAAGACACGGAAAAAAACCATTTGTAGGATATTGACAGATAAGCCGCAGAGAATAGATGCAACCATAAATCCACTGACGCAAATGAGTAATAGTCTTTTCCGACCGAAGAAATTAACTAAAAATCCGGTCAAGGGCATGACGATGACGGATGCCACAATGTAGGACGTGACGATCCAAGTGATTTGATCAGAGCTGGCACCGAGGTTTCCCATCATGTGAGGCAGGGCCACGGTGACAATGGTCATATCCAGTACTTCGATGATAGTGACGAGCATGACTGCAATGACAAGGAGCCTTAATTGCCCTTTGTTAATATTGGAGAGGGTTTCCATTGAGACTAATCCGCAGGCTGAGTGTCAATGGTCACTTTACTGCTCGCACCGACTCGCAATGGATATTTAGGATCGGGATCGTCCAACGTAATTTTGACAGTAAAGCGCTGGGTGACTTTCACCCAATTTCCCGTAGCATTCTCAGGAGGGAGTAAGGAAAATGCAGCGCCGCTGCCTCGGCTGACACTATCCACATGGCCTTGGAAGGTTTGCCCGGGATACATATCAATTTTTATCGTTGCGAGTTGACCTGGTTGAATATTGCCGAGCTGAGTTTCTTTAAAATGAGCATCAACCCACCAGTGATTGTTTTCAATCAATTGAAATAATTTTTGGCCTGCTTGAACAGTTGTACCTTCTCGTAAATGGAAGTTAGTGATATGGCCAGAAGCCGGTGCTTTGATATCGGTGTAATCCAAATTTTTCTTAGCCAGGGCCAACGTGGCTTTGGCCTGTTGGATTTGCGCATTGAGATGTCCTGCGGTACCAAGATTTTTTTCTGCTTTGGCTAAGGTGCTTTTAATAGCATTGAGTCGTGCTTTAGCCACATCCAATTTGGCTTTGGCATCATCTCCTTTGGCTACAGCAATTTGATCATTTTGCAGCAGGCTTTGAATACGCTTGTATCGTTGTTGCTCGGCGAGTAGCTGCGCTTGAGCTTGAACCACCTGTGCTTTCACAATATCAATGGCTTTACTATCCATCTGCATATGCTGTGCTGCTAATTGCAATCCTGCTTTTGCTTTTAGTACAGCATTCATAAAAATAATGGGTTCGATGGTAATCAGGGATTGCCCTTTGGTTACAGCTTCGTTGTTTGCCACATGGATTTGAGCGATGGGGCCGCTAATTTGAGGGGCCATTTGTACCACGGCAGCTTGTACATAAGCATCATCTGTGGAAGGGTGCTTTTTCCGATATTGGAAATAACTATAAGTTGCCAGCGCAATAGCCAGCGCAATGACTGTCCAAATAATAGTCTGTTTTTTACTGTTCCAGGAGGATGCGGGTTGTTGATTTTCCATGGGATATTCTCTTTTAAGGGATCGCAGAACCGACTATTGTAGCAGGTTCTGCGTTGTTTTATAGACATAGAGTCTTCCAATATGAAATGAGCCTGGAGCAGATGCACATAATGAGAGCAAACTACCTTCAGATTCATTTTGCTATTGGAATAGACTGCAGTTCTGCATTCTTGCAGGGCGAAATCGCCTAAATTAGAGTACAATACATCAAATTAATGTAATGTGATTTTAGAGTAATGCTGTGCTAACCCCTTGCGAATTAGGTATCCACGTTGCTTCCAAGTTTCTCAGAGCCAAGGAGTTCATGGAGCGCCTAGAGCTTTTAACGCCCATCATTCAAGCCCCGATGGCTGGGATTGCAACAGATATATGGTTACCGCATTTTACTGATACTGATGGAAAGGTGCTTTTCTTACCTTCTTATGGTGCTGGTTATATGCAAGGTAGTGCAGTGGCATCGAAAGTGAAAGTTTACGCACAAAGCGCGAGTGTATTTAATTTTAATTTGTTTATTCCAAGCTGGGGTATCAATAAGAAAAATAGTACTCAGAAACATCAATTAGATGGTCTGTGGCAATATTTATCTCCTTATTATAAGGCATTAGGTGTAGCGCAGCCTGAGATCCCTTATCTCGATATTAAAGGTTTATTTTGGGATCAGCTTGATGTATTACTAGAACATAAAATCCCCGTATTTAGTTTTACATTTGGTCGTTTACCTAAAAAACATATAGAAGCATTTAAGCGCAATGGGACATTTATTATAGGATCTGCGGTATCCATACGTGGAGCGCAGCAGCTTATTGAAGATGGGTGTGATGCCATTGTTTTGCAATCGCCTTGTGCCGGTGGCCACTTGAGCTTATTCGAAGGTGAGACAATTGCTGATCTGACTTTTACCGTGGTTGAACTTATTCGTTCAGCGCGGTTGGAAGAATGGGATGTACCTTGCATCGCTGCCGGTGGTATTCGCAATGCAGAGGAAGTTGAAACGCTATTTAAGCTAGGTGTTTCTGCTATCCAGCTAGGCACCTCTTTTTTAGCTTGCCGAAGTTCTGGCTTGCCAACAAATTACCTCAATACCGTTTCTTCAAAAAATACTGCTAACAGTGTTTTAACCTCTGTTGTTTCAGGACGCATGGCTCGCACTGTTGAGAATCGGCTCTATCAGATAATGCTTGATTATTACAAAAAAAATAAAACTAATTTTCCTCCCTATCCTTGGCCACACTTATTGACCGCTTCTTTAAGGGCTGCCGCAATGAAAAACAATGATGTCGAGCATATTGCAGCGTGGTGTGGTATCAATGATGAAAAATTACCAGATTATGATTTTAACAATATTGCAGAGAGGATGTTAAATTTTAGATCGGATCAACAGCGTAACCCCATCTAAATTGAAAATTATTTTAAAACAAGCAGTTACAATTTTGGACGGCAAAATATTGACCATTTATTGACATATGCAATAGAATTTGGTATGATCGCGCTTAACTAGAAAAACGATAATTTGGAACGTACTGATGGCTGACGATAACGAACAATTTATTATTACACAAGATCTTTTGAATCAACACGATAATTGGAAGCAGTTTTTTTTATTTCAAGATCCAGACGGCACTATTAAGGCGGATATTTTTGTTAGTCTATCGGATCCTCTCATCACTGATCAAGCAGGAGATACTTGGTTTCATTATATTTTTCGCTGTGGTGATTGTATCAGTGTGTTTGATGCTTTTGGCCAGTATGGCTTGCAAGAGGAACGAGACTATGGGATTAAAAATAAATCCGGAGAGCTTGCCGCTGAGGTGATCCTTCAAAATGATAATTTAGAGCCAGAGCAAAAAGTACTTTACCATGCTATTTTATCGGGTAAACCTGCTAGAGCTGTGATGACTCTATTAGATAATAGTGAATATGAGTATGAATTACCTGAGCCTGAGTTCGAAATACCTAACATTGGGGTAAAATCTACTTTATTGACGCGTTGTGTGCAGGAAATAAAACGTCAAAATTTATCAGCCACTGCCAATAAACAAAAAGATGATCCTGCGATTGCTGAAATTTGCATAGATTTAATTAAACAGAGTGACAGCATAAAAGAATTGGGGCAATTGCTTGATGGTATTGGTGTGAGTTTTGGCGATAAACCAGGATTAAATGGCACATTAGCACCTCTGCGGTATCGTAGCAAAAATTTAGTTAAATCTTTATGGAACAATGCTAACATGGGTTATCGAGAAACAAACGATACCCACAAAATTGCTCAAGCAGCTTTTAAGAGAGCGCATGAGCTAAATTGTGATAATGAACATGTAGAGGCATGCCAAAAACTGCTCGATCGAGGTTCACGTCGGATTTTTCCGGCAGTTGACAGGAACATCAGAACCGTTAAATTTTCTATTAAGAAGAGACTGGGATAAATCTGTGCGTCAGTTGCGCCCGGGCGCAGCACCATATATCGATAGTTTTAGTTCCGTTTTTTCTTAAGCTTTGGCAAAGGGCTGTAACGGTACTACCCGATGTATATACGTCATCCACAATGGCAACATGCTTGAAATGAAAGTTGTCTTTGATTGTAAATGCATCTTTGACGTTTTTCTGACGCAATGGAGCTGGAAGGGTGGCTTGAGGCTTTGTGTATTGACTGCGCTTACAGTCATGAAGGAGTAAAGGGCGTTGCAAAACCTTTGCCAAAGGTCGTGCGATTTCAATGGCTTGATTGTAACCCCGTTCTACCAATCGATCAGAATGTAATGGCATGGGTATTAACGCTTCAGGCAGTTGTCGGTTACTGTACCAACCGGGGATTTTTCTTAGCATATACTCAGAACAGATTGCACTGGGAATGAGTTGGTGATGGTACTTTATCTGCTGTATCCATTGATCAATGGGATCTTGATAATGCCAAAGCCCGTAAAAGCAGCTGATTGGAGAGGTGTTTTTACTGCACTGGCCGCAAATTGACAGAGATGTTTCACCTATAAAATGATAACCGCAGTGCTGACAATAATGTTCAAGCCAAGGTAAATTTTTCTCACAAAGATGGCATACGGGCAGTGCTCCCGTTACTTTTGTCAGGCAAAGTAGACAAGATTGCGGAGCGAGATGACGTATTAGTTTTTCGGCAAGTATTTTAAGCATAAAATAATAATAGCATAATTAATTGGTAGGTTGAATAAAGCGGTTATTATTTGAGGATCCGAGCGATGGCTGTTTGAGTGATGTCTGCAAGTTCATCAATCGTGTGTGA
The DNA here is from genome assembly GCA_021773305.1 of Gammaproteobacteria bacterium. Taxonomy (GTDB): domain Bacteria; phylum Pseudomonadota; class Gammaproteobacteria; order UBA1113; family UBA1113; genus JAJFKH01. The sequence goes on along the minus strand of JAJFKH010000007.1, from coordinate 7,252 downwards.
TTCTGTATTCAACGGTGGGAACCAATAGAGTGTATTGCCTAAGGGGCGCAGCATGGCGCCGAGTTTTATAGCTTCTTGAAAAATTTGAAATCCCCAGCGTGTGTTCGGGTTGTCTACTACCAAATCTCCAGCAACCATGGCTCCAATATGTCGGATGTTGGTGAGCTTGCCTGTATGGTTCGCTACCGCTTCCATTTGTTGACGAAGATGCGCTGATAATTCAGGTATTTTTTGATAAATATTATCTTCTTGAAAAATCTCAAACACACAGTTTGCCACAGCAGCGGCTAAGGTATTTCCTGTATGAGTGTGAGAATGAAGGAAGGATTTGCCTTTTTCATAATCGTCATAAAATAAATCATAAACTGTGTCAGAGGTGAGCATTGCACTGATAGGAAGCACTCCTGCGGTCAATCCCTTGGCCACACATAAAAAATCGACTTCTATGCCGGCGTGATCAATTGCTAAAGGTAGTCCGGTGCGCCCAAACCCTGTCATGATTTCATCAGCAATTAAATAAACTTGATTATCTTTGGCCCAGGCCGCCAAGTGTTTGAGAAAATTTGCACTGTAGATTTGCATCTGTCCGGCACCTTGAACGATGGGTTCGAAAATAATAGCGCAGAGGGTGTCTTTTATTTGATTTAATTGCTTTTCAATAGGATGCCATTCTTCAGAGCAATCGTGCCACTTATTATCTTCCACACCTGAAACATAGGGGATGGGATTTAAATATTCACAGGGCTGGAGTAGGGGCTTATAAGGTTCTGAATAAAGACCGCAATCACTGACACTGAGTGCTAAGCAGGTTTCTCCATGATAGCCATTCCCTAAGGCAGCAAATTGTTGTCTGTGGCCTTGGCCTTGAAGTTGCTGAGCATGGAGGGACATTTTTAAAGCCATTTCAACCGCACAGGATCCATCAGAAGCATACATGACTTTATTTAAATTAGGGGTCAACGCGGCAAGGTTTTCTGAGAGTTTGACAATGGTTGGGTTGGTTGTGTTCGCCAAAATAGTATGTTCTAAGGTTTTTGCTTGCTGCATCAATGCCGCGTGAATTCGTGGGTCTGCGTGACCTAGAGATTTGCACCACCAGCTGGAGTTAGCATCAATAAGGGTGGTGCCATTTGCCAGGTGAAGGTAACTGCCTTGGGCCTTTGTAATGGTCACGGGGGGGAATGTTTCATAATCTTTCATTTGAGAGCAAGGGTGCCAAATATGTTTCAAATCCCGTTCTGTTATATCCATCAGTTTGCCCCTATTTTCACCTGTTGTTTACCTGGAAGTCTAAAACAGGTTGACAAGTGAAGTCTAGTGACTATGATAAGACCAACTATTTTCAGAGGCCAATGGAGGTTTTTTATGCAATATCGCACTGATTGGGCAAAACAAGATATCCTTGATTTATTTCAACAGCCTTTTATGGATTTGGCTTTTAAGGCTCAGACTATTCACCGACAACATTTTAATCCTCATGAAGTACAGCGCTCTAAATTACTCAGTATTAAAACAGGTGCTTGCCCAGAAGATTGCTCTTATTGTAATCAAAGTGGTCACCATAACACGGGCCTTCCCAAAGAAAAACTCATGGAAGTTGAGGCAGTACTTGCAAAAGCCAAAGAAGCGAAAGAGCAAGGTGCTACGCGTTTTTGTATGGGTGCTGCTTGGCGAGGCCCCCAGGCGAAAACTTTTGATCAAGTGCTTGCAATGGTTGAAGGAGTCAAGGGATTAGGCATGGAAACCTGCATGACATTAGGTATGTTGACCAAAGAGCAAGCTGAGAGTTTAGCCCAAGCAGGATTGGATTATTACAACCACAATCTTGACACTTCCCCGGAGTATTATGCAAAAGTTGTTTCTACACGAACTTTTGAGCAGCGCTTAGAGACGCTGGATGAAGTGCGTAATGCAGGGATTAATGTCTGTAGCGGTGGTATTTTAGGATTAGGCGAAAGCCGAGAAGATAGAGCGGGGCTTTTACTGGCTCTTGCAACGTTGCCAGAGCATCCTCAAAGTGTTCCAATTAATATGTTAATTCGAGCGCCTGGAACACCCCTTGAGAATGCAGAAGCGGTGGATACCTTTGAATTTATTCGTACGGTGGCTGTGGCAAGGATCATCATGCCCAAGACTTTTGTCCGTTTAAGTGCTGGGCGTGCCGAAATGTCCGACGAGACTCAAGCCTGGTGTTTTTTTGCAGGAGCTAATTCTATTCATATGGGAGAGACATTGCTCACCATGGAAAATGCTACGATAGATCAAGATGAAAGCTTGTTTGCTAAACTGGATCTGAAATCGTTAGATTTAGAAAAATACAAACAACGGCAGGCAGCAGAGTCTGTGGCTTAAATGCAAGCGGATTTTGAAAAGACGTTACAGGAGAGAAAAGCTGAAGGTTTGTTTCGAGAGCGAAAAATTTTTTCTCCACAAACAGATGGTTTGGTTGATTTTGCTAGCAGTGATTATTTAGGGCTATCTCAACATCCTCTGGTGAAAAAAGCATGTATTGAAGGCGTGGAACGATTTGGTGTGGGTAGTGGTGGATCGGCCATGGTTTCTGGTTATCATGTTGCCCATCAAGCACTAGAAGAAAAAGTTGCAGAATTTGTGGGTAAGGAGCGAGCGATCTTGTTTCCTTCAGGTTACGGAGCGAATCTCGGTATCATCAATGCCCTATCAAATCATGTGGAAGGCATTTTTCAAGACAAAAATAATCATGCGTCTCTTTTAGATGGAGCCAAGCTTTCTCAAATACCTATGCGTCGCTATCTGCATAACGATTGTCACAGTCTTCGTTTGAAGTTACAGGGCTGGAAACATAAAAAAGTGCTTATTGGAACAGAAAGTGTCTTTAGTATGGAAGGTGATATAGCACCGTTGGTGGCTTTGCAAGAGATGCTGGATGTTGAACAGCACTTACTCATGATAGATGATGCCCATGGTTTTGGTGTGTTAGGGGCGGGGCGAGGTTGCTTGCAAGAATACTCATTAAGTCAGGTGCCCATTTACATGGCGACATTCAGCAAAGCCCTTGGCGGCGTTGGTGGTTTTGTTGCTGGAGATGATGCTATGATAGAAATGATTTTACAATATGCTAGAAGTTATATGTATACCACAGCCATGCCACCGGCTTTAGCATGGGCCAATAAGGCCGCCATCGAAGTCATTGAACAGACAAATGTGGTGGATCAGCTGTGGGATAATATTCGTTATTTTACAGAGCAAGTGGAACGATTGGGGGTTTGCTGTGAACCGAATCAAAGTGCTATTCAAGCAGTGGTTGTTGGTGATGCCGTACGTGCAGCGGCTATTTGTGAAAAAATCAAACAACAAGGATTTTTGGTAGGACTAATACGCCCTCCCAGTGTTCCTAAACATCGCAGCTTATTACGTATCAATGTGCGGGCGACCCAGACAAAAAAACAAATTGATGGGTTATTGAGATTGTTATGAGTGATTTACATATAGAAGTACACGATGGTCACGGGATCCCGTTGGTATTGCTTCATGGTTGGGGCATGCATGGCGGCATTTGGAATGTTTGTGTTGCAGAACTTAAAAAAAAATTTTCAGTTATTGTTGTCGATTTACCGGGTTTTGGTCATAGCCATGCATTATCGATTGACGCTAACCTAACAAGCTTGAGTGATCCCATTGTGGAGAAAATAAAACAACCGGCTATTTACCTTGGCTGGTCTTTAGGTGGATTGGTTGCGACGGATATTGCTTACCGCTATCCTGAAAAAGTCCTTGGGTTGATTCAAGTCTGTTCTACGCCGAAATTTCTTGGTGATAAAGACTGGCCGGGAATGGAGTGGGCGCAATTGAGCCGATTTCATACCATGCTACACCGAGATTATACAAAAACCATTGAACAGTTTATTCTGTTACAACTGTATCAAAGTGATGGGATGAAACAGCGAGCCAACCAAATTAAGACATGTATATTTTCTCGTGCGCAACCGGCATTGGTAGCATTAGATGCAGGATTAACCTTGTTGGAAAAAACCGATCAACGAAGGGTTCTATCTAAAATCACATGCCCCAAAATCGCACTCTTTGGCCAATTGGATCGTATCGTCTCAGCTACTGTTTCTGAAAAATTACACTTTGAGAGTATTGTTTTTGCAAAGGCATCTCATATGCCTTTCATGAATGACACCCAAGCTTTCTGTCAGGCAATTAAAAAATTCGGAACAACCTTATGAATAAAAATTCATTCGATCTACAACAAGTGAAAAAATCTTTTAGCCAAGCGGCTCAACACTATGATCGTGCGGCTAAAATGCAAAAAGAAAGTGGCGAGGAAATACTCGGTCGATTGCAATACATTAATATGGATCCTAAGGTGATTTTAGATCTGGGTTGTGGGACAGGGTATTTTTCTGAAAAATTGCAAGCGCGTTATGTGGATGCTACAGTGATCCCATTAGATTTTGCTTATAACATGGTACAATATGCGACACAACATTCAAATTTTCTAGCTGTATGTGCAGATGGTGCTTGTTTGCCTTTTGCCGATAATTCAATAGATTTGATTTTTTCGAACATGGTGATCCATTGGTTTCCTGATTTAACTAGGGCATTTCAAGAAATAAAACGCGTATTGCGGCCAGAAGGACTTTTTTTGTTTTCTACATTAGGCCCTGATACGTTAAAAGAATTACGTAAAGCTTGGCAACGAGCGGATAGCTTCCAGCATGTTAATCGCTTTTTGGATATGCATGATGTGGGCGACTTATTATTACAACATCAATTTCTTGATCCGGTGATGGATATGGAAGTCATGACATTATCCTATGGTAATGTTTTCCAATTGATGCGTGAATTAAAAGAGGTGGGTGTACATAATATTAATCAACAGCGAAATCATTGTTTAACTGGGAAAGGAAAACTAAAACAAATGGAGCAAGCCTACGAAAGTTATCGAGATGAAGCAAATAGATTGCCTGTAACCTATGAAATTATTTATGGCCATGGTTGGGGGCAACCCGATAAATCATCAGAGGTGAATGTTTCCATTGCGGATATGATGAGACAATATCATGAAAAATAAACAAGCTTTTATTATTACAGGCACGGGAACGGGTATCGGAAAAACCTATGTAATGTGCCAATTACTGAAAAAATATGGGCTTGAGGGAAAAAAAGTGTTAGGTATTAAACCTGTCGCATCCGGTTGTGAGATGACGCAACATGGATTACGTAATGATGATGCATTGCAATTGATGAGTGCGAGTAATATGAACGTCGCCTATGATATCGTTAATCCCCTAACTTACACTCACTATATTGCACCCCACATTGCAGCGAAACAAGACAATCATGCTCTTTCCGTAGAGGGTGCGCTGAGAGCGATACAACCGGCTTTTGACGTAGATTGGGATATATTATTGATTGAGGGCGTGGGAGGGTGGTTAGTGCCATTTAATGATTCAGAAACCTTTGAAGATTTTGCTATTGCGCTCAATTTACCCGTCATACTGGTTGTGGGGATACAATTGGGTTGTATTAATCATGGTTTGCTTACATTTAATCAACTTTGCAAAAGTGGTGTGCCGTTCCATGGCTGGATAGCAAACGTTATTGAGCAAAATATGCCATGCATGGATGAAAACATCCAAACCTTAGCCCAACATTTTGGCAAAGAGCCGTTGGTAGTATTGCCTTTCGTATAGGTTTGCCGTAGAAGCAGCTAAAAGCATGGTAAAACTCTAAGCGAAAAATAAAGGCCACCCTAGACATTTGATGGAAAAGAGTCTAGTGAGAAAATTCAGCTAGGTGTATAAGTTCCGCCTGTTTTTGATTATCCCTGATTGTTGGCAAATGGTGCCTCTGTGGTGCCTGTAATTAGCGACAAGCTTACGATACAACTTGCGACAATCTTGTGACATTGGTATTGGGTATAACACACCTAATATTTTCTGTTAATAATAAGTTGGGTGATCTGTGTTAAAAAAGATTGTTCAAGTTGAAGTGTTTGCAAATGATCCTGGATCTGATGAGTGAGTTGTTGCAATTTTTCTTTTGCGTTATCTAATCCAATGAGGCCAGGGTACGTTAATTTATGGTTTTTTTCGTCTAACCCTTGGGGCTTACCTAATATTATTTCGTCCGCTTCAATGTCTAGAATATCATCTTGAATTTGAAATGCTAAGCCCATGGCAAGTCCTAGGGTATGGAGGGAGTCAAGGGTATGGACTTTACCTGCTGCTAAAGCACCTAACTGCAATGCCGCACTGAGCAGTGCGCCGGTTTTTTTTTCTTGTAGGATATTGAGTTCATCTATTGTGATGGTTTCGTCTGCGGTGATATCAAGCCCTTGCCCACCAGCCATGCCAGCAAAGCCGCTGCTATGAGCAAGCACAGTAACCATTTTTCCAAGATGTTGTGAAGGCGATAAACTGACCCATTCAAAGGCCATGCTTTGGAGGGTATCTCCTGCTAAAATGGCGGTGGCTTCATCGAAAGCCAAGTGACATGTCGCTTTTTTTCGGCGCAGGTGGCTATTATCCATCGCTGGTAGATCATCGTGTATGAGAGAGTAGGCATGTATAATTTCGATGGCCCCTGCCAAAGGATCTAATGTCTCTAGGGAGGCTCCCATGGCCGTGCCTGTGGCGTAAACGATCAATGGACGCAAACGTTTTCCACCACCTAAAACAGTATATCGTAGCGCGTTGGCGAGCTTTTCAGGGGCATCATTGCTTTTAGGTAACTTATTGTCTAAAAAAATCTCAATGCGCTGTTGCCATTCTTCAAGAGCAGGGAGATTGTTATAGCTCACCGGACGCGTCGTCTCCTACAGAAAAGGTTTCCAGAGCAGCGTCAGTTTCTTTGCTGATTAATATTTGTACTTTTTGCTCGGCATTCTTGAGGGCTTTTTGGCATCCACGAGTCAGTGAAATGCCTTTTTCAAAGGCTTTCATGGAGTCTTCGAGACTTAAATCGCCTTTCTCCATTTGTTCCACTAATTGATTCAGCTGTTCCAATGAGTCCTCAAAATTAAAATCTTTTGCTCGCGTATTTGCCACTTTTCCTATCCTCGTATACACTGTTGTGCTCGTGTTTGTGATCCTATCTCAAGAAAGGAAATATTTCCAAGATTTTTTCTTGACAAACTCCACGGATGGCTTAGAATGCGACGGCTCTAGACAACAAAGGTTGTTTAGAAAAGTTCTTTAACAATTAGACAAACTGAAAGCCAGCCAGACCAAGCGATTGTTATCAACGCTTGTCTAGCGGTACC
>JAJFKH010000060.1 GCA_021773305.1 Gammaproteobacteria bacterium | reverse complement strand
TCGATTACGGTTGCAGTGGGAATAGTCAGTAGCAACAGTTTTCCTCGCTGAAAAATAGACAGTCGCTTATGCCGCTGGGAACCACGTCGCTTCATGATTCATTTTAGCGAAATAATGAGGCTTTTCTAAAGCAAAATAATCGGTTTTGAACAAAATCATAGACTTTCAAGTAAAATGTTAAGTGTTCTAGATCCAAATTAGGCTATTCGCATCATTGGTGCGTCATAGCTGGCACTGATGAGAAAACTTTCCGATCATGCAATTCTGCGATCGAGGCGGTGCAAATACGCACACACAGCAGTTGACAATATATCAATATTGATATATCCTTATAAATATGACAGGAAAACAAGTGATTAACATCCTTAAAGATAATGGTTGGCAGATTCTGCGAGTTTCTGGTAGCCATCATCGTCTTGGAAAAGGGAAAAAGCGAACAACTGTGCCAATCCACGGGAAACGTGAATTAGGCAGAGGACTACTTGCTGCTATTGAGCGTCAAACAGGGGTGAAATTGAAATGAACATAATTTATTCTGCGAAAATTATTTTTGATAAGATTGAAAAAAGATACATGGTTTCCTTTCCTGATTTAGACGAAGCTATAACAGAGGGAGAAAGTTTGGAAGAAGCGCTTTTTAATGCTTCTGAAGTGCTTACTCTTACCCTTGAAGGACGACTTGATGAAGGAATGGAAATTCCGAAGCCGTCTAAAAACAAAGGAAAAAATAATTATTATAGCATCGTGCCCTCTGCCCGAGTTCAGGCTGCTTTATTAATTAAAAAAGCCAAAGGACAGCATTCTATCGCTGAGTTAGCAAGAGCACTTGAAACTTCATGGCCCGCTGCTGCGCGACTAGAAGATCCCCATCATTGGCCTACCTTACGCCAGCTAGAACGTGCAGCCAACGCAACAGGAAAAACGCTGATTTTGTCTTTTGATAATAGTTCAAGCCAAAGCAGCTTAAAATAACATCACAAGATTTCATCTATCGATACACCCTCCACCCTACCAAATACCTGTAATGCTATTTACCGGTCTTTCGAGGCTAATCTACCACACTCCAACATCAAGTAACAATAATTAAAGATTCTCCTTGCTTTTAGATTATCTATAGATTGCTGTGTCGGAGCTGAGCTGAATCAGTCCGAATTTTGACAGAATTATTGTCATTTGTCTGTTGTTTTGGTTTTTTCCAAAATAAAAAATTTAATGCTGCCTTACCTATGCAACTGGTTGTTTCTCTAGCAGCTATGCCTGAGGCCATTGAAATGCCTGTTTTAGTGATGCCTTGAGTTAAGCTGTCTTTCGCAAAAATAACAGCGCGCCCATGCTGCCCCACCCACTTTAAAGTTTTGCCGGTCTGTGTCCAGCTCAACTGCTCGCTTTTCTCTCCAGCCCAGCGAGCTAAACGGCATGCGCTATTAATCATGGTATTGGCTATCGCTAAATTGGCCGTGTCGGCTGCTGCATTGACACCCGCTTTAGTTAAATGCATTAAAGTATTATATTCTTCAGGGTTACCTTCTGCTTGAGATTGCTGCCAATGTGTCATTAAACGAGTTGCAAACCACAAGCTGTAGTAGGCTGCTGCGTACGCGTAATGAGAATAGTTACCTGAATGGCCTCTTTGGTAACCAGCTTCTTGTACCACTTCCGCTATACCTTGAATTGCACCATGCCGAGCTGCATTGACCGCTATAGCAGCATATTGTGTTCTGAATGCTTGCCAGCACGCTTCGGTATATTGATAAGTGGAGAGCCTCGCGGGTAAAACAATAGAACCATGCGATAAACGAGAAGCACTCGGCACGGTAGTTATCAAAAGTTGATTTTCAACACAATCATTTTCAAAGCTCAGTAGACGACGACCTAACGCTTTTCTTGGAAGTAAATTAGCCTGTGTGGTATTTCCTGCTCTGTTGCCTAGCAAAATCGTACTAGTACCATTCCATAGCTCACGACCCAGAAGCAAATAGGCAGCTCCTGTATCATAAGGCGGCTTAGGTGCGCCCGCTTGAGGCGAGCCAATGAGAAAATCTGCAATACCATCGCCATTCACATCCCCAGCATTAGCAAGTGCTTTGCCTAGATAAGAACCCAGCGATGTACCTTCAAAAATTAAACCATGAGGCACGCTGCTGTTATTTAAATTCCCGATAGAAAAATGTTTAACTGTACTCCAATCTTCTTGTCCAAAAATTAGATAAGCCCTGCCTGATTCTGTCGTTAAACTTTCAAAAGCAAAAGGAGAGCCTATAAGAAAATCTCCAAAACCGTCATTATCAACATCACCTGCATTACTCACACTCCAACCTAACGAATTGTCGTTTAAACTGCCACTAAATACTATATTTTGTAAATCATTATCATGTCCCAATGCGCCTAAATAAAAAGTACCATTACCATTCCAAGCTGCTTGCCCGAAAACTAAATAAGCTTTACCGCTTTGATGATGTGCCCCTAATCCAGCACTTGGAGCGCCGATAAGTACGTCATCGAATCCGTCATTATTAACATCGCCCGCACCACTGACACAATAACCTGTCTGACTTCCAGCACCACTACCAAAGTAGCCCAATGAACCTCCAGGACCTTCTAAGACAATTCCACGTGGTGAACTATTACTACCAAGTAAACTTAAAGGGAAGGTGTAGTTATTACTCCAATTACCTTGGCCAAACACTATATAAGTTTTGCCCGCCTCAGACACTGACTCCACCTGAGTAAAAGGCACACCGATAAGAAAATCATCTATACTATCACCATTCACATCGCCTGCATTGCTAACTGAGACACCCGCTTCCGTTCCTTCAATAGTCCCAGAAAAAACAACACCCTGAGGGTTACTATTGCTCTCAAGACTAAGAGCTTCCAATGAAACATCACTTAATTGATTCCATGCATCTTGAGTTTGACCAAAAATTAGATAAACTTTACCCGCAGCAGATGCGGGTGCAGAAGCTCCCGGAGCAGCAATGAGAAAATCGCTAATGCCGTCATTATTAACATCACCTGCGTTGCTAACTGAATAGCCTGCTCCAGCAAAATCATTTTCAGGCCCAAGAAACCGAATACCTTGAGGAATACTTTGGTTGTTTAAGGAAGACAAAGATACATTTTGCACTTGGCTCCAATCTTGTTGACCAAAGACTAAGTATGCTTTACCTGCTTCAGTACTTGTTTCTACAAAGGAACCTGGAGCGCCAATCAATAAGTCTGCAAAGCCGTCATTGTTAACATCTCCTGCCCCACTAACAGAAAGACCCGCAAAGTTTAGATAAAAAGCGCCCTGGAATAATACCGTTTTAGCATTATTACTCCCTGATGATAAAGGAGTGTTTTGTCCAAATGCCAAATATGTTTCACCAATGGAACCTGTGCCACTGAAGGGCGCGCCGATTAGAAAATCATTATAACCATCGCCATTTACATCGCCTGCGCTGCTTACAGAATACCCTAAATTACTGTAAGCTGTCGTACCAGTAAATTCCCAGGCACCCGGACCTAATTCTTCGTAAGGCAAATAGTTTGTGTCGGTATTTCGTTGAGAACTCGCAATATCTATTACTTCACGGCGAATATTGACCAGATCACCTTGTTTTCTTGGCGGCATAATTATTGTCCTTTTATTCCCTTCGTTAACATTACAAAACTGTAATATTTCAAGTTTCTGTAACATTTATTCTAGAAGAGTTCAGGATAAATGTTACCTCCTTCTGAGTAAGATACTTGAATGAGTTTGATGTGGCAACCCTTTTCCGCTTACAGTGACTCGATAGGCTCGGCTTCCTTTTCTCGCTGTTGTGCATTGGCCTCAATCATCTGTCGGGGTATGTCTCCATCGCTAGCCCCACTTGATTGATTTGAGCTAACATTTTTTGTTCATCTTGAGTATATTGCATCAGCATTCATCTCCTCATTCATCAGGCTTTCACATACACTAAAATCTCACCCATGAGGTGAAAAAAGTATTCGAGCAATTCACCATCTAGCACGTGGCATAATACAGGCATTGATAACGGTTGCTCTCCATTGGCTTCAATCAGCGAGTCTCTGAACGCAATTGTCGAGCGCCGATTTAATTGATCCCCCCAACAATGCTTTCCACCGAATAAATTGGGGAACGTTAGGAAGTGCCACGAAAATGCCTAAAATGGCATAAGTACTACACGGCAATTGCTTAAGTCTTTCCTTAAAAAATAGAATATCGATCCCTTATTGAATCCTCCGTATTCAAATATACCTTATGATGCGAGCCATTCTGGTAGAGAAATTTATCATTTGCAATTCACTCGCTTTCTTCATCCAAAAAATCTGGTTTAATCTGTTTTCTTTTTGCAGAACGATGCCTTTCCCTTAACTCAATATCAATGTATTTGTCAGTGATCGCTCCTGAACTATGCCCAGCATCATCGCGCACATGCTCGCGGGGGCGTATTTTAACATCATCAGAAATTCCTGTGTGACGTAACCAATGAACCGTTGCATTAGCAAGTTGATCGGCATCTTCCTGTTGGTTATCGGCAGTCAGCCTATCACAAGCTCGATCAAAACATTCTTGCACTAATTCACGAATAAAACGAGTATTGCGCAGAGGCTGATGAGTGTTATGAGAGACTAATAATGATATTTTTTCATTGGGGGATGGGAGAGGAGGTAGCCTCAATGATTTGCGGTAATCTTTTAACGCATTCAACATCGCATGACTGACAGATATTTTACGTTCTTTTTTGCCTTTTCCAACGGTAATAAACCACCATAAACCATCTTGATCACGATGAAAGTCACTCATAGTGGGTGTCCATCTATCAGTTACCACTAATTCTGAAATTCTAAGATACATGCCATAAAGGATATTCATAATAAATAAGGTACGAGCATATTTCTTCGGATTTTCCTCAGCCATCATTTCTGCGGTTTCAATGACATATCCCCACTGCAATTCGGAAAGCCGTCTTACTTGGTTAGAAAAAGGTTTTTTCTTATAATATTTGCTTTTCTGGCGGATTAATAACGTTGGATTTATTAATGTATATTCTGCCTGCATCAGGTAGGTATAAAAGCTACTAATAATGGCAAATAAGGCTTTAAATGCTTTTTCTGACAATAGGTAGTCACTCTTGTTAGGTGTTTTACCCATTTTGGTATCAACCTTTGATTGTTGTACGACAAAGGGCCGCCATTTTGGATTGGGTACTTTTTTACCTTCTTTTTCAATAAATTTGTGATGGATCGTGGTTGCGATCCATGATTTAGGGGGATTCTGGCAAAAGCTAAGGAATCTTTCAAATTCTTCACGCTTAATTTGGGTAAAGGTTTTGTTTTCTTTGATATGACACCACTGCAAGTATCGCTCGATATCGCGGCGATAAGCGTTAAAGGTATCTTGACTACCACGATAACTTAGCAAAAAATTTTTAGCATGTTGATAATCTTCATAAAATGCTTTTGTTAGCTGAGGTTGATAGTCATCATTTGTCAGCATGTGTACCAGCCCGTCAAAGACAGGATTCGGGAGAGGGTTGATTTTAGGCATTTTACTTGCTAGACTCCACTACCGGTAATCGCTGTTACAGGTTATTTGCGGTGAGCTGCCGTATATTACCTCACATAGCAATCCATTAAAGAGTTTCGTCAAAGCTGCTTAAGAACGCTTATCGTCTCTTTGCTGTCCTCCGAGGTTTTTGCATTTGCTACTTTTTGCAAAGCATGTTTGATAAATTTCAGGGCTTTTTGATATAAATCCTTATCTAACGCTTGCTTACCAAACATCAACGCAAAATCTGTTTCGCATTGTGTGAAATAAGCGTTTAAGCCCTCTATTTCGTACGTAGTGAGTGAATTACCCTGCGCTAATTGGTGCAGTAAACCCACTTGCTCATGCCACGCTTGAATATCATCTTCGGTGGTATGTAGCAATCTCAATTCTTCATTGCTCCATTGTGGCATTAGCGATTCATCACGGATTTTGGGTTGATTCGCAACCACGGATGAGAAAAATCGAGGTTCATGGTGCCTTTTATTGTCATAAGTAACACCATCACACACTGCATGATAGTGATTGTGATTCACTCTTAGCAATAAAATCACATGATTGGGCTGTGGCGGTTGTGCTGCGGTAAATCGATTGGGAGTATCGATATGATAGCCAAAATCGATGATGTCTATCTGAACATTGAGAACCATGGCTGTGGCCTCAATGATAGCTCCTTCAGCCCATATACCGGCTTGTTTCATGCGATGAATATAGTTATCAAAATCTTCTTCATTTTCATCGGCATTCGTATAGGGAAATCCAGGTTCAAATTCGCTTCTATGCGTTTGCATGTATTCAATCGCATCTGCTCGCAGCTGAGCATGATTGTTGAGAGACAAATTCTGTGCGCGTAGCACCGCGCTGAAAAAACAATTCCCATCAGGGGAGCTTTAGGAAGTGCCACGAAAGTGCCTAAGGTGATAAATATTTAATCTAATATTTATACGGTGCTCATCATATCATCTTGATCCGCAGCTATTACGGCCAGGCAAATCTCACTTTAGTATTTCTATTTAAGCTTGTCTAGAGGGTGGAGATATTTACGCTTACGATTCAACAGAAAGTTTGTTCTGTAACTTTGATCATGTAGTTTGTTTGCTAGCAACCCATAACAAATCGACATAGCAACAGCCAAAAAATATAAAACTAGAACCACCATCTTTAATTTGATTCAATGTGTACCATCATGCTTGGGGTTTGATTCGTATGTAATATTCAACTCTATAGCATCCACACATTATAATGTAGACCACTCTGGTAGATAAGCCTATAGCTTGCAATTGACTAGCTTCCTTCATCCAAAAAAGCTGTGATGAATGGGCATCATCCATCAGAATTTACATTAGACAATCAAATGCAAAACTAGGGTTGGTTTTAGAAATGTTACTTGCTAAACTTCACTGCTGATAATCGCTAGCATCAGTTAATTAAAAGTGATCTTGGCATAGATTAAAGGTAACTTCAACTCACCAGAGGCTTTTCGATGACTAAAAAAAGATTAAAAATCCTTTCCCAATTAGAAATAAATGAGCTATATAATATTCCTTGCTTTACAAAAAGCGAACAACAAGCCTTTTTTTCTTTGAATAATGAAGAATATACGATAATGAATTCTCGCCGCTCAGTCGCATCTAAAGTACATTTTATTTTGCAGCTTGGTTATTTCAAAGCAACGTCTCAATTTTTCTCTTTTGCATTTAATAACCTACAACAAGATGTTAACTTCATCTTGAATGAGCATTTAAACAACTCTATGTTTTGTGATAAAATGGTTTCAAAACAAACACGCCAGACAAACCAGTTGCTAATTGCAAAATCAGTAAAATATGAAACAAATAAAACGAAAATTTATAGCAATTTAAAAAAAATGTTGGAAACAAAGTCCCGCACCTCATGCAATCCCATCTACTTGTTTCATGAAATACTATGCTACAATCAAAATGCTAAATTGATGTTACTTGGGTACTCAACCTTGCAAGACTTAATTGGGCATGCTATTAGCTCTGAAGAAGAAAGGCTAAGCAAAATTATAACAAAACAATTAACATCAAAAGATTGGGAGCATATTGAAAATACATTATCAAAAACTGATAACGAATATATTTTAACAGCTCTAAAAAAAGATCCGAAGAGCTTTAAAACAAAGCACGTCAAGGCAGAAATCAGCAAGCTTAGCGATAACTTACAACTATATTACTTAGCTAATCGTATATTACCTAAGTTGGATATTACACATCAAAACATTACATATTATGCTAGCTTAGCAGAACATAATCCTATCAATGATATTAAAAAATTATCATCAACAAAGAAGGCTCTTTATATATTGTCTTTTTATTTTCTTCGCCATCAGAAAATTAAAGATAACTTAACGATGAGCTTCATGTATTATATTAACAAATATCAAGCTGATGCATCTGGTAAAACGCGCGATCGGATTTTTGCTGATAAAATGGAGATTAACAATGATTGCAAAGGGATGGCTATCATATTGCGATTTTTTGATGATGAAAATATTTCAGATGATACATCATTTGGGAGCGTACGTAAAAATGCATTCAAGCATGTTGAAAGAGGGAAATTTTCGGAAATATCTGATTACTTGCAAGGCTTACTTTTTGATTATCAGGCAATAAGATGGGAAGAAATTGCCAAATTAAAAGGTTGCATCACTAAAAATATTAGATCGATTTTTAATGTTTTGGAAATTGATGGTGACAAAACACAAAAAAATCTTTTGGCCTCTATCAGCTTTCTTAAAAAATATTTTGCATCAACGTCTAAAATCCGGAAAAAAATGTTGGCTAATATTCCTATCAGCTGCATTCCGAAAAAATGGAAACAATATTTGATAATTTCCAGCAAGGATGAGTCGAACAGTGAGGATGTTATTGATCTAGTAAAATATGAATTTATGATTTATCAACTTATTTTAGAAAAAATAGAAGCGGGCAATATGTATATCAATAGTTCTTTATCTTTTAAAAGCCTAACATCACATTTAATCAACGATGAGAGATGGTCTAACAAAGAATCTTTATTAAAAAACATTGGTAATAAAAAGCTGCAAATGACCGCAGATCAACTATTAGATACGTTGGAGGAAGAGCTCGAGCAATTAATTCAAAATGTCAATAAACGTATTGCTTCTGGCGAAAATTCTAGCATCAAGATAAAAAAAGATGGAGATGAAATATCTTTCAGTCTCCCCTATCCTGATTCTGTGGATAAAGAAAACCATTCTGTTTTCAAACAAATCCCACAAATTAGCATAACTGAAGTTATTCAGTTTGTACAAAATCAATGTGATTTCATGAAATCATTTACTCATATTAAACCTTATGATGCTAAAGATATCTTAGATCATACTGCTGTTATGGCATGTATCATAGCAAATGCTACTAACCTTGGAACATATAAGATGGCTGAAAGTAGCGATCTTGATTATCATCGAATGCATATTCAGATGAAAAATTTTATGCGAATAGAGACATTGAAAAAAGCAAATGATCAAATAGCGAATGCTATCGCAGATCTTCCTATTTTCAAGTATTGGGATATCCATGATGACTATATTCATGGTAGTGTCGATGGTCAAAAATTTGAAACCAGATTAAATACCTTTATAGCAAGATATTCAAGCAAATATTTTGGTGTAAATAAAGGTGTCGTCGCTTATACTTTATGTGCCAACCACATACCAGTTAATGCCAGAATTATAAGCGCCAATCAACATGAAAGCCATTATCTTTTCGACATGCTTTTCAATAATAGTAGTGATATTGACGTTAAATGGTTGTCTGGTGACGGCCATTCAATTAATCAAGTAAATTTTTCATTGTTAGATTTTATAGATAAACAATTCGCTCCTCATTTTAAACGAATTCATCGGAAAGTAGTCAAAATTTGTGGTTTCAAGTCATTAGGTAAATATAAAAATTTATTTATTAAACCTCAATTTAAAATTGACCGAAAAAGATTTAACCGTGAATGGGACAACATACAACGTATTATTGCATCATTATTGCTTGGTGAGACAACACAACATTCCATTGTTAGTAAACTAAGCTCCCATAAGCGAAAAAGTAAAACTAAAGATGCTTTATGGGGGTATGATAGAATACTTATGAGCATTTATTTGTTGAAGTTTATTGATAATCCAACGATCCAATTAAATGTAAGACGGACTCTCAATCGCGGTGAAGCTTATCATCAATTAAGACGTGCAATAGCGAATGTACATAGTTCTAAATTTCGCGGTAGTAGTGAAAGGGGAATAGAATTATGGAATGAGTGCGCTCGCTTAATGGCAAATTGCATGATTTACTATAACGCAACGATACTCAACGCTTTATTAAGCAAACTAAAAAATGAAGAAAACATCAAATTAACTAATTTGCTAAAATATATTTCTCCTGTCGCCTGGGTGAACATAAATCTTTATGGATACTATACTTTTGAACAAGCTCATAAACCAAGTATTGACATAGAAAAGCTTGCAAATGCAATTAATATGGTCAACACAACAGAAACATTAGACTAAATATTTATCACCTTAGGCACTTTCGTGGCACTTCCTAAAGCTCCCCCCGTTGAAAAATAAACAGTCGCTTATGCCGCTGGGAACCACGTCGCTTCATGATTTATTTTAGCGAAATAATGGGACTTTTCTGAAGCAAAATAATCAGTTTTGAAAAAAACCACAGACTTTCAAGTAAAATATTACGTGTTCTAGATCCAAATTAGGCTATTCGCATCATTGGTGAGAAGGATCCTCTAAATTGGCCCCAGGGGATCCTCAATTTGGCCCCACCCTGCTGCTCATTAATACTACACTAAATGACAAAGAGATCCAGTCATTTTATTTTCTGACTTAGCTGTTTTTTTAACCGGTAAGATTGCT
>JAJFKH010000059.1 GCA_021773305.1 Gammaproteobacteria bacterium | reverse complement strand
CGGCTCGGTCAACGCATTTGCTACCGATGAAAGTGATATTTACTATTATGAGACACCGAAAATGGTCTCACAGCAGTTACGCTTAGAAGGTTCTGTACTACGCATGAAAGGCATCGCCGAAACCCACGCAGATTATTTACTACCACAGCCGCCGCTCATTGAGACTCAAGGGGCTGTCATGAAACCTTTAGGCTAAAACTCGTCACTACCAGAATTGTTTTCAGCCCATAACACATCTTTCTTGCCAGAAAATAATATCCTCGCAGGCTGGGCTTTGTAATCGGCGAAGAAGCAAATACTGACCCGTCTATTGTAAGCACTACCCAGAGAGGTTAAATCGCTGGCAGCGGTGATAGTTTGACCATACCCTGTGGTTGTCATGCGCTGCAAATCAATACCACGGCTCCAGAGATAGTTCGTCACACTTTCAGACTGTAGCTGTGACGATTCCAGTTGAGACAGCGTACTACCGATGTTATCGGAATAGCCAGAAACATTAATCTTCACCGCACCATATTGCTTCAATAAAAAGACCACTTCATCCATCACAGGCTCCGCACTGCGCTGAATATCCGTCTGCCCACCTTCAAATAATAAATCTGCGGGGATCACTAATTCAACGCGCTGACCCAATTCGACAATCATAATGCCATGCTGCCTAAGGCGCGTCTTCAAACCATCAGAGTCCATATAGCTGCCCATGGCCGCGCCAATGAAAGCTCCGGCAACAGCTCCCTTGAGCGCATTTTCACCACCGAAACCTGCCAAAGGTGCACCCACTAATGCGCCAATACCTGCCCCCTCAATAAACCGAGGGGCAGGAGAGGGGTAAGCGCCTTTGACATTTTGGTTACTGCAAGCTGTCAGCCCCAATAGAGACGCTGTCATAGCAGCAATAATTGACTTGCGGTGTGTTTTTTTCAAGCAGCGATTCTCCACTCATCTGTTTGGATATTAAACCACATCTCCCAATGGATGCAAAAAATCTTCATAAATCATAAGCAGTGCGGGAACAACCACTAAAATCAACAAGGTACCAAAGGCCAAGCCAAAGGTAATAGAAATCGCCATGGGGATCAAAAATTGTGCTTGCAAAGAGCTTTCAAACATCAAGGGCGTTAGTCCTGCGATGGTGGTCAAGGAGGTTAATAATACGGCTCGCAGCCTGCGACAAGAAGCATCAATGATGGCTTGTTTGGGAGCAATACCCTCTTCACAGTAGGTTTTAAATGTACTAATTAAGATAATAGAATCATTAATTACAATGCCGGACAAGCCAAACAAACCAAAGAGAGAGAGTATTGTGAGATCGTGACCTAGGATCCAATGGCCCAAAATGGCACCCACAAGCCCTAGCGGTATAGCAACCATCACAACAAAAGGCCAAGTATAAGAAGAAAACACCCAACTCAGTACAATGTATATCATTATCAGCGCTAGCATCATTCCATATTTCATATCCGCTAAGGTTTCTCTTTGCTCTTCTGCTCGGCCAGCAAAATCATAACGAATATCATACGTATTTGCTAAATTGGGTAATATCTCTGTTTTCAATAATCCAAGAATGCTATTTGCATTGGTCACTTGTGCATTGACCTCACCATAAACATGAATCGCCAGCTTGGTATTCGTATGCCGGAGGCTGTCAAAACCTCGCTGAAATGCAATATTCACAACAGAATCCAGTGGCACCACACTGCCCTCCGGTGTCACAATGGGTAACCGATTTAATGTGTTTTCTGAAAAACGCTCTCTATCTGGCAACAACACTCTGACTTCAATTTCTTCATAGGGTTCATGAAACACTTGTGCAAGCTGCCCTGTAAATGCGGCACGTAACTGCTGCCCAACATCTTCAATGGTGAGTCCCACGGTTCTTCCTTCTGGGGTTAACGAAAAAATCGCTTGTTGTTGTCCAAAAGGAAAATCATCTTGCACATCCGTCACTCCCTTGTAACCTTGGAGATGATGCTGCAACTCAAGCGACGCTTGTTTTAATGTCTTCGGGTTTGTCCCTGTTAATTGGATATCAATATCTTGTCCCGGAGGGCCTGCCCTAGGTGATGCAATAATTAAATTTGCAATATCCGGGTTCATTCTTATGTGGCTGCGCCATTTTTCGATAAATTGCTTATTGGTTGTTTTCCTATTATCAGGGCCTATCAGCTCAACATTCACAGCAGAATAATTAACACTTCGACCCTTTTCAAACCCCCCTCTGTTTTCCAAAGTCACCGCCGTCGCGACTAAATGATCATCGCCCTCTGTCAACTCAGCATCTGTTATCCACAGTGCTTTTTCAACTTGACTCAGAAATTCTGATTTACTTTTCGTGGAAGTTCCTGCGGAAAATTCTATATGGGCTTGCACTTGCGTGCCATCTGGAGACGGAAAGAAAGTAAAGTTCACGCGACCTCCTACAATCAGCCCAACCACAAGCAATAATGCAGCTCCTGCTATACAAACTGTTACAACACGATATTCAATAGCTTTGGTTACAAAAGGGCGGAATTTAGTTTCCCTAAATGTTTTAAATCTTGTATCAAAATAATGCCTCACCGGAGGGTTATGCATGACTTTTAAATTGCGAAAGCTTTGATAAAGGTGCCCTGGCAATACCAAGAAACTTTCAATTACTGAAGCAATAATAATACAAATCACCACTTTAGGAATATCTGATAATATCGCACCAATTACATCACCAATCAATAATAAAGGAAGGAATGCGCAAATGGTTGTAATGGAAGATGCCATGATAGGTGCTAGCATTTTTTTCGCGCCAAGCTCTACCGCTTCTAAGACAGGCTTTCCTTTATTAAGCAAAGACAATGACTCTTCACCAACGACAATCGTATCATCAACAATGATCCCAAGAGCCATAATCATAGAAAACAGGCTGACCATATTAATAGTCCCGCTAAAAAAATACAGGACAGCAAGCGCTGCAAAAAATGAAACAGGGATCCCCATAGCAACCCAAAATGCAACCCGTGAATTAAGAAACACAAATAGCAAAATAAGAATTAAGATCAAACCACCAGCACCATTTTTTAATAAAAGATTGATGCGCTCTTTAATAAGTTTCCATGACTGATAATAAACAGTGAGCGACACGCCTTGGGGTAAGGTTGGTGTAACCTTGGCAACCCACTGCTGCAATATATCAGCAGAGTCCAAGGCATCCGCCGATCGTGTACGCAATAAGTCCAATTGCACCGCAGGTTTACCTCGGTAATGTAGTGTCACTTCGTCGTCTTGAGAGCGAAGTTCAATTTCGGCAATATCACCTAACAACAGCAACTGACCCAAGTTGTCACTAAAAATTGGTAAATTTTCGAAGTCTTCCACACTACGGCCTTGCTTACTACCGCGTAATTGCTGGCTCAGGCTTTGTCGGCTAATGGTACCCGCAGGCACATCCTGACTTATTTGAGCAATTTTTTTGCTAATAGTTCCTAATGAAATATTGAGTTCGGCTAAACGTAGAGTCGGTACTTGAATCGCTATCATTTGTTCTGGTAAGCCAACAATATCGACTTTTGCAATGCCCTTATCTAATAACTCACGCTCAAATTGATAAGCTAACGGTCGCAACTCTTGCAGGTTTTCAGGCCCCGATAAAACAATGCTCGCAATAGGCTCAAAATTTTGCTGCAATACCACTTCTGGCTGATCAACCTCAGAAGGCAAGTCATCGAGAAGATCAATCCGCTCTTTCGTTTGCTGTAACGCATTGGCCATATTCATTCCCCGTTCAAATTCCAAGGAAATATGAGAACGGCCCAATTGCGAATTCGACTCCATTTTCTTTAGATAATCAAGGCTACGCAGCTCTTGTTCCAGCGGAACTGTCAGAGACCGTTCAACATCTTCCGCACTGGCACCCGCCCAAATTGCATTCACCGTGATAACATTCAAATCAAAATTAGGAAGAAATTGCGTATTCAGACGGGTTAAGGCCCATATTCCGGCAAAAATCATACTCACCATCAACAGATTCGCCGCCACACGATGGCGGGAAAAAAGACTAATAAGTCCTATACCCTGGCCAAAAGCCACTTATGGCTCCCTATCTATTTTCACTAGCAAACCCGTAACAGCATTGGGTAAATGATTCAGCATCAACCAATCCCCCGGTGCAATATGATCACTTTTGATCAAAGCAACTTTTTGTTGATCAGGCAATCCATGGATCCCAACCCGTTCAACATCCACCCGCTGAAGGCGACTATCAACAATTTTATAGGCAACATTACCGTGATATATCGCCTGCAAAGGTACGGCGTACACACCATCGATTTCAGGAAGATCTAAATTAAAATCCACGGTTCTTCCAAGAGCGAGATATTTTCCTCCGGTGATAACACGAAACAAGCCATCAACTCCCGCTCGACCTTTGTTAACTTCTCCACTCAGCCTATCTAATGCCAAAGAAAAAGCCTTACCATCAACGTTACCTTGGGCTGTTAACTTATGTTCTGTTTCAACAATTTCATGCAGCCGTGCTAAATATTGAAGTGGAATTTGCGCTCTAATCTCAACTCGCCCCGTGTTATAAATTTTAATTAAATTATCCCCTGAGCGTACGCGCTCTCCCACAGATACGAATAATTTTGCCACACGCCCATCAAACGGAGACAAGACTTTTGTCCTACTCAAATCCAACTCGGCTTGCTTGAGTAATGCATTGGCTCTATCTCGTTGGGCATTAAGTTGGGCGTAACGTGCTTTATGCTGCTCAACGGTAAGACGCCTTGCTGTTAAAGATAACTGCCGAATCCGCAATTCTTGTTTGGCCTGATCCAGCTGCGCGGCGGATCCTGCTTGAGTTTTTTCTAGGTACTCTCTTCTGGATAGATTGGTTTCCCCTAATGCGACCAAGTCTTCTTCATGCCCCAACGCTTCACTATCGGCCTTATACTGTAACAACTCTGCTTTAATTTTTGCCTCTAAATCTGCGACATCAGCCTTACGCTGCAACAATATCAGATTCACTTCTTCATCATCTAACTGTAACAGTAATTCATTTTTCTCAATAAAATCCCCTTCTAAGGCGGGGGTTGCTAGCACATTTGCTGTCACAACAGATTCAATGTCGGCGGTATGAGGGGACTCCACCCGTCCATACAGTACCACATGGGGGGTATAGCTTTTGGGATACACTTGCTCTGCATTGACAAGCCAGGCTTGCTGCTTTTCAGGTTTCACACCGGGTGTAGGCTTTGTGAGCACTAATCCCAAAAACCCCAAACAGCCTATGATCAATATCCCGAGCGGAATTATTATCTTGTAAAAATATCGTTTCAAAATATCCTAGCCGCCATGGCAAATTATCTCCATGAGAAGCATTATAGAGGTTATTATTTGATTAAGCTAGAGTCTTAAAAAAAGCGGAATAACATAACTGATTGATTTATATATACTTGTACCGAGTAACATTACCGTTTTTAGCATTCCATCTTGCATCAACAGCAAGTACCCGATATCCTAACAAAAATCATCAAGGGAATAAATGTATGTTCGATTTCATATTTTTTCGACGGATGTTGACCCCTATACTCATTCAAATTATATTTTGGGCTGCACTATTGTTTTGCATTGTAGCGGGTTTCGTGGATATCTTTGGCGAAAATAGTGTTTGGAATGGCATAAAAATACTCATTTTGGGGCCAATTGTTGTGCGCATGGCTTGCGAAATCCTGATTCTCTTTTTCCGCATCAACGAAACGCTCACTGACATAAAGAACAATATATCAACAGAAATTCCCCATGAGGATCAGACATAGCCATGGAATTGAACTACCTACAATACCTCTCTGAACCCCTTGCCACCGCTCAAATGGGTTTGATGGCTATTAATATCATCTTGCATGTTATTTTTGCTGGAGCCGTCGCTCGGGATGCTGGCCGGCTGGAAAAAACCGGCGCTCAACCATGTTTAGTCTCCGGCCTCACCTGGGCATTTGCTACCTTGCTCAGTGGTGTAATTGCCGCAGCAATCTATTGGTTTATCCATCATTCCACACTCACAAGACAACGAGCAGAATAGGCCACCATAACGAAGCAGACTCACGATTTTCCGTGACTATCGGCCCACATAGGTATATACTTCCTGGCATAGAATTTTATGCTTGGCGCGGCTCAAGGAATTGGCCGATTCATCCTGGGAGTGGTCATGACAGAAGTAAACCCTCAAGAAACATATACTCAAGAATTGTCTCCAGTTGTTGACCCAGCCGGGGAAGCCCCCATATCCATTACTTTAATCAACTATAATCAGGATGAAATTACCGAGCGTAATGATATCAATACTGCGGATTGTCAAGCTTATTTAGGTCAAGATACCTTTACGTGGATCCACGTTCAAGGCCAACCAAGACCTTCTCTGCTCATGGAGTTTGCTAAATTATTTCAGCTCCATCCATTAGCCTTAGAAGATGTCATCAACATTGGTGAGCGCTCCAAAACTGAATTTTATGAAAATCAAATTATGGTGATTCTCGGAATACCTATCAAAAAAGGCACCCAAATTATTAACAAACAAATCTCTCTTTTTCTGGGTAAAAATTTCCTCATTAGCTTCCACAGTGGCGATAAAGATCCGTTTCGTGCAGTTCGCAGACGTTTACACCATCCAGATGCAGCATTAAGAAGCCATCGGATCGATTACTTACTTTACGTACTTGTGGATGTTACCATCGATAATTGCTTTCCTATTTTAGATGAGTTTGACGATGAAATTGAGCAGGTGGAGCAAGATTTATTTGGCCCAGCCGGTGTGGATACCTTTCAAAATCTTTATACCATTAAACGAGAGCTGCTAGTATTGCGCCTGAAATTAAGACCTCAACGAGAAGCCATTCGAATGCTCATGCGCAACGATAATAATCTACTGGGAAAAGAAACCAAGATATATCTCAGAGACTGTTATGATCACAGTGTTCGCTTAATTGATGTGATTGAAATCTACCGAGACATGACCAGTAATATGCTAGATGTCCATCTATCACTAGTCAATAAAAAAACTTTTTTATCCAACGAAGTACAACGCAAAGCCACCGTTTGGGCCATGCTCTTTGCGCCACTGACATTTGTCACAGGTATTTATGGGATGAACTTTATTAATATGCCAGAAACTCAATTGCCTTACGGATTTTTTCTCGTCCTCATAGGGATGATAGGATTAGGAATTATTTTAGCCCTTATTTTCAAAAAACGGGGTTGGCTCTAGTCAGGGTTTTGGAGCTAACATTACCAAAACAGTCGTTATAAGGAGCTACCACTTTCCTTTGGAGTTGGTTATGAAAGATATTGTAGAAACGAATATATCCAGAGCAATGGCTGGGGCCAAGAATTACGATGATGTCATTGGAAAAACTGATTATGATCTTCCATGGCACTTCGCCAAGTGGATTTGGAAGTTTGCGAAACTGGAAAATCGAGTGATTGGCGTGTTAGGTATTGCTATAGATATCACTCAACACACATTATGAATGAGTTAGAATTTTATCTAGGCCATTTGCAAATAATTGTAAATCCTTCTTAGCGATGGTTGAAGGGCCGCTATTCAACAGGCCGCAGTCTCTTAGAGAACCAAAAAGTTCCCGATTAGCCATGTGTTGAGATATATTACGTTGGGTATAGTGAGTTCCGCGGTGACTTAATGCGTGTGCTCCTTTTTTGATGACTTCATTTGCAAGTGGTATATCACTGGTTATCACCAGATCATTTGGCCTTGCATGCTCAATAATATATCGATCGGCAACATCAAAACCCTGTGAAACGATTACGCGTTTAATAAAAATTGACGCCGGCAATGAAATCAAATGATTTGAGACAAAAGTACTCATAACTTCTGTGCGCTTTGATGCCCGAAAAATCACTTCTTTGATGGCTTTGGGACAGGCATCAGCATCAACCCATATTTGCATATTGTTCCTTAGTAATACTTACTAGGCTGTAAATTTTCAATAAATTTTTCCAGTTGCTGGTAATTACTAATAACATGACGACTATCTGCCTTAATATTTTCAAATATTTCTAGCTGAGGTGATTCTATTTCCCGGTGATATTTTACTTCTACTAGTATATTGCCGTCAATCATAAAATCTATTTCATGGCCATCTTGGTAAACATATTTCGGATGGTAGGATTTTAATGCCATAAATACAATATTTTCAAATACCGCACCTTTATCTCGAAAGCCAGTAATCAAGTTACGCATACCTAAATCCGCAGCATATACTTTCTTTGATGACAGTAAGGTTTCATTGGTTTTTCCATGCCGTGGTACTAAATAAATAAGAAAAGTTTCTTCAAACATTTGCAAATAGCGTTTCACGGTATCCACTGAAATATTGAGTATATTAGCAATCTTGTTAAGGCTTATTTGTTTACCTACTCTTTCCATTAGTAAGATAAAAAAATCACGAATAGCATGTTCATTCCTAATAGAATGATAGGCAACGATATCTTTCATTAAAATATCATCAATTAAATTAGTGAGGTATTCTCTATCTTGACCCAAGACATATTCTGGCATACCTCCAACTTGCATATAGTCTTCAAAGTAACTGCCATATAAATTAGCATCTGCTTTACTCAATATAATATTTTTAAATTGTAAATATTCTCTAAACGATAAGGGTTGAATTTCTATGCTGCGCTTTCTTCCTGTTAGATAAGCACTATCATCTCGCAAAACAGAACTACTTGACGAAGAGCAAAAAATTTTAATATTACCTTTGTCATATAGATTTTTTAATTGTTGTTGAAAATCTTTTACATAGGTGATTTCATCTAAAAACACGTAAATGAAATCATTCACTGACAAACGCTGGCACTTACGATACTCCGTAATGACATCTATGATACTCATTTTATTGAGTTGATAATCATCCATGCTCACATAGAAAATATGCATGGGATTAACTTGGCAATGGCCAACTAAATGTTGAACCAATAGCTTCATGGATACTGTTTTACCTACTCTTCGCAATCCTGTAAGCAGAATCACATCCTTATTGCTAATTAAGGGTAGAAGTTCCACCATCACTTGTTCTCGCACCAATACATTAGGGAGAATGTATTCTGCTTCCCACCATGGATTGTATTCGTACATAACCTGCTCAATACTCACATGAATGATCCTCTATATCTTTTCCTAAGAGTAACCTAAACTATACGATAATATCGTATAAAATCAAAGATAACTATACGATACTATCGTATAGTTGTTTGGAAACCGGAATGAGTCTTGCGCACTATTCAATATCAAAAAAAGAATAGGTCTGAAAATTCATTTAAAGACTTATAGTTTGGCCTTGAACATTTCACCTTAACGTCAAGTTGACGTTTTTTGTACAAATCTTCAAGAATTGTTCGAATTTTAACACGGCGATAATGTCTTATCGCCTGCCTAACCCTTTGATTTTAGACTATCTATAGATTGATGCGTCGGAGCTGGGCACTTCCTAACGTTCCCAAAGTGGGGCCAATTTAGAGGATCCTTCTCAAGGTGACAGCCGGCCACTAAACCGGCCAATATACCGGACAAAGTTAGATTATTTTTTTACTTAACTTCATGATATAGTTGACCTAATTTAGGAGCAAAAGATGGCCTTAAAAGCGGCCAATATACGGGTCAAAAATGGTACAGGATGATGGTGAAAGTCTAGGGCTTTTCGAGCCGCTGATGGTGGACGAAGGGTCTCCTCATAGGAGAGTCCTGAACGATCTTGCGCTGGAACTCGCAGAAAAATCTGCTGCCTTCCGCAGTAGCTTGCCGGAGTCTATTGCGGCGGTGCTAGCGGATCTCGTAAGGGCGATGAATTGCTACTACTCGAACCTGATTGAAGGCCACAACACGCATCCGATTGATATCGAACGAGCTCTTGAAGGCAACTACAGTGCCGATCCGAAGAAGCGCAATCTTCAGCTCGAAGCCAAGGCACATATTATTGTCCAGAAATGGATTGATGACGGTGGAATGGAGAATGCCCCTACCGCTCCAGCATCCATCATCGAAATGCATCGCCGCTTTTGTGAGTTGTTGCCGGAAGACTTGCTCTGGATCGAATACCCTGATACAGGAGAACGTGTGAAAGTCGTGCCGGGTGAACTCCGCGAACGCTACGTGCAAGTGGGACGCCACGTCGCTGTCAGTCCTGGAGCTGTTCCTCGGTTTCTTGCCCGCATGCATAAGGCTTACGCCCGTGCTGGCCGCATCAAATTCATTTTGGCCGTAGCCTGCGCGCATCATCGTCTGCTTTGGGTGCACCCTTTTCTGGATGGCAATGGGCCGCGTGGCGCGACTCATGTCCTATGCAATGTTGCGGAATTCTCTGGATACGCGCGGGCTTTGGTCGGTCGCGCGCGGACTGGCTCGCCGCGAGAAAGATTACAAAGCCCATCTAGAGACCTGTGACAGAGATCGCGATGGCCGCGGTACGCTCAGCGAAGCGGCTTTGGCATCGTTCACAGAGTTCTTCTTGCGCATCAGTATCGATCAGGTCGAGTTTATGGGTTCGCTGCTCAAGGCGGAGCGGTTGCGCAACCGGATCATGATTTGGGCGGAAGAGGAAATGCGAGCCGGTGAGTTACCCCCGAAATCCGACCTCGTTCTAAAGGCTGTTTTATATCAGGGCGTTCTGGAACGCGGCGAGGTTGATACCATATTGGGCATCAGTGATCGCGCTGCACGTCGGATTACCTCAGCACTTCTCAAGATCGGTGCACTTCGCTCCGAGAGTACGCGCGCGCCGCTTTACCTTGCCTTTCCTGCAAAATACGCGGAGCGATGGATGCCGGGTTTGTTCCCTGTGAGCTGAATCCCAAAGGTGAACGTCGGCTTTCCCCCAGCTATAATGCAATTTAGTATTACCATTTTCAGGTCATCCGGAAAAGATCACCATTGATGAAAGTGGCGCGAATCATTCTGCGCTTAAAGTTATCAATGAGGAACTAGAAAGAAGCGACCAATTCCTTATTCGACAAATTAAGTATCTCAATAACATTGTTGAACAGGGCCACCGCTTCATTAAAAAGATAGTCAACCCGATGCTGGGGCTTAAGGCATTTCATTCTGCAGATGTTACGTTGCAAGGCATTGAGTTGCACCACATGCTGAGGAAAAACCAACATGAGGCAGCTAATGAGATACCTATTCCAGAACAATTTTATGCGTTAACTGGATAACTGCGCCTAGGAAAAGTCGGCCCTTTGATGTTAAAGGTCTAAACAAAAATATGCGACAGAGCCATACTTTGCTAACCTATCTAGGGCTTCTCTTGAGGGGCGACCCAAATGCAAAGAAAGGGTTAAATTTTACACTAATGATGGAGCATTTCATACGAATTTGGGCCGACCCTCTAATACGGTGTAAGCCAACCAGCTCTTTAAAAAAACACAGGTGCGACAAACATAGCAAAGCACAAAAAACTAAGATTTACAGCATTTTCTTAAGAAAAAGTTATATAGCCATGCAAAAATAAATCCTGCAATAAATCCGTCGATAAATCCCCAGACCATTCCAATAAGGCTTCCCATGAGGCTCGCTCCGAAGCCTATGTACATTGAGCCCATAGTAGCGACCATAGCAGCCCCCCAGCCAAATAGCCAGGCAACCAGCCCTATCACCCATAAACTCAATCCCCATAGAACACCTGCGGCAAGGGCAAAACAACAGACACTCAGACATTTTCCGTTATTCATCTTCATCTCCTCCCTTTTATCTTGCTCGGTACATCTATTATTATAGTCTATTTCGGATAGCTGCACCGTGGAAATTATGTTCTTCCTTAGCTAAATTTTCAACTTCTTTTTTCAAATTAAATCGTGTTATTTTTTTGCGAATGAGGCCATGATAAGGCGTATCGTAGACTATTTTTAATTGACTAAACTTAGCGATTTTTTTTTGACGCATTGATTTGAAACGCCTTATTTTACCATCATCTTCAATAGCATGTCCCGCAATTTTAGGCTTTAAATTTTTCCATAGATAAGCTTCACTAAGTTCACGTCGCATTGCTTCCAAAATGTTTTTTTGTAAATGTCGGATAGTTTCTTCTAGTGCATTAATTCGCGTAATTCCGAGAACTCGGTCAAGCGTTCTATGACGATGTATATTAAATTCTTCTTTTGCTGATAAATACCCATAAAGCCCATTAAGATATAACACACTTTTATCTTGTTGAATATAACTACGCAGCAACTCATTATTGCTTTTTGCATCTTCTGGGGTTGCATAAGGACTTACAGACTCCCCCTCAGCTAAATCAAAAATACTCGCTTTCCCCTGTAGTTTTTCTCCAATAGTCCTTATGTCTTTTAATAAGCTTACTATGTCTTTATAAAGATCATCGAAATTGAAATATAAATCATTACTCTCCCAAAAATATTCAATAGACCCTCGGTCAACGGAAGGTAGCACAGCTTCTAGCATTTCTTTTATCGAACCTAAATATAAAAGCCACGGTAAAATACGGGCGGAATATTCTGGGAATAAAAACAGCAACATCATGGATTCAACTTTAGTTAAATCTGGATAAGCTATTTCATCCTGATAGATCTCTCTTATACAAGCTTCCCTTGCGGCAATATATTCAGTCTCTTTAACAGCATATTCTTCAAGAAGATTTTTCTGGTAGAGGATCACATTAAGATTTTGTTGCAGCATTTTTTTTCTTACGTAATATACTAACTTCAGCATTGAGCTATCAATCTTCTGTAAGGTATCTTCTTTTTGTAGCTCAGCATATAACGTTTCAGGACTCCACGCGATCAACGCTTTTAAATACACCTTTTCTTCACCTAGGCTACGAAAATGATCTTTATGGAAGCAATTACCAAATACAGAGAGAATAGCGTGTAAAGCTTTTTCAGTCTTTGCGTCATCATACTCTTTGTTCAACTCCAGATATAGAGCAAAATTATAAATAAATGGCAAAATAATTTTCTCCTTCAAATCAAGCTGGACGCACTGCACTTTCCCTATCATTTCTTTGAGGATACGATCGATTTTATTATCTGGATCCAATACTTGTCGATGGATAAGCCTTAGCTCTATTATTTTTTCAATCAAACTAGGGAATTCCGTGTAATGATGTTTCGTTTCAATGAGCTTTTTCAGCTCATTATAAGATAAATTAATCTGTAATTGGGGCTGCACACTTGTGATTGAGGCTCCCCCATCCATAACAGCATTACGGTCACCACTATTGGAAAAAAAACTATAATTATCAGGCATACTGTCCACTTTTCGTTGTTTTTATCTCATTTATCATAATGAGAGCATATAATAATTTTATGGGAAGTGCAAATAATAATCAAATTTATACTGTTCGCAGGTGGGATTACGCCATAGTCCGTAATTCGCGGCTAATCACCACATAGGATGCTAGAAAACCTAATCCGCCTCCCATCATAATCATAGACAGCGCCATAAAAAGTCCTAATTCATCCAAATGGAAATGGCTTGAGTAAAGATTGGCCAAATGTGTCACTGTGCTCTGAAGCCAAAGAATCATAAAATCCACACAGAGCCAGGCGATAATGCCCCCCAAAACACCAAAAATAGTTCCTGTATAGAGTAGGGGGCGTCTTATAAAAGCATTTGTGGCACCCATTAACCTGATAATTTCAAGTTCATTACGATGATTTTCTGTGGCAAGACGGATAGTATTTCCAATCACCATGATCACCCCAACGCCTAGCAGCATAGCAAATGCCCAAACAAACTTCTTCAACAGCAGGATAATTGTGAGTAAACGCTCAATCCATCGGTAGTCAAACTGCACCAAATCTACCTGAGGATCATGTTTCAACCGACTCACCAAACGCCTCATGCTGGGCGTCGAATGGTTTTCTTTGGGGGTCACAATAACAACACCTGGCAATGGGTTACTCGGCAACGATTCTAATAACGTTTTCATTCCCGCGGCTTCTTGAAATTCACTCAACGCTTCATCTGGAGTAATATATTGAAATGAACTGATTTGAGGATCGAGCTGTAACTTCACCAAAAATTCATCAACCTCAGACTGACTCACATCCATACGAAGAAACAACGATAACTGCTGCCCCTTGTTCCATTGCTGACTCAGCATTTGAGCATTTTGCACCAGAACAAATAATCCAAGGGGTAGAGCTAAAGAAATCCCCACAACAATCATTGTTAAAAGTGTTGCGAACGGCGTCCGGCTAAGGCGTACAATACTAGAGAAACAAGCGCGCGCATGGCCCATAAATAATTGGCTCAGCCAAGAGTATCTTAATGAACTTACACCAGCGGAAGGTTGATTACGCTTTGCCATCATCCGTAAAACGAACTCCTGTGCTTAACATACGCCCTTTGTGAAGGGTTAAGATTCTATGTTTTAGGCGACCTATCAATGCTAAATCATGGGTTGCAATCAACATCGTCATTCCCATTTGATTCAGCTCTTCCAGTAAAGACATAATTTCAGAAGAGAGTCCGGGATCCAAATTACCTGTTGGCTCATCGGCCAATAATAGCGGTGGTTTACCAACAATGGCCCGCGCAATACCGACGCGCTGTTGTTCTCCTCCAGACAATGTCAAAGGGTACATTTTTTCTTTGTCGAGCAAGCCAACTTTGTCTAATGCAGAACGAACTTGACGATTTATTTCCCGGCGGCGGTATCCACCAATGACTAAAGGTAACGCCACATTGTCATAAACTGTCACTTCATTCAGTAATTTTACATTCTGAAAAATAACGCCCATATTACGTCGAATATAGGGGATTTGGCTTCGCATCACTCGTTTAAAGGGGATATTATTCACAATGATTTCACCCTCACTAGGTCGTTCGGCAAGTAAAAGTAATTTCAATAATGTACTTTTCCCTGCCCCAGAATGACCTGTCAAAAATGCCATTTCCCTTTTCGGCAAATGAAAAGTCACATCCTTCAAGGCTTCATGATCATGGCTATACTGTTTTGTAACACGCTCAAAATGAATCATCAGTCTACAGAATCGTCCTTGTTAAAAAGGGCATCAATAAAAGCATCTGCTGAAAAGGGTTGCAAATCATCAATCCCTTCTCCAACACCTACAAAACGGATAGGAATGGAAAAGCGCTTTGCCACAGCAAAGATAACACCGCCTTTCGCTGTGCCATCCATTTTACTCAAAACCAATCCTGATACATCAACCGCTTTCTGAAAATGCTCAGCTTGCACAAGTGTATTTTGTCCAATACCGGCATCTAACACCAATAAAACTTCATGGGGTGCATCTGGATCTAATTTGCCGAGGACTCGCTTAATTTTTTCCAGCTCGGCCATAAGATTATCCTGGGTGTGCAATCGACCCGCTGTATCGGCTAATAACACATCAACATTACGAGCCTTGGCAGCAGAAAAAGCGTCATAAATAACCGATGCGCTGTCTGATCCTGCTTGCTGTGCAATAACAGGAACATTGTTACGCTCCCCCCATACTTGAACTTGTTCGATGGCCGCTGCACGGAAGGTATCTCCCGCAGCCAGCATCACTGACAAGCCCTGATCTTGAAAGCGTTTTGCCAATTTGCCAATGGTTGTTGTTTTACCAGAGCCATTGACACCAACCATGAGCACAACAAATGGCTTCTTTTGCGTTTCCACTTTCAGAGGCACTTCACAACATTGCAAAATACGTAATAATTGCTGACGCAGCTCAGCAAAAAACACCTCTGGATCTTTCAATTGTTTGCGCTGTAATTGCTCTGTCAACTGGGACATAATCTCATTTGTGACCTCCACCCCAACATCTGCGGAAAGCAGCTGGGTTTCAATATCATCAAACAGGGATTGGTCAATAATTTTACGACCGAGAAAAAGATTAGCAATTCCTTCGGAAAAATGACTCTTTGTGCGCTTGAGTCCTCGGGTGAGTTTTTTAAAAAATCCTTTTTTTTCAGGAAGTTGTGGATTATCTTCTGGCTCTTCCGAAGGGTTGGCGGACGCATCTTCGGGGTGATGGGCACCCTTGTTTCGTTTAAATATACCTAGCATAAAGTGATTTCCAGTAACCCTCGACATTAACAGTCTCATTTTACCCCACCTGAACATGAAATTCATCTTTCAACGCGATATACTGTTAGGTGATAACAGATCAAGGGAAGACTCAGAAATGAACAACAGAACCGGCTATTGGCTCGTTTTTATGTGTATATTTTTACCGATGTGTGGCTATTCGGGTTCGGCTTTCAAAGATACCACTCAAGAAAAGCAATTGGCGAATGGTTTGAAAATTATCGTCAAAGAAGATCATCGAGCTCCCATTGTCTTTTCTGAAATTTGGTACAAAGTCGGCTCCAGCTACGAACCTTTAGGGTTAACCGGAATTTCCCATGCTCTTGAGCATATGATGTTCAAAGGCACCCACAAATATCCCGCCGGTGAATTCTCAAAAATTATTGCAGAAAATGGCGGCAGTGAAAATGCTTTCACCGCTTATGATTACACCGGATACTACCAAAAACTAGGCAGCGATAAACTCTCATTAAGCTTTGAGCTTGAGTCCGATAGAATGAAAAATTTGCGTTTACCCGCAAAAGAATTTGACAAAGAAATTGAAGTCGTTAAAGAAGAACGGAAGTTACGCACTGATAACGTTCCAGAAGCGACAGCTTTTGAACGTTTCCAAGCCTCAGCTTTTTTATCTAATCCCTATCATCATCCCATCGTCGGCTGGCAAAGTGATTTAGATAACATGACAGTGGAAGATTTACGTCGCTGGTATCAAACCTGGTACGCACCAAACAATGCAACTCTCATTGTCGTCGGCGATGTAAAGAGCAAGGAAGTTTTTGCTCTTGCTGAAAAATATTTTGCAAAACTCAGACCGTCGCCATTACCTGTCATCAAACCACACCCGGAAGTCAAACCCATGGGACCCCGCAACACTGAGGTACAGATCCCAGCAAAAATTCCGTTGGCTTATATGGGCTTTAACGTCCCTGGCATTACAACAACAGAAATTCCTTGGGAACCCTATGCACTTACCGTGCTAGCATCCGTTCTTGCTGGAGACGATAGCTCCAGATTGCCGAAAGAACTCGTTCGCAAACAAAAAATTGCAAGCTCTATTGATGTAGGTTACAACGCTTACAGTAGGCTGGATGATTTATTTACGTTTGAAATGATCCCAGCCCAAGGCAATAGCACAGAAGATGTGGAAAAAGCTATTTGGGCGCAAATCCAAACAATACAAGAGGAGCCTGTGACTTCCCGTGAATTAGAACGAGTCAAAACCCAAGAAATTGCCAGCAATATTTATTCCCAAGATTCTTTGTACTATCAAGCAAGACTTCTTGGCACACTAGAAAGTATCGGTCTACCCTGGCAGGAACTCGACCGGCTGTCCGATCACATTCGCGCGGTAACAGCAGAGCAAGTGCAAGCTGTTGCAAAGAAATATTTGACACCCGAACGAGTCATTATCACGACCCTCGTTCCCCAACCTATTTCACATTCCAATGACAATTCATCTGAGGAGGAAAGCAATAATGCTTAAAAAACTATCATTTATCCTGTGCATCATTTTTTCCTGGCAACAAGCCTCAGCAAAAATAGTCGATATTCAGCAATGGCAATTAGATAACGGTGCAAAGGTTTTTTACGTTTATACCCCCGAATTACCTTTGCTTGATGTTAATTTGATATTCAATGCAGGATCAGCTCGCGATGGAACATCTTATGGACTCGCAAATTTCACGGCTGAATTAGCAAGTGAAGGTACAAAAACACTGTCCGCCGATGAGATTGCAGAGAATTTTGCTGATACCGGTGCTATTTTCGGCTCCAGCAGTAGCCGAGACAGCAGCGCTTTTAGCTTGCGCACATTAATAGAAAAGCCGCTTATGGAAAAAGCACTGTTGACATTCAGTGACATCATCAAAAATCCCATTTTCCCTGAGGACAGCTTCGCCCGTTTGCAAAACCAATTGCTCCTGGGCATAGAACATCAGCAACAATCCCCAAGCGTGCTAGCGAATAACACATTTTACCAACTCATGTATGGCGACGGCCCTTATGGTCATCCGCTTATCGGCAATAAACAAACGGTATCTTCAATCACCACGGATGCTATCCGTCATTTCTATCAACAGTATTATGTTGGAAACAACGCCACCGTCGTCATTGTCGGCGACGTTGAGAAAAAGCAAGCTCTCTCTATTGCAAAACAAATTGCGGGGCATTTACCTAAAGGCAAAAAACCTAAAACCTTTGCCAAAGAAACGCATCAACCCACAGAACTCATTGAGCATATTCCCTTTCCATCCAGTCAAACCTATATTCGCATGGGAGATTTAGCGATTGATCGCCATAACCCTGATTATTATGCTCTCGTTGTAGGCAATTACATTCTTGGTGGCGGAACCTTTGTTTCACGGCTCTTTAAAGAAGTCAGAGAAGAGCGTGGATATTCTTATCATATTTCCAGCCATTTTGTTCCTATGAAAGATCCTGGCCCCTTTGTCATCGTCCTACAAACACGTAATGATGTGGCAGAAAAAGCCATGGATTTAACCTATAAAATAGTCAATCAATTTGTCGAAAAAGGTGTGACTCAAGCGGAATTGGACAATGCCAAAAAACATATGATTGATAGTTTCCCTGGGAAAATTGCCAGCAATAAAGATATTTTAGCCAATGTCTCCTTGATTGCTTTTTACGATTTACCCTTAGACTATCTTGACACATACCAAGATAACATCAACAAAGTCACTCAAAAACAAATTGAAAAAGCATTTAAACGCTATGTAAAACCAAATCAAATGATTACCGTTACAGTGGGGCCGGAAAAACAAATTCCCGTGGATAGCCAATTAACCGAGAGCGTTGCAAAAGTTGTCCACTGGTAAATATCCCCAAGCACTACGCATTATCGGTGGCCGGTGGCGGGGACGCACATTCTCAATCCCAAACATCCCAGCCCTCAGGCCAACACCGAATCGAATACGAGAAACCCTATTCAACTGGCTAGGCAAAAACATTCTACATCGTCACTGCCTAGATATCTTCTCCGGCAGTGGTGCCTTAGGATTAGAAGCCCTCTCTCGGGGTGCAGCCCACGGAACATTTGTTGATGATAACTCTCTCGCCGTAGAACATTTACAGAAATCACTCGCTTTTATCGACAAAGACAATTATCACATTATTCATGACAATGCATTACATTACTTATCACAAAGAAACCATAGGAAATACAATATGATTTTTGTCGATCCGCCTTTTAACAAAGGATTGGTTGAGGAAACCTGCCAGTTGATTGAAAAAAACAACTGGCTAGATGAAAGTAGTCTTGTTTATATTGAACATGAATCGTCGCTTCCTCAGCTGAGTATCCCCAAACACTGGCACTTAGAAAAAGAAAGCTCTGCTGGACAAGTATGCTGTAAGCTATACTTGGCACAGATGCATTCTAATTAATTGCCGCATTCGCCAGCAAAGGATCTTCAGGCTTCACCTTTTTTTCATTTTTAATAGGAGCCTCAACATCTTTGTTTGCCTCACCTACGATAAAGAGTCCTTTTCTGGCATTAGAATTTTTTATCGGCCGCGCTCGTTCCCAAGACTTATTATTAGGATCGTTAGGAAGCGAATGCTTGTTAATTTTTTCTGCATTTTTTTCCATACTCGATTTCTTACTGTTATGTTTATTTAACTGCTGCAATTCTTGGTATTGATTCTGAGTTTCATTTTTTCTCACTTTCTGACGTTTCTGATAGCGTCTATGAGTGAAATAAGTCATCGTTCCAACCACGAGACCTAGGCTCAGCCCTACGACAACTGCCGTAATAGCAACCATCGGAGCAAAAGGCATTCCTGCAAGAAGAAAGGGAGCAGCCAATGCAAGCCCCGTCATCACAAAGCCATAGGTTAAGAATAATCCACCGGAAAATGTTTTTTCAAAATCCTCAAATTTATCCAGTTTTCCATGGCAATGTTTTTGCTCTTCTGATATATCAACTGATCGACTTACATCATCACGAATATATTCTTGCAATAACTGCTTTTGATCACAACCCGCCTGTTTTAGCGACAACAAACGATTTTTAAAAGGACTGTCATCCGCTAAGCTCTGATCTAACGCTTTAACAACACTATCAGAATGGCTATTCACCCAATCTAACAATCGATTTATATGACTTGTTGTAGAAAAATCATCAAATTGCTTTTGCGCAACATCAACTTGACTCATTATGTCTTTAAATTCATTTATAGCAATTTTTTCTTGGGAGATGCCTCGCTTGAAAAAACGTCGGCTCGAATAAAAGCTTGCTCGTACTAAACCAACGCTAATACAAAGAGTTGCGGCTCCTGCAAAAGCAAGCCAAGCATAAGGAAAAAGAGGGCCTAGTGTCAAGGAAAAACCAATAGCAGCAATACCAAGTCCCAGCCAAGGATCTAATGTACCAAAAAACTCTTTCAGCGCAAAAAAAGCATGGGTTCCATAAGAGGGTCTCTTCGTTAATTTTTTTAATTTTTCAGCCATACTCTCCCACCTCTTGTAATTTTATTTTTTCGAGCACTTCACCTTAAGCTTGTATCTTTTATTTAACTTATATTCGTATAAATAATATACATTATGAATCTTAACAAAATATTAAGGGTTTATTAAATGGTCAACCTCTTCAATATGACCAAAGACACCGGTATACTTATCCTAGGTAAGGATAAAATTGGAGAAGGTAGGCAAACATGACCATTGAGGCAGAAAAACAAGCCGCAGCTGAAGCGGCTTTGGCTTATATTCCAGAAAATGGGGTTATCGGAGTGGGCACTGGTAGCACAGTCAATTACTTTATTGATGCTCTCGCACGCATAAAACATCAAATAGAAGGGGCCGTTTCCAGCTCTGAAGCTTCCACTAAGCGCTTAAAATCTCATGGGATCCCTGTCTATGATTTTAATGGGATCGGTCAGCTTCCCATCTACGTAGATGGAGCAGATCAGATTAATTCCATCAAACAACTCATTAAAGGCGGCGGTGGCGCGCTGACCCGTGAGAAAGTTCTTGCTTATAATGCAGAAAAATTTATTTGTATTGCCGATAAAAGCAAAACTCAAGGGCTTTTTGGCAGCTTTCCCCTCCCTATTGAAGTGATCCCCATGGCCCGAAGTAGCGTGGCAAGACAGTTAGTCACTCTGGGAGGCAATCCTGTCTACAGAGAAAGCTTTACCACGGACAATGGCAATATCATCTTAGATCTGCATAACCTCACCATTGAGCATCCGATAAAATTAGAGCAAACCATTAATAATATCCCAGGGGTCGTTTGTAATGGTTTATTTGCTCAGCGGAATGCGGACGTTATACTACTAGGAAACCCGTAGGCTCAACCTATGACAAATCTTCCCAAGGCGGCTCAGAAAAAAAATCAATGGGATTTGATACGAGGATCCCATTGCTGTGATAAGCCCGAGTAAGATTACCAACCAGTTGGACAGCTCGCTTAGGTTTAAGTTTTTCTGCATAATATTTAAGTGGCTTTGCAATGGTAGTATCTGACAGTTTGACTTCAATTAAATCCTCTACTTGATTATCAATCACTGTAACGAAATCGACTTCTCTGCCGTCCTTATCGCGGATGTAGCAGAGTTGGCAACGATAACCATAATAGTCTTCAATAAAATTTAAACGTTTCAATAGTGTGGTTGCAACTAAGTTTTCCAACCGTGCACCGCCGCTGCTCTTTTCAATGACATCAGCGTTATCATAAAAATAAACTTTATTGGGTTTATGAATGGCCCGAGGCACATTACGAGTGAGTGGCAAAATTGGGAAACACAGATACATTCTTGTCACTAGACCTAACCAAGATTTAATCGTGACAGGAGATACACCTAAATCTTCAGCTATATTTGACAGCGTTAATGTGCTGGTGACACGCTCTCGTAATGCATCAACAAATAGCCTGAGTAATTGAATTTCTCGGATCCGTTCTAAATCCTGAATATCTTCACGTAAAATTCTGTCAAACCTTTCTCGCCGCCAACGTCGAGCCTCTCGTTCATCCTTCATCATAAAGGGTTCCGGAAATCCACCCACTGTGAGTAACCGTTCGAGTCCTTCTTGTTTTGTGATGGAAAGAGGTAATTCATCAAGAGTGAAAGGATGTAGTCGCCAATAATGGTATCGGCCTAGTAGCGAATCACCACCTTGCTTATAGACATCTAATCGTGCTGAACCTGTGACAAGGTATTGTTGACCTTCAGGTTTTGTATCGTATTGACCTTTAATCCACTGCTTCCAATGGGGATATTTATGCAGTTCATCAAAAACAACCAAACTACTTTCAAGAGACCAATGTTTATTGCGAATAGCGGATCGATCCCGATCATTATCCCAATTAAAATATTCTGATTTGCCATAAGCAGAGGTTGCGATGAATTTTGCAAGGGTTGTTTTACCAACTTGACGAGGCCCACCAATGAAAACCATTTTTTTTGCTAAGTCATTCATAATGGGGGCTTGACAATAGCGCTCCACGATACGCACTCCAATTAGGCTGTTTTTAAGGCTACTGTAAAATAGCCGTGACTGTTTTACAGTATGGTATAAAATAGCCAGGGTGTCAAAAATACCCAACCTCGTTATTTATCATTCGTCTATTAAACTATAAAAAAATTCTATACATCACATAGTGATACTTGCCGCGGGTAAGATGACAGTTTTTAGCATTCATCTTTAAACAACAAGGCGGAGGGCCAAAACCTTCCACCTTGTCAACATCTAGATATCCTTGGTTACAGAGCAGGAGCAAGAGCATCCTCAGCTTTTTTGCTAAGTAGCACTTGGCAACGCTGCTGCAACTTATCCTGGGTCTTAGTTAACCCATGCTTGTGAAATCTATCCTGATGCCAAAAGATTATTCGACTCATCATATCTTCTGTAAACGCCTTGAGTTCATCAAAGTTATTCTTTTCGGCTAATTCGTCTTGACGCTCCTCAATCGCTTTTACCAATAACGTTTTAATAGCATCCGTGGTGGCATTAAACTTCCTCGTAAATTGGCTTTTCCCTTGGAACAATCCCGAATTAGCATGAATACTCAACAATGATGCCATAGATTTCAATACGCTTAAATACGCCATATAATACTCAATTTTTTGACCGGGCTGTACGTCCTGATTGAGTCGCTCATGAAGTATTTCTCGTGTTTCCTGTCCAATATCATGATCATAAGTTCTTGACGTAATCTTACTCGCTTCAATATCTTTGAGCAATTCGCGAAACTTAACAGGAATAGAGAATGGCTCCTCATCTTTGACTAAATCACCTGGTATCTCTGGCACTTCAGCAGGCGCTTGCAGCTCTTGCGGAGCAGCAGCATTCAAGGCAAAGATCCATGGGGCAATAACATCTATTGACTCAGGCAAATAATTTTCTGCAAGCCCCTTTACTATCTCGCCAGCACTCTGAGCTAAATTCTTGGCTCGGCGTTGATTCGTCGCAAGCCCAGTACGCAAAGCCTCCACGTCACTACTTGTAGCGTTATAGCTTGCAAGCCACTCATCCTGCAAATCTTCTAGCGTCTCCACCCACTCAACCATCTCCTCTCGTAAATTGTTGACAATTTTGATGGCCCATTTGCCAAGAAGCTTTTCTATAGATATCTTAAAATCTCTATCTTTGGCATCGATCATGGATACTTTTGCAGCACTAAGCTCTACTAATGTACCGAATTGCGGCATATTCTGGCTGAATAAGAGCTCGTTTAAGCATCCCGTAGCCTCATCAAGGAGAAGCATTTGCTCGTTAGGGATCCTTAAGCCAAATTCTGACAGATCCACAACACTACAGTTTTTACTACACGCAAAACTACTCGTTGGTACGAAAAAGGTCAACACAAAGGGAAGTTCACCCAGCTGAATATACCGCAGAGAAGAGTTTGCTACGACATTGTTCTTGCTTTTTATCTCAATCTTATTTGCTTTTTGCCATGCTTCAACAAACTTTTTAAGACCAGGTAGTATATGCTTACGAAAATGTTTTTGATTGAAAACCGTTTCTGCTGCTATTACTTTTTTAGCGTTACTCAGCCTATCGTCCGAATCATTTCCCTGCAACTCAACCTTATCACTCGTAATCTCCTCAAGCTCTTGCTTTAAAGCTGTAAGAGTAAGGAATTTATCAAAATCTTTGCCCTCGCGAAATTTTTGTAACAAAGCAAGTGTGTTTTTCCTTTCGACAGCTTCAATTACTGGATTTGCGTCTTCTTGCTTAGCTTCAACTACTGGCTCTTCAACAGATTCAATTTCTGGCTCTTCTTCTTGCTTAGACTCACTGACTTTAGGCGTGTCTTTCTTGTTGAACCGAGAAAAGAAACCTTTCTTTTTAGAATTGTCTGATTTTTTGGCTTCCTTCAATTTTT
>JAJFKH010000058.1 GCA_021773305.1 Gammaproteobacteria bacterium | reverse complement strand
CTTTCTCGTTTGGTAAAGGACTTCCAGAAGTAACCCTGCAATAGCCATATCCTCGCAACCCAATATCGTGCGTTTTATAGCCCTAACTAGCTGTATACGCTCATTTCTATTTCGTAAATTGATTCTTATACCGTCTTGTTGAAGCAAGAGCCTGACGATGGCCTCATGGCCTCCATAGCAAGCACTACAGAGCGAGGTCTCGCCATTATTATCTGTTTGATTGATAGCCGCACCCTGTTGGAGCAGTAACGTGACGACGGCCTCATGGCCTTTCCAGCAAGCTAACTGGAGCGGGGTCTTGCCATACCTATTTGCTTGATTGATAGCCGCACCCTGTTGGAGCAATAATGTCACGACGGCCTCATGGCCTTTAATGCAAGCCATATGGAGCGGGGTCTCGCCATCATTATTTGTTTGATTGATAGCCACACCCTGTTGGA
Source organism: Gammaproteobacteria bacterium (assembly GCA_021773305.1). GTDB lineage: Bacteria > Pseudomonadota > Gammaproteobacteria > UBA1113 > UBA1113 > JAJFKH01. Next base: position 13,889 of record JAJFKH010000058.1, on the reverse strand, counting down.
GCAGTAACGTGACGATGGCCTCACGGCCTTGCAAACAAGTTCTATAGAGCGGGGTGCGGCCATCATCATCTGCTTGATTGATATCCGCACCCTGTTGGAGCAGTAATGTGACGATGGCCTCATGGCCTTTAGAGCAAGCCTTATAGAGCGGGGTCTCGCCATCATTATCTGCTTGATTGATAGCCGCATTACCGGACAGTAAGCACTTTTCAAGTGTTTCAATATCACCTGCTTCACAAGCATCTATAAATTGTTGTTGAGTCATCATGGATGAGCCTTTATTATTAATGATTTATTATTATGCCATCAGGAGTTGAGTGCACGATAACAGAATACACTCCGTAGCCAGCAACGGTAAAGACTAACACAAACTCAACCCACTTTAAAGCTTTTTGCTCAAAACACTTCCAATTCTTCGCTACCATAACCCTGAAAATCTTGTTATGATGGCCAAACTAGCTTGCCTTGGGTACGACTAAAAAACAACCATTTCGTGAAGATCATTGATGAAACCATGTCTTAATGCTATTCGGATTTTTATCTTCTCTCTGGGGATGCTGGTTATATTATCTGCATTTGCCGAAGATGACAAACGACTCTGGAATCTACAAAATGTGGACATCCATAATGTCATTGAAGAAATTTCTCGGGAAACAGGTCGAAATTTTCTCATCGATCCCCGGGTGAATGGCAAAATCAATATGATCTCAAGCCGTCCCATGGATGGCAAAGAAATTTACCAAGTATTCCTTTCCATGCTACAAGTCTTAGGCTATGGTGCCGTGGATACGGGAGAAGTAACAAAAATTATACTACTCTCCGAATCCCGTCAAGCAGCAACCCCGGTGGGATCCCAACGTTACCCTCATTTAGGTGATGAATTAGTCGTTCAAGTCATTCCCTTACGCAATGTCAATGCCAGTAAAGTTTTGCCCGTTTTGCGTCCGTTAATGCCCGAAACAGGTAATATTGCTGCATACGATCCAGGTAATTCGCTGATCGTTTCCGCGTCTGCTGCAAAAATTCAACGCATTATGGATATTATTCGAGATGTGGACAAAGCAGCCACGAATAATATAGATATTGTCTCCCTGAGAAAAGCCACCGCATCTCAAGTAGCTAATGTACTTAATAATCTTCACAGTGGACATCAGAACAGTAACAGTCAACTCTCTGTTGTGGCAGATGATCACACCAACAGTGTTATCATTAGCGGTGATCGAGAAGCCAGACTTCGAGCCAAAGCACTCATTTCTCGTCTAGATGCACCGGCTCCTCGTGGCTCCATGGGCAACACCCAAGTCATTTATCTACACTACTTAAAAGCCAAAGACTTAGCACCTATCTTGAGTAAAGTTGCTCAATCCACCGCAAACGCTGAAACAGCCAACCCAGAGAAAAATACCAAATCCAATGTAGTCATTGAAGCTGAACCCAGCACCAACAGTATCATTCTCACAGCCCCTCCTGCCATCATGGCCACCCTTAAAAATGTGATTGATAACTTGGATAGTCGTCCCGCACAAGTTTTAGTCGAAGCAGCTATTGTGGAAGTGGATGAAACTATGCGTACTCAGCTCGGGGTACTTTGGGGACAAATCAGTAATGAAGGTTTTGGCAATGATGAAAACGATACCAGCACCAACGGCAATAATCTACCTACGGGATTCAACCCGGGTGTTGGTGTCATCAAAAATGGTGATTTGCGGGAAGTCATTCACCTTCTTGCCCAAGACGGTTCAGCAGACATTCTATCCACGCCTTCTGTGGTCGTATTGGACAACCAAGAGGCAAAAATTGAAGTAGGTAAAACCCTTTCTATCGAAACAGGATCGTATGCCGATACCGGCGGTGCTAACAATACCGTGACTCCATTTACGACCTTTGAACGCAACAATATTGGTTTGCACCTTTATGTCACACCACAAATTAACCGCGGTGATGCGGTTCAATTAACCATTGATCAGGGCAACGAAACCCTAGAAGATCCGATCGATCCCACAACCACCCCTGTTACCAATATCACAACCTTACAAACTGTCGTACTTGTCAGCAACAAGGATATTTTGGTTCTCGGAGGACTCATCAGTAATAAAATTAATGAAACCCATACAAAAATTCCTTTTGTCGGAGATATCCCGCTGCTTGGACGATTATTTAAATATACAACACGACGTTATGAGAAGAAAAATCTCATGATATTTTTAAAACCCTCCATTATTCGGAATAGAGAAAATGCATTTGATCAAACCGCCAACCGCTATGATTTCATTCGCAATGAACAATTGATTTGGGAAAACCGGGAAAAACATACCCTACCTGATTCACAGTACCGTGTTTTGCCCATGTGGGAAGCAGACAAGCAACCTATCTTACCTACGCCCTTCGCTTCAGCAGAAACAACACTTCCTCCGGTAAGGTAACTGAACATGAATACGAAGCCTCCTCTTGCAAAACGTATTATTCCCTATGCTTTTGCAAAACAACATACTCTACTGGTCACAGAAATAAACGATAACATCGCAACCGTTTTCTATACAAATCAAACCCCCATAGAAGCAATCAATGAAATTCGCCGCCAAACTCACTGTAAATTACAATTACAAGAAATCACCCAAGAAACGTTTAACCAACGCTTAGAGCAGTATTATCACAATACCAGCGTTGAGACAGAACAATTAGCCGATGATATGGAAGAAACCAGCGACTTAATGCAAATGGTCGAAGCTCTCCCGACTCCTGAAGATCTCTTAGAAAGTGCAGATGATGCACCTATTATCCGTCTACTGAATGCAATTTTGACCCAAGCTATCAAACTGCAAGCCTCAGATATTCATTTAGAAACCTTTGAAAATCATATGGTAGTACGCTTTCGAGTAGACGGTGTGTTACGAGAAATATTACAACCCCAAAGAGTGCTTGCAAGCCTTATCGTTTCTCGGGTTAAAGTCATGGCAAAATTAGATATTGCTGAAAAACGCTTACCCCAAGATGGCCGCCTTGCTCTACTCATTGCAGGCCGAGCTATCGATGTCCGAGTGTCAACAATGCCTGCAAGTCACGGCGAAAGAGTGGTATTAAGATTGCTTGATAAAAAAGTTGCAAACTTGGATCTCACTCACTTGGGCATGGCATCACACACAGCAAACCAACTGAAAAAACTGATTAAACAACCTCATGGTATTCTGCTTATCACAGGCCCTACCGGCGCAGGTAAAACTACCAGTCTCTACGCAATATTGACAGAATTAAATGAGATTAGTCGCAATATATTAACCGTTGAAGATCCCATTGAATATTATTTACCGGGGATAGGCCAAACTCAAGTCAACAGGAAAGTCAATATGACCTTTGCCCGGGGACTCCGAGCTATATTGCGTCAAGATCCTGATGTAGTGATGATCGGAGAAATTCGCGATTTGGAAACTGCACAAATTGCCGTGCAAGCGAGTCTTACCGGCCATTTAGTGCTATCCACATTACACACTAACACAGCCATTGGCGTTCTGACTCGCCTTGGCGATATGGGCATAGAACCCTTCTTACTCTCATCCAGTCTAATCGGTGTTGCCGCCCAACGCTTAGTTCGCTTGCTCTGTCTCACTTGCAAAGAAAAATGCCTAGCAACACCTAATGAATGCGACACATTGAAAATAAAGCCAGGTGCTAATACATTTATTTACCAAGCTAGAGGCTGTGTTGAGTGCAATCAGTTAGGTTATCAGGGACGTACAGGAATATACGAACTCATTACCATCGATCAAACATTGCAGAACCTTATTCATCAACAAAAAAGTGAGCAAGCGTTACGCGACTATACGCGAAAAATTTACCCATCTATATTCGAAGATGGAAAGCGCCTGATCTTAGAAGGTAAAACCTCTCTCGAAGAAGTTTTACGAGTGACCAGCGAGGATTAATATGGCAGCATTTCAATTTACAGCCATTGACCCCATGGGTAAAGAAAAAAAGGGTGTTACAGAAGGTGATTCGGCAAAACTTGTGCGATTGCAATTACGACAACAGGGACTCATCCCCTTAGAAGTAAGGCCCATTAAACAAATCAAAAAAAATCGTTTTAGCCGTCAACATGCTATGTCACAAAGTGATTTAACCTTGTTTACCCGTCAATTAGCCACCCTGCTCAATGCCGGAATACCTTTAGAAAACGCCCTGAGTGCCTGTGCAGAGCAAACAGAAAAAGACAGGGTCAGACAAATTATTTTAAGCGTACGCTCTCGTGTGTTAGAGGGACATTCGTTAGCCACTGGTTTGCGCGATTTCTCTCAGAGCTTTTCTAATCTTTACTCAGCAACCATTGCTGCCGGTGAAGATTCAGGCAAACTGGATCAGATATTAGAACAATTAGCTGATTATATCGAAAAGCAGCAAGCCATCAAACAAAAAATTCAACAAGCCATGATCTACCCAGCCATTATGACATTGGTTTCTATCACCATTGTGATTTTTTTAATGACCTATGTGGTTCCCAAAATGATTCAAGTGTTCACCTCAGCAGAACAAACACTACCCTTTATGACAGAAATTCTCATTGGCTTCAGCCAAGGCTTAACGACCTACGGATTACCTATATTAATATTATTGCTTGGCAGCATAGCTCTATTTCATTATTTTTTGCGAAAACATCTTGCACTGCGGCGCAAGATGCATGCTCTACTCTTGCGGCTCCCTGTCATAGGTCGATTTATTAAAATTGTCCATACAGCTCGCTTTTCCCGAACCCTTGGGATCTTATCCAGCGCTGGGATCTCCATCCTCGATGCCATGACCACGGCATCCAATCTGGTCAGTAATATCCCTATTCATGAAGCTCTGCGCAAGGCAACCGAGAATGTCCGCGAAGGCGCACCTATTCATCGAGCCTTGAGACAAACCCATTATTTTCCTCCCATGAGTCTCCATCTCATTAGCAGTGGAGAATCCAGTGGGCAACTGGAAGCCATGCTGCTCCGAGCATCCAATAATCAAGATAATGAAGTCAAAAGCCAAATTGATACATTATTGACTTTATTTGAACCTTTGCTCATCCTAATCATGGGCGCTATTGTACTGTTCATCGTTTTAGCGATATTATTACCCATATTTTCTCTCAACCAATTTACAGGCTAGAGGCTGTTACTATGAAAAAACAACAAGGATTTACCCTCATCGAAGTCATGGTTGTGGTGGTGATACTCGGCATTTTAGCCGCGATCATTGTGCCGCAAATTATGTCAAGACCCGATCAAGCGAAAGTCGTCAAGGCTCAGCAAGATATTTTGGCAATTGAAAATGCTTTAGATCTCTACAAATTAGATAATGGCTTTTACCCTTCAACAGATCAAGGTTTGCAAGCGCTAGTGAAAAAACCTGAAATAGCGCCCCTCCCTCAAGATTGGAAGCAAGGAGGCTATTTAAAACGTTTGCCAACGGATCCATGGAGCCATCCCTATCAATATTTAAACCCTGGCGTACATGGTACCCTTGACATCTTTTCTTACGGTGCCAATGGCAAGCCCAGTGGAAAAGGGATAGATGCCACCATCGGCAATTGGACGATTGATGATAGCGATAACACATCCTCTTAAACGCTGCCGAGGATTTACCTTAATTGAAATCCTGGTGGTATTAGTGATTGCCAGCATTATCGCAACCTTTGCAACCGTTGCAGTCACCGGCCCTATGCACAATCGTCGTATTGCAATGACAACCGAACGTTTACAAATGCTGTTAGCCTTTGCAAAACAACAAGCGATCTTACAATCAACCGTCCTAGGCGTTTCTTTTAATACAAAAGGATACACATTTTACCAATACCAAGGATCTTCGCCATTTAATCCACAACGCCCCCCTCAGTGGGTAAAATTAAAAACCGATCCTATACTCGGTTTTCAATCAAAACCCAGCGCTATCAATATCACTTACCAACCCAGCAGTAACGATCCATCAGAGCCTACCATTATTTTTTATGATTCAGCAGAACAAACCCCTTTTTTTATTAACGTGACAACCCAACGCAGCAAAAAAATCCTGCAACTTCAAGGTCGGCGAAATGGCACTATCACCCTTAATCAATTGGAGAAATCCCCATGAAAGGATTTACGCTGATCGAAGTGATGGTTGCACTCATGGTTTTAGCCATTGCTATTACAGCAATTTTTCGGGTTGTCTATGAAGATAATCATATTACCATGATTTTAGAACAAAAAAACAAAGCTCACCAAGTTGGGAAATATTTATTTAATCAATATCAATTAGACTATCAATATCGTTCTACGCCAAAGCCTCTGGGTGATTTTTCAGGAACCACGACACAGTTTAATAGAACATGGTTTTGGAGGTCGGCTATCCATCATACTGAAAATAAAGCATTACTAAAAACTGAAATTCGTATCTATATTGATGAACAGCAATCTCCCATTACAACAATTAGAGGATTTTTAGTCACCTCATGAAATCTCAAAACCAAGGTTTTACCTTATTAGAAATACTGGTTGCATTATCTCTCTTTGTGATCATGGCCATGCTTGCCACCACTGGGTTATACAATATTTTTCGCAACAAAGAAATATTGAACACCCATGATAAAAAACTCGCTGCATTGCAACAATCTCTGGCAATTATGGATAGTGATTTCCAACAAATTATCGATCGTCCTATTATAACAGCGGATAATACGCCGCAAATCGCACTTTTGGGTAACGACAAAGAAGTCAATTTCACTCGTAATGGTCACATCAACCCTTTCAGTCAACAGCAACGTAGCACCTTACAACGGGTACAATATCAATATAACAAACCCTATTTAACACGACATTTTTGGCCCGTACTCGATAGAGTGTCTGAGAGTCCGAGGGAAAATACGGTATTATTCAATGATGTGACGGATTTTCAGATTCAATATATTGATTCGAAATTACGGCGTTTTTCAGTATGGCCGACAAATACCTTGGGCAACCGAGCCTATGCTATGAAAAACCCCTTTCCCGTAGCTATTGAACTATCCATGACATCCACCTCTTGGGGGCAGATCAAACAACTCTACTTAATTCGCAGTCATTCCCTTTATTCTAGGCAGTTAAATCATGATACTCTTCTACCGTAAGCCGCAGGGGGCTGCCCTCATTAGTGCATTATTTATTGTGGCTCTGGTTGCCGCAGCAGCTGTGCTCATGGAGCTACAACAGCGAATCAGTATCAACCGCACACTAAACATCTTTCAACAGGATGACAGTGAATTTTACCAGCAAATTTTTACCGCTTGGGCCAAAGAAGCATTACGACAAAATATCCCCATAGATAATCAATCATTATTTATCGAATCATCTCCTATCCTCATGAAACCTTGGCACGGTAATAACATCACCCTGGAAGGACATATTGACGATGCTCAAGGATTTTTCAATCTGAATCATTTAATTGATGCAGACAAAATCCCGTCTTTTCAGAGATTATTGCTCAGTGTTGATCCCAACTTAACTTCAAAAGATGCTTTTTCTCTGGCTCAAGCCCTGCATTTATGGTTAGCAAAACCCAACAAACAATCCCCTCACATAGAAGCTCGTCATGTACTCACTCAATATTATCAAAAACAACAGCCTTCTTATCGTCCATCACATTTGCCCATGGCAAGCCCCAGTGAACTACGTCTTGTAAAAGGCTTTGACACAAAACTTTATACACAATTAAAGCCCTACATTATCGCATTACCTGAGATCACAGGGATCAACATCAATCATGCTGCTCCTCCGGTGTTAACCACTTTAGGAGAACAAGGCTTGTCTCTACCAGAAGCACAGCGGCTTTTCAAAAAATTAAAAAAACAACCCGTTACGAGTCTCAGAGAAGCAGATAATGACTCGGCTATTTTGCATGCTAAGCCAGAAAAACAAGAGATAACACTCACTAGCACTTATTTTTTAGCCACTTGTCGCATAACAGTTGCCAAACAAGAGAAAATTTACTACAGTCTACTGCGTAGAAAGATCGTATCAACAAGACAAGGATCCAAAATTGAAACCACCATCCTCTGGCAAAGCGTAGGAACTTTTTAATCATGAAACAGTTACTAGTTCGCCGACAGTCCAATAATAATCAACAGCTTGAATGGGTTATGATAGATGAAGGTCACATGATAGATGGCCCTTCTCAAGGCACTCTGGAAGCACTCACTCCCATTGCACAGCAGTACCCTATTCATATTATTATTTCTTGTCAGGATATTAGTTTTTTTAGCGTAACATTGCCTCCCCTATTGAATGCCAAAAAACGAGCAAAAGCCATCCCCTTTACCTTAGAAGATAAACTCCTCTCGCCCATTGAAACCCAACATTTTGCTCTAGGAAAGACTCAAGAACAAACAATTGTCGCTGTGATTAACAAGGTGAAATTAGAGACACTACTCACTCCCTGGGAAAATTTCAATGTGCAATCTATTATTCCAGATTGTTTGCTCATTGCAGAAGACAAGCATTGGCATATTCTCTTAGAAGATCATAACGCCATTATTCAATTTGCAAAACAGCAGGGATTTTTCTGGGAAGAAGAAAATATTTCTCTAGAATTAAACCAGCTGCTGAAACAAACCCCGAATAAATTGCTACCTGAAAAAATCATTATCACTCACCTACTCACTAAAAAAAATATTCAATTAAATCTTGATGAAAATATTGAAATAGAAGAACGTTGGATCACCCAAGTTCCTATTGAATATTTTGCACAGCATTTTCATAGCAGTGATCCTATTAATCTTTTACAAGGAGACTTTAAACCAAAAAAAAATAAGAAAACCCAACATAAATTAATAAGTTATAGTGCCATCATCATACTAGCAACACTTAGCTTAATGTACGTTGTAAGCAGCTGGTTTAGCTATCACCATCAACTTAATTTATTGGATAAAAAAATCACTGAGGTATACCAATCTATTTTTCCCCAAGCAACCCATGTGGTCGCCCCTCAAGCACGTATTCAGCAAAAGCTTGATAATATCAACAATACAAATCAAAAAGATACATTTTTTTCAACGTTAAATCATATCAATGACAGCCTCAAGCACATAGCTGGAACAGTCTTAAACCACTTGAATTACCAAGGGAATATTTTCATCTTAGATATCAGTACGGATAACTTTTCCAATCTAGAAAAATTTATTACCGATTTAAACAGTAAGGGTCTTTTGGTCAAACAGCGTCAAGCAGGTAGCCAGGATGGAAAAATCACCGCAACATTGCAGGTTACATCATGATATCAAATCTCAAAGATGGGTGGGATAATCGCGAACCACGAGAGAAAAAAATCCTAATCCTGGGTGGCGTGGCATTGAGTGTTATTATTGTTTTCCAGTGGTTGTTACTGCCTGTGATTCATTATTTTCATGATCTGAAAAGCCAAGTAGAACATCAAACCACCCTACTCACTTGGATGAAACAGGCCGAAAGCAAGATCAACCCGGGAAATAATGCATCCATACAACAACCCGTTTCCGATAAAACCCTCTTAAATATCCTTTCTATAAGCCTTAATGAACAGGGTATACAACCCACTCAAGTACGCCAAGATGGAAAAAATAATGTGAATATTAACTTTCATCGGGTTGTTTTCAACGAGCTACTGCTATGGTTACATCAGCTTTTAAGTGAGTATTCCGTTACCATCGAACAACTAACCCTAAGCCAAACTGACACTCCAGGAATAGTGCAAGGGGAAATCATCATAGGACAAGTACTCACTTAAAAATACAAGCTAATTGATAGTTATACCCATAGTGAATGATTTATCGCTTTGGTAGGAGTTCTGAAGGTTCGGCCAAATATCACCGCTTATCCCCACGAATTTCCCGGTTCACGCAAGTTTTTTTGGATGCTGCGGATAAGCTGCGGCACGTAAGCAGTAGAGACAGATACCTCATGGCTTCTTTCCAATCTTGGCATGGAGCTGACTCCTTTCTAAATTATCTTTTTCAATCGCAGATTGTGTAAAAAATTGAGTGGACGACATAGCAACACAATGATCGGATGAATCATTTTCAATCAACTGCTCACCCTGAGGTACCCTCTCAACATTATTCCGATCAATATTAATAGTTAGCGACTTTATTTCTTTCCCTAAGCGCATCAGCATTTCATATTGCGCTTCATCAACATAAAGCTGACCTAGGATTAACCGCTTAACATGAAGATGATTGTCCATATTATCCAACTTTTTTATGCTATCTAATAACTCTCGAATACCTTCATAGCCGAAAGCATTACCTGATAAATCAATAGTTCTTATGGTTGTTAAGCAACATAATGGTGCTAAATAAACAATGACATCATCCGTTAAATTATTCCCAGACAAATTAATTGTCGTGAGATTAGGTAAGCAGTTCATCCAGATAGGAACAAGCCTAGGTAATTGTGCGACATTGCAATGGCCCTGCCAATAAAGTACTTCTATGTGAGGCGCATGGTTTTTTCTATCTGTGGCAACTTCAAGAGCGCTATCCAATTCCATCATACAGTCACGAACACGTATCTCTTTTATTTCAGGGTGCATTGCAGTCAACTTACAACAGTCCAACCATTGTACAACACTGATAATTTGGTTTTTCAAGAAGAAAATATTTCCGCTTGAGGATAGTGCTAAGGCAGGAAAATTTTCAATCAAACTCCCTTGATAGGCCCGTGCTGATTCCGAAGCACTTGCCAAATAAGCTTGCCTAGCTATTCGATACCCTTCATCCGAAAAAGCATCGCGATAAAAACATAATAAATAACCCACAATAGGCCAGTGTTCTTTAGTCACTGCAAGCTCTAATACACTGTTTTGGTTTATATTTTTTTCTGCTAAAGCAGCGTGTGCTGTGTGAATGAGAAATTTCACAGTATATAGTTGATGATTCTCTGCAGCCAGCATAATTGCAGTGTAACCTGCTGTGTTTTTTTCTTCCACACCAAATTTTTTTTCATCAACCAAATATTTTACGATATCTAGAGAGTCACCAATGCTAGCCGCATGCAGCACATTACTTCCTTTGACATTTTTTGCATTGATATTGGCCCGTTTCTCTTTTATTAAGTAAGTTACAATATCTAGATGACCCTGCCGGGCAGCCATCAAGAGTGCTGTCTCTCCTGTATTATTTTTGAATTCGATGTCTATCGAAATATTTTCAAGCAACCATTTGGCAATAGCTACACAGTTGTAAAATAACGCTACTAGCAATGCATTGTTACCAGCCCAATCTCTGGCATCGATATTCGCATTTTTCTCTTGCACCAAGTATTTTACGATATCCAATCGAGAAAACCTAACGGCTGCCAACAGCGCGGTTCCATATCTAGAATTTTTTTTCTCAATAAGACTTGGATCGCATACCAGCAACTGCTGAAGACGCTGTAATTGGCCTTTGCAAATAACTTGACAAATTGCTTCATCCTGACAGTCATCGTATTCTTTTAACCAATGCAACCCTGACCATAATTTTTGATTAATACCCCATTCAAATACCGACTCACCTTCTAACCCTGGAGCATCAATATCTATCAAGCAATCTTTGGGAAAACCTTCAAACTGCTGAAAAAAGAAGCTATCACTAATAAGCGTTAATTGTTTTAACTGAGGTACATTTTTGATGCAAGCGCATTGCAAAGAAGGCAGCTGGCTAAAATTTCTCCTTCCCGTAGCTTCTAATCGAGTTAATTTAGCAGCCATTTTTAAAACCAAATGCTGTAACCGCGGCACCTGTAAATTTACCTGAGTCAATTCAGAAACATTACTAAGAGACAGTAAACGCAGCGACGGAAAAGTCAAAGGCTGACTTCGTCCGATACGCTGACCCCAGCGCCCAAGATGTTGCAAATCATTACCACTCAATAATAGCACTTCTAATTGCGTAAACTTCGCTAAATATTTCAATAGCTTTGTTGTCAATGGATTGCAATGTCGTAATGCTAACATTCTCAAACTCGCCTTGCTGTAATCAAGCAGTGTCACAAAAAGTGCTTCATCCAGAACTGTTGCATTCTCAATAGATAGTACTGTATAGGGATAGTGTCTTGTAATAAGTCGTCGAAACTGGCGAAGCTGTACAGTTTTTGAAGCATTGGTTGAAAATGCTATATGACGGTAACAACCACTGGACAATTTACCCAAGTAAGCCCCTACCGTTTCTTTTTCTTCGCCTTGACGCAACGTACTTAAAATATCATAACGATAACGCCCAATTTCATTAGCAGCTTCTTCGGGCGTCACTCCTCTACCCTTGATATCTAACCCATTTCCACCAAAGCAACGTTTCACAAAATCTCGGCTACAAGAGCTTTCTTGGCGAGTAGTAATATGCTTGAGTAACGCCAGCGGCTCACTGGGTAAGCCCTTTTTATAATACAACTGCGTGTAGCGTTCACCTCGACAAGCTTGCATCACCGTTTCAGGCAATAATCTGGGCGCATTAGGTTTATCTGCCAACGCTTGGCGACACACCCCTTGGATGATATGTAGATTCATGGCCACACTACCCACATAGCCTTCCGGAAACCGTAACTCGCTCAAAAAAGGATGCTTATTTTCCTGCTCACGGGCTGCAAGTCGGCTGCTACAATCGGAAGAAGAGTGGCGTAACCACACAACTAATGCTTGATACCAGTTGTCTTGTTGTCTGATGTCTACTAACCAATCATAGAGCAGAGTATCAATATCAATATTAGCGAAATGGCGAATCGTATCTGGATGTAGCCCATCCTGGGCCAACATCCCCTGCCGCAGCTCCGGTAACGCATAAATAATACTAATTTCTGCTGCCTCTTGTCCCTGGTGAGATTCAAAACTACTCACCGCCATTTGTTCATTATCCACACAAACTATTTGATATTGAGGTTGAGGATCATGCTGTGTTTCTGGAGTCGGCGTTAACACATAGTTGCGACCAAATCCATCCCCTGGACTTTTTAATAACTCCAATAAAAAGATATTACTCAAATAAAATAAATCTAAGGGAAATGCTTTTAATCGATCTTCCGTTAAGATCTTACCCAATGTCTCACCCGGTACCGTAGGAGAAAGCAAGACCGGATACGATAACCCTTGGCCTATTTGTTGATGATCTGGATGATTAGGGTTCGGCATCACTTCAAACCCCACCAACTGGCTGATAACCGCCCCGTGCCCACAAAGTCGCTGCCCCAATAAATAGCTAGCCATTGCCATTCCCGGTGCATCCGGTTGCTCTTTGAGATACACATCTAACGATCCTTGTGCCACATGGGCCACCCGGCGCTCGGAGTGAACTAATGGCGTTCGGGAGATTTTCCAATTTGTCTTACTGGAGTGGCGCGAAGTTGAGATGTTGTGAATAAGGTGCCCTGAAGATGTCATCAAGGTAACGACTACTGAAGTACTCAAGGCAGAGGATATCCACCCACCCTTGTTATCTACGTAATAAACTGCACCATTCCAACGGTTGGATGTTATCACCTCCCTATCATTTATACTCAATTGCGCAAGCTGATCCACAAGTGCCGTATAAGACAAAGACTCACTCAGCCGAAAACCTGTAGGACTTGGATGATTGACTAACTTCTGTAATACCCTGTTATTGATAACTCCCTTTTGAGCAATATCATAAAACAACCTCCAAATGGTTGGAGTATCTACTGTCTTAATGACCTCAGGCAATGCATCATAAAGCGCAATAAATACCACGCTATTCGCAGCCACCTCGCGTAGTAACATGACCCAAGCAGTTAACCACTCAACCAATCTATCCTCAACTAAATTTTCTCCTGGATCGAGCAAGAGAAGAAATAACGTAACTACTCACTCCCCTACGATTCAATTTCCCCAGCTAGTGCCATCTGAATAGCAATTAATGGATTAATGCCTTTATTGGCCATGGTTTGCAGATA
>JAJFKH010000057.1 GCA_021773305.1 Gammaproteobacteria bacterium | reverse complement strand
TCGCTTTTTGGATTTAGTAGTTAATTCCACTTCAAGAGCAATTTTTTGATTCTCTTTAATAATCATTCCATCGGGCAGATGTCTGCCTTTACTTTGATCACGCAATTCTCGCTCTGTGACAAACTCAATGCTCTTGTCATTTGATAGTTTCAAATAAACATTGACCACCGCCAGCTGATGTCTAATTGTTGCTACAGAAATCTTTCTCAATACTGGAAGCTCAGTATTCGCCAAGGCCACCCCTTTTTTACTCACCCAGTACAACCCTGGAAATTGATACAAATACCGCTGATGCACTAAATACTCTTCCCTGACTAATTTTTTCATTCTTCCATAGGCGGTAACTTCACTGACTCCCCAATACTTCGCAACTTCCCTTATCGACACATACCCAAACCTATTTATCCACTTTAATAATTCTAGATCTCTCTTAGTAATAACCATACAACCTCTCCCACTGACTCTCTTTCCTCGCGGCCATCCACTGCTGGTTCCTGACCACGAACGCATAACTCGTTGTGGGTGCGTGGTCAGGAAAGTTTTACTTGTAAAACTAAGCAGTCACATGGCCGCGGCCCACTGTCTAACCCATTGTTTTTCAGAATTTTTTATTTGTTATGTTTATTTTTACCTTCAGAATCACCTCCATAAAATGTTCAATAAAGATTTGAGCAATCAAATTCTGTAACAATTTATGCAAAAACAAGTAAAGGTTTATAAACCCCTATGATTGACTTTCTATCTACTCCACCAAAGTACCGTGAATCCCAAGACCGTTCTGCTGCATTACTACCGTACGACCAATAACTATTAGGAACACCATCAAAATGATTCACACCCAATTGCTGTGGTGCATCATATTTTTGATCATTAACTAACATGAACTTTTCCGTCACAACTACAGTATCTCCAGGCACTGCAATCAACATTTTCAAAACAGGCAGCATCTTACTTGGACAATAGCCTGGCAAGAGATAGCCTTGATCTAGCCCTTCTCTAGCAACAGGCTCTGACAAACAAACTGCCACTGTATCGCCCAACTCTGGCGCTTTGTTGATTTTTTGATAGAGACCTATGGGCATGGAATGAGACAGATTGATTCGAATATGAAATAGAATGGCAACGGCTAACATATCCATCAGCAACAAAATAAGCAATAAAATCTTAGCCACAATAAACGCCTGGAAAAACCAAGTCTTGGCGCAGCAAGACATTAAACCGCATCCCAACGCGAGCAATCAATGTCGGCTGGATATTCAGATTTTTATTCAGCATCGACATCCCTGTTTGCGCCATTTTTTGTGCAACGGGATCGCCGATGTCTGATTGCAAATTATCATGCTCGGTCTCATGATGGTGCATTTGTAAACTGCTCCCTACACTCAATACGCTAAACATCAGACTACCACTAAAAATACGTAATAGATGATTATCAATCTTGTCTTTTAATCCAGCAGCACCTAAACCATCGACACCGGGCTGACCTTCCAGCTGATAACTGTCCCCATTGGGAAAAATCAATTGCTGCCATGCAATCAAAATCCGATGTTGTCCATATGCCACATCCGCATCATACTGCCCTAATAATGTGCTTCCCTGCGGGATCAATAAATACCGCCCACTGACACTATCAAAAACGGATTGGCGTACTTTTCCAATAATGGTACCTGGTAAATCGGAATTAATCGCAGTTTGCAATATTGCAGGAATAACACTGCCTGCCTTAATCGCACATGACGCAGCAGACGGTTCAAAACCTATTAACTCAGAGGCATTCGCCTTAATTCTTTTACTCAAAAAAATTTTCTTTTCATTCTGTTGGTTTTGTTGCTTGTAGTCATTGGGCATAACCGGCATTGAAATATCAGGGACAGCGACTTCCTGTGTAGATTGCCGATGCTCTACTTCAAAAGCAGGTGGATTAGCTTGTCTAAAAACAGAAATAGCCGATCCATTATCAAACTGAGTGACCAACAGTGGATTAAAGCGCTCTTCTTCAAGGATCACGTCCTCAACCTCATTAACTGTAGACTCAGAGTGCGGCAGTTTCTTTCGTTGCAAACGATGGATCATTTCCATGGCTGCTTGATTATCGACAAATGGCGCATTGGTTTCCCTGGTCACTTTTTTAGGCGCACTCATTTGCAACATGCCAATGAAAAATCCAATAAAGACAACCGAGCCACCGACTAGCAAAATGATTAATCTTTTATTAAAGACCATGCCACTGGAAATTCGAGGCAATTGACTATCAGATTTCATCATCAAAATTACCCCATGAGATGTCTATTTTTGATCAAAATCCGAATTTGACCTCGGCCTTTACCGGATACCAAGAGTCCCCGATGAAATAATCGATCAACAATAAAATAGGGCCGCTTATAGCGATAATTAACTAATTCACTTTTGCCATTTTCATGAATATAAAAAATCGGCAGATCAGCATGAGTGATCTTCTTTGGCATTTCAATGAAGGTTTTATTGCCATCATCAAAAACTCTAATGGGCTTATAGAAGGCTGAAGTTCCTTGAAGCTGATAATTAAAATTCAACTGTGAAATACTCACTTCAGAAACAGTCGTCTGCTCTATTTTATTTCGCCCCTCTTTTAACATCTGTCTATTCTGCGTTGCCGCTTGAAGCATTTCTTGAGGGTAATAAAAACTTACAGCGTGAGTATTAGCCCCCTCTTTACTCACCAAACCTATGTTGTAAGCACGCTTGGTTGTCGTCACCACTAAATCTGTATTGAGATTGTACTGCTTAGGCTTAATAGAGATCTGATAGGCACCTTTCTCTGGTTTTCCAACAAGGGATGTGCTCACCATCCAGTTAGCACTATCGCCTACATCAATGTTATTAATATTTTCACCCTGCTCTAACTCAATGACGCATAAATGCAAGGGCTCACACTCCACAGGAAAATAGGCACGGCTATCGTAAGCGTAGGTGACAAATCCTGGTTTTTTTAGATCAAGCATCTTTCCTGTCTTATTATAGGAATCAAAAGCTTTTTTAATACTCGGATCATTTTCATGTCCAAAACTAGCCCTGACAATAGGCTCCGCCTGAACCATCCCTGAAAAACACAAACAGCTCAACAATAAAGCCTTAAACCATACCATTATATGACTCCTTAATATCCAAATCTTTTGCCCAAGCCAAATGTGTAATATAAAAACCCAATGGATTGAAAACCCTTTGCTGCTCTGATAAATGATCACCATCAAAAATAAAGCTGATCTGAGCTGAATAATCTTGCTGACTGAGTAGTTCTCCTGATTGCTTGTCCCGCAACACTTCTTGCCAACGTAAATCCAAAGTATTTGATGCTTTAATAAGTACGGTATGAATTAATACCTGGCGAGTGACATTCGAGCTTACCTCAGCGTTGAAATAATCTTTTAAAATTCTTGTGGCTTCATTGGATACCACACTCAAAGCTTTAATACGGTTAGTTTGATTAACATCGCTATCGCTACTCAACGCTCTTGAATTCACCAAAAATTGCTCAGCCAAGATCACTGCAAGCTTAGTTTGCAACGGCTTAAAATCAGGAGATGTAAATTCATTGACCGTTAAAATTTCATTGCCTTTTAAAACAGCCAGATAGGGTTTAATTTGACTGCGACCTGAAATCATCACCAAACCCAATGCTAAGATAACAACCACCACAGCGAAGATAAAAATTATTCGATACGCATTTTGTAGTTTATTTTGTATAGAACCATACATGTCATTCCATAGAGCACGAGATTGAAGGTAAGGATTGTGGCTAACGTTTAAATCGGACATGACAATTCCTTTATGGCCTAATTGAGTTGGATAAATGGTGATTGATTTTTTGACCCAGACTAAAGTGTGTATTCTTCTTCATCACCCAGTCGCGGCTACCCTGCAAGGTGGCTTTCGCTAATGCCCCTGTAGCCGCCTTGGACGCCCCAGCAATATTGCTTAATGACAGACTTGTACTACCTCGGGACTGCATACCCATCTTAGCCGATTGACCAATGGCTTTAGCTAGCTGACCACTGGCTTGGCTTATCCCTTTTGTCATCTGTCCTCCGTGACCCAGGAGGCGTTTTGACTGCATGGCTGCTCCAAGGGTTGCAGCTACAGCAGCATCTCCATAATTTCTAAAACCACCTACACCGGAAAGTCCTGCGATAAATGCCGGAACATTTTTAATCACCATATAATAAACAATGACAGCAGAAAGGATCGCCAGCATGGGTGTGATTTCATGATTTTCGGCAGCATGCAATGTCATCTGGGCCCAGTCACTGCCGATGTTCTGACCCACACCCAATAAAAAATACAGTGTCATCAATTGCAACCCAATTCCAAGGACGGTTTTGCCATAATTAACTGTCATCGCCCGGGTGGCTTGATTCGCACCCAAAGCAAAAAACAAACTGGACAGTGCCACCAGCACATAGGATTTAACTAATATAATTACAAGCTCTGCGGCTAATAATGCGTAAAGGATGATAATCGCCAAACAATTAATGCTGCCTATCATTGAAACAAAAGGATGTTTCATCACACCCCAACCAAAAAAAGCTTTAAGCATAGCTCCTGAAATACTCAACCCTTGATTAATTATTGCACTTGGAGATAAAGATTGTAGATCGGATTGTTGCCCTATCTGAACAAACCCGTTGATGATTAAAGGGATCCATTCTCGGCCCGACTCAATACAAGCATAAAAGACACTAAAACCCAGGAATAATTGAACCAGTCTGATTAGTAAATTATTTAACGAGATCCCTGTGAAGCTCATCCACAATGCACTGGCTGTTAATTGGATCAGAGCCAAATCAAAAAATAACTTCTTTGCCGTGTGCTGCAATAGACTGGCATCCTGCCTCAAGGCTAACATAAATTGCAAAGTTACTTGATCGAGCATCATGTCGGTCATGACTAATTAGAACCCATTGAGATCTGACCCAAAGCTGGATTATTTTGATAGACAGGAAACTCGCTAGGCATACTACCCACAAGCTCAGATACTGAATTTTGTTCAAAGGTTTCTTGGGAGACTTGCTGTGCCATAAAAGCTGTTTGGGAATTAGCCTGAGCTGCAATAATATGCTTGAGGGATTGTAATTGTTGGATGGACTCTGTATTGACCTCATTCAGTGTCTGTAAGGCTTGCAGCTGCCCGCTGGACGATTGGGTATGTTGTTTAAACTTTTGTAACAGTTGCTGTTCCCTATCAGCATTACTTACCACAATGCCAATGGATTGTAATGATTTGCTGAGTGTATCCAGGGTTGATTGATTCCATTTATCATAAGCCTGCTGATAATTAACGGACTGCTGTTTGGTGTAGTTAGGAAACTGTTGTTGAAATTGACGATCTAAATCCTTCATTTGATAAGAAATCGCCTTTCCCTGCTTTGTTATGGCCATGGCTTCATTTAAAACAGCACTAATGTCACGAAATTCAGAAGCTGCCAGAGACTTGCTATTCTTAGCTTGATACTCAAGCATATTAATTTCATTTTTAAGTTGCTTAGCCTGATTCACCAAAGAACTGACAGAGCTTTTAGCACTCAAAGCATTTTTGAAAAAATTACTTGGATCAAACACCAGCAAACCATTGGCCATGGTAATCAGCGGCAATAGTAAAAAAATGACTGCGACTCCAAACTTACTCATTGCAAGCCTCCTGAAAATAATTTTGTTTTGCATAGTCATGCCAATCCGTTAGCTGCTTATGATGTAACCACTGAAGTACCCAGTCAGAACGGCCCTCTTCCATTAAATCATCAAATATTTCTTGATCTTCTTTTGTTGAGATACAAAGCAAACTTATGGCGAGCTCTCCTAGCTCTAATTGAAATAACCGTTCCCCAGTTGCGCAGTGATAGTAATAATCTTGCTTAGGCGTTGCCTTTTGAATGAGCTCGATTTGTTGTGGATTAAGGCCAAAGGCTGCGTACTGCTCAGCGGCTTTTGGTTCATTGGCGTAGGCATTGGGCAAATAAATTCGGGTCATACAAGAATTTTGAATCACAGGGCCTGCACCACAGGCCACAATATCGGATAAATCTTGAGAAACAAAAAGTACCGACACATTAAATTTGCGCAGTGTTTTGAACCAATCTGTTAATTTATGTTGGATCAAAGGGTGTTTTAAAAGTAGCCATGCTTCTTCCAGAACCAACAACGTAGGTCGTTTATCGTTAAAGCAATCCATTAACTCATTAAAGATGGCTGTGATAATCGCTGTGCTCACGGTAGAGAGGGATTGCTCTAATAAGATCCCCATATCAAAACCAATGACACCCAATTGTTTCAGTTGAGATTGGGTTCCATTCATGATCTGCTTAAACATCCCAGTATTCAAACCCTGGATAGCACCACGCATGGCCGGCTCTTGAAGGCTCAAATGATTTATATTTTTATACTGCGCCTCACCTCGTGCCAGCTGCTCTATAGCTTGACGTAAAACTAACTGTCGCTCAGCATTCATAGTAACGCCTTGCAGCTCACAACAACCTGTAAGCCATTGCAAAGCACGTTCAATGGTTTCAACTTGATTCTTATTAATGCCTACCAAGGGCGATAGAACATCCTTCTTATCATGTAATGCTAGATAATGCCCACCTAAAGCTTTTATTACCCGTTGATTGGAACCATCCTTATCTAAAACAACAATACGTGAATCAGCGTATTTGCGATGACTTGCCATTAGCATGGCTATTAAGGTGGATTTACCCGCACCTGTCGGCCCGAGTATAGCAGTATGACCCACATCCCCTTGATGTAAGTTCAACATAAAGGGACGATTGCCTTCTGTACCCGTGACTAATAACGGTGGTTTGTCTTTACCATACAAGGGACAAGGACAGGCTTGCTCTCCTTGATAAACACTACTCAAGGGCAAAGCATGGCTGACAAAGCGAGTATCAACCAGTAGTTTACGTAGGTTATAATCTCCATGGCAAGGTAAGGAGCCAAGATAACTTTCACAGGCATTCACTGATTCAATACGAACCTTAAAATTGAGTCGTTGGATATGATTGACAATTTCTCCAGCCAACTTGTTCAAATACCCTTTATCTTCATCCATCAATATTAATGTGCTTGTATAGAAGCCAAATTGATTGGCCCCGCTGCTATTTTCTGCCTGTGACATCTCAACAATATCCGCTTGATGTTGAGCATCTTCGTCTAATTTAACAGGCAGACCTAATGATTCACGGATCACACCCATTAAACCAATGGCTTTACTTGACCAACTACGTTGGTGTTTCTTCAGATAATTATTCGCTGTTGCCTGGCTCAAGCAAATAAAGCGCGAGCTCCAGCGATAGCTCGCTGGCAATACATTTAAAGAATCCAAAATACACGGATAACTCTGTGCAGGTAAATCATTAATCGCTAACACCTTAATGAACTTGTCTCCAAGTTTAGGTTCTAAGCCACCAATAAAGGGCTCTGAGGATAAGTAACTGTCGAGAAACGATCCTACAAAGGGCGCTGCTAACGGATTTTCCCCACCGGAGATGCATTGATAAAGAAAGCTTATGGTTTCATCACAGCTCAATGGCGTTATTTTGGCTGAACGCGACAGGTAACCAGTAAATTCAGCAAGCTTTTTCTTAAATAAAGCACTATCTTTTTCAATACCTTGATCTTGTTGTTCATTTGTTAACGCAAATTGGCGTAGTTTGGCAGGCATTAACCTATCAGGTTTCCAAGTAATAGAGAGTATTTGCTCCGTGATAAAATAATCACCTTGAGAAAATTGCAATCGCCGTTCATCATCAATAAGTGCTGACAATATTTCTGGAAAATCTTGAGCCGCGGCACTTGGCATATAGGATCGGCCAATAATATTGGTTTCAACCATCCAGCCATCACCCAGCAAACTAAGTCCATGATGCCATGTATCACTGTGAGCATCTAATTCCAAATCACCACTGGAAATCAAATCCGGGCCTTGCAATCGAAAATGAGCAGAGAATGCACCATCTTTATGAAGTACTGTATTGTCATCCAGCTGCACTAAATAACTCAGCAAATCATTAACTCCTTCATACTTTGCAAAAGCCTCTATGGTTTGTTTAGTCCTGTTTTTAGTCCGTTCCTTTACCCACATGAATCCTATCCTTAACTCAATGTTTTGACCGTTCGTAATGGAATATGTCGAGCATGACTTAAGGGCGGATAATACCCTTGCCAAAAAAATCGACTGGATCGTTTTAATAGGTTCGCCACATGAGGATCGTCTCGATTAATATGGCAAAACAATAAATGCAGCATGCTAAAAAGTATCCCACCTAAGAAACAAGCGGGTAATTTAAAGTGAGTCATGGCAACCAGTGGAAAACAAACCAATATATTTATCATCATCAGTCGTTTCTCAACCCCAGCAAATAATATGGGCCGCAGCAAGGCTCTATTGACATCCACTACCGTACCCCTCATGCTAAATCACAGCCCCTGTAAAACCCAAAAACCCTGTTAAAATTTGCGCAGAAAAGATTGCAATGGAAATTCCACAGGCAGCTTGCAAAAAACGTTTTGCGCCACCTTGTAAATCAGAAAAGGCGATGATTAATCCACAAATAAAAATAGCCATGATGGAGATTGAATAAGCGACAGGACCTGTCAACGAGGTGGTGATTTTTGACAACACTGTTTCCCAGGCATTAACACCCATTTGAGACGCTTGAGATAACTGGGGAAGCGTCACAATCATGGCTCCTATTAACAACTTTTTCATTACTTTTACTCCATAGTTTCCAATTGAAATGAATGACTTTGTGGATCGTACCCCAGAACCTGAACAATGCCGCTAATGCGTCGACCATTTGTTGCTTTTGAGTCCATTTCAACTTGAACAATAAAATCCAGAGCTTCAGCCACTAATCCATAGGGCACTGTTGTCGTCACTTCAAGGGATAAATCAATAACTCGCTGCAATGCTGCTTGGGGTGAATTGGCATGAATAGTCGCAATGCCTCCTGGACAACCGGTGTTCCACGCCTTGAGCATATCCAGGGCCGCCCCATCACGGACTTCACCAATGACAATTCTGTCGGG
Organism: Gammaproteobacteria bacterium; assembly: GCA_021773305.1. GTDB lineage: Bacteria > Pseudomonadota > Gammaproteobacteria > UBA1113 > UBA1113 > JAJFKH01. The sequence goes on along the minus strand of JAJFKH010000057.1, from coordinate 58,222 downwards.
AGAGTTGCGCATTGTGATCCAAAGCAATGTTCGCAAATCAACGTGCTCGCTCGTTAATAGCCGTTTGCAGTTAGCCACTTGACACTCAAGCTCAGAAACTTGTTCCAACAACAAAACGCGAGTTCCCTGGTTGGCTACGACAGCCATTCTCTCTAAAAGCGCGTTGGTGAAGGTCGTTTTGCCTGCCCCAGGGCCCCCGCTAACTAAAATGTTTTTTCTTCTTTTTATGGCTTCTTCTAAAAGTTCACTCTGCTTGACCGACAGGCTCACTGCTTTGACATAGTCATCAAGGGTGAGCACTGTGGCTGATTTTTTCCGGATATTAAATGATGCGCCTTCTGTAATGGGTGGTACAGTAGCATTTAGTCGCTCACCTTTAAAAGGCAGAACGCAGTCAAGATAGGGTTTGTTTTCATTGATGTAGAGGTTATTCATCTGAGCAACAGATTGAATAAAATCCAATGTCTGCTTGTGGGATAAATGACCTTGGATCACTGCGCCCCTTTCTCTGTGCATATGCCAAATATTGCCATCAGGGTTGACGATAATTTCTGTAATAGCCTCATCTTGTAATGATGCCTGCACCGAAATGGGAAGCTTGTGCCATAAGTAGGCGCGATCCATGGATTATTTCCTGTGAGTAACTCTTAATAGGAATTTTAGAGGAGTTTTTAGTGGGCTGGTATGGGTCGTTTTGATAAATTTCTTTATTCTAAAATAAAAAATGTACACCTTTCAGCTTAAATTTCAACTATAATATGTATTATTTATACTCAAGGATAGACTTCTGTCAAGGAAATGAAAATGGGGGCTGCGGCTAATGCATGAAAATTTCAAAAGCAAGCTAAATTCGCTTGAAAATCAAATGAGGACAAAACACGATTTAGAGTGTGCAGTTGACTATAAATCTATTTGTGACAATTGTGGATTATCCCATTACACATCTTTAGATGGTTTGAAAGGAATTATTGAAAATCAATATTTAAGGATGGGAGCATTTCATCAGCTCAATGATCCACAAGAAATTTACTATGGAATAAAGCAATACTGTGACTACCTCAAATCCTCAAATTTAATTTTTCACCCTGAGGATAAAATTTTTGAAAATACACTTGAAAAAATATTAGAAGAGGCGCTTTCTTGTCATATTCTTTCTTTTTGCAAAAATTCAGATCACCTGCCAGCATGGAGATATTATGCTGATAATGGGTATGGATTCTCCCTGCAATTTCAAAAATTTTTCTTTAAGCCAGAAAAATATGGAGATATAAATACCAACCTGGGAATTTATAGAATAAAATACGAAACAATTAATCAGTATAATTCTTTTTTTGAGGAATATAAAAGCAATATTACAAAACTTAAAGATCTGATAAACAACAATGATGAACTCGTAGATTACTCCACCATGCTAGCCAAGCATATTCTAATATGCGCACAAGGATTGAAAGATCCAATATTTAAAGACGAGAATGAATATAGATTATTTATGTTGCGTGAAAAGGTTAAGGTTTGTCATGATATCATTGAAACTATCCCGTATCATAATAATCATGTTTTTTCTAGAGGATGCATCGGCAACAAAAAATTTTTCAAATTTAAGTTTGATGTTAGCAATATTAAATCCATTACCATCGGCCCATCAAATGACTTTGAACAAGCGCAGAATTACCTAAAAACTTACCTAAGTCAACATAATGTATTAAACAAAATAGCTATTGTAAAATCTAAATATCTCTATCGCGGTTAAATCGTATTGAATAAGATTCAATTTTCTCTCATCAGATTATTTAACGAATCCAAGTCACTAGGCGGCCATTGATATTTTTTACTTAATTGGATTTTTATATGCTTTTCAAGTTCATCTCTAGAGTTATGTTTGAACTCATAATTGAAATTTAGCTGATATTCATATTGAACGTAATCACACCAAACTTTATCTTTCAATTTTTCAATTAATTCAAGCTGATTTTTTAGAAGATCTGTGACACAATTTTTAAGAGCTGTTAACCTTACAGATTCAATGTCAAATACCAGTGGATAAATAAAGTGGTTGTTATCAACCATGAAAACTTTATCAAAAGCTGCATTCCAGTAAAAACACATTTCAAAAGCCTCACAACTTTTTTCTGTCTTATTTTCAAAAAATTCTATTAAGAGCTCAAAACTAGATTTTATTTGTTGAGCATTGATATTGCCCCTAGTAATAGCAGCAACAATAAGTATTCGGTAATCAATATACCCCTTACTACCCTTTTCTAATCTAGTTGCAAAGACTTCGTCATTTATATATTTATAATCTAAGTTTTTAGCACTCATTTTACACCTCATCAAATGCTGTATACGTAATTCTTGCTCAGATAATTAATATTAGACCATACTCTATGCTTTGTCACATAATATAAATTTAATATCTCAACCAATCATAAAAAACATGCTAAAATATCAAGTCTTAATAAATAGGCAATTCCAGCCCAAGGACAAAGAATATGGAAGCACAAGACATTATCGAAAAATTTCAGCTTATAAAGCACCCAGCTGCTGGATACTTTAAAGAAATATATACTAGCGAAGATACCATTACTCCACCAAGTCGGTTTCCTGGAACCCGACCTGCTTGTAGTACTATTTATTACTTATTAGAAAGTCCTGAAATTTCTTCATGGCATAAAATGAGGCAAGATGAAATTTGGTTTTATCATGCGGGTGAACCAGCTAAGATTTCTATTAAAGATCCAAAAGAAAGGGTTTCTGAATATATCATTGGTAATGAAACACAAACACCAGAAGCCAATTTTCAGGTGGCAATTCCTGCACAGCATGGATTCACCGTAGAGCTTATTAAACAAAATTCCTTTATTTTTGTTTCCTGTGTCACTGCTCCAGGATTCGGTGAAGGCGATTGCACTGCTCTTGACAATTAAACTTTTTCAATTAGGCTCAAATTTAAAATATATGCCACCGCCCCAGTCATAGATTTGCAATTGATTTTCTGTAAAATCTTCTCACGATACTTCCTAACCGTGCTGGCACTGACAAACATTTCCTCGGCCGTTTCTTTAATGGATTTATCTTTAGCTGCCCAATAGAAACACTGTTGCTCCCGTGGTGTAAAGCTAATAGGTAGCGAATCTTGAGTTGTGTTTGCATGCATCTTTTCAATCATGACTAATCCTTAACGCTCAGTTCAATTTTAATCCACTTAGTATTTCGTCACACTTTTCACTTGCAGGTAACATTGGTAAGCGGCCTGTAAGATGTAACTGCAATGTCATCAAATAATATTTTTTATAAAATTTCAGCTTTGTATGGAAATCATCATTTTTAATAAATGGATCATTCATACAGACTGTTGCGTAAAATATTGTAGGATGACTCCAATGCCAACCACCGGAGATATTATACTGCGCTTCATCATAGGCAGCTCTAGGGCTAGCTAAGCCATGATATTTAAAAATATCACAGCAATATAAATAAAATTCTTTCACATTCGGTGGCCACACTTCTTTTCTTTCTCGCTCCTGTTGTTTGAAGTGACTCAACATAATTTTAAACCCTTGACCTAATTCAATGCGAGTAAAATCGCGCAGCATTTCTAGCCAGACACCATTGTCTTGTTCGCCGTAGCTACTCGTAAAGCGTTGGCCGAAGGCTTGTGTTAGATTTATCCATAGTTCTGCTATGTCATATTCAGAAATGGGTTCCAAGATCGATAATTGGTTTTTGCAAAAGACGTTGATTTCGTTGTTTAACGCGATCAACGGCGGATAACCTTGTGTGATGAGATTGTTTATTAACACCTTTAATTTCCCTCTTTTCTTCGTACTGCTTCGCATTAATCAACCAGCAAAGGTACTTACTATCCCAATCTTTACATTCTTGTTGTTTACTCTGGTTGTAGCTAATAAATTTTTGTAATTCCAAAGGACTGTGCAAGGATTGTAAATCAAGCTCCTTGATCTTCACTAGACACTGTTCGTTGGGCCTAAAATTATTCTGGATAAAAAATAGTCTCTCTCGTGTATAGAGAGAGTTATTTATATATTCTTGAGGTGTGCCCTCTTTTGACTGTTCATCCTTGCCTTGTTTTGCATCTGAAAAATATTCGTTTAGAGGATAACTTATTGGTTTTTTTATTTTTTCTACTGGCAATTGCTCACTCTGTTCTGTGTCCTGTTTGTGTGCCCCAAACGTGCCCACTTTATTTTGGACGGAATAACCCTGTTGCGCCATGGTAAGAAAAATAATCAGTTGCTTGTGAGCAACACTGGTTATACTACGAAGCTCAATCAAGCCTTTTCGTTGTAACGCACCAATAGCAATCCGAATTTGTTTTATTGTTGGAGTACCGGTGTTTTTCAAACCTTGCCCTGGCTCCACGTAAAGATGCTCAGCCAAGCCACCCAAGGAAACACGACAACCATGCTTAGCACCAACTAAACCCGTGCATTTATCCATTTTCGACCGCAAGTAGAAATACAATAACTGGTAAAAATGAGGCATGCCATTCAGCATCTCCATTTCAAAATGGGTAATAACGAAAAGTGCATGTCCATTCTTTAAGCTTTTTTGCATAGCAAAATTACTCACTTTGTGTTACTGTTAATACCAATTGTTTGTAAAAAAGCACGAAATGACAGATTTTAGGCAGTTAGAATGCCTAAAATCGTGATTTAAACAAGTCGTATCGTGCTATTTTTATTATTTTACACGCATCGACATGCCTGTCAACTACTTGTGGAATAAAAAATGGTACTAAAAACCAGAATCGGTGAAAGATTGAGAGAAGTAAGAAAAGAGCAAGGACTAACGCTTAAAGAGTTAGCCGCTAAAACGATAAATCTCAAACCCTCACGGATTGCTAACTGGGAGCAAGGCACACGTATGCCTGGCCCTCTGGAAGCTAAACAACTCTCCCAGGCTCTACGGATCTCTCCTGCATACCTACTTTGCCTTACAGATGATGAAGAACTCTTTATTGAGCAGAAAGGCACAATTGTATCAACAGCCCTGCCCCTCTTAACACTTGAAGCAATTGCTTCTCATAACTCCATTGAAAAAGCAATTGAATCCCACGAATCAGATAATACAAATTTAGTACCGATTCAAAAATCTTTAGCTAGTCAAATAGGGATCACGGCTTTTGCAGCTCTGCTGGCTGATGACAGCATGGCACCGGAGTTTCGAAATCAAGATCTTGTTATCATTGATCCACATACCCCACCTAAACCCTCAAATTTTGTACTTGCTAAACCAGGCAGTAAAATGACACCTGTGCTTCGTAAATATCGAGAAGTTGGAATGAGTGAAAATGGAAAACCAATATACGAGCTGGAAGCATTACATCGAGATTGGTCCAACCTAAAAATTGATGCTAAAAACAAAGTTAAAATTATTGGTACTGTAGTTCTGCTGCACCGGAACTATATTGCCTAATGGCTCGGTCAGCATAGGACTTAGCTACTCATAGTAATTCGCCAAATTTATCTGGCAATAGATATTACATAATGAAGTCAAAACCGTTTTGCTAGGTTCTATTTTTTCTTCATAGATCTCAATAAGTACCAAATAATCTACATTAGTTGCCACTGCAAGGTATTCCAGTAAATTGTCCGTATGATTTAAAATATAATCTATTAAATCACGTACGCTTTTTGCTTCTTTAATTAGAACTGTTTTCATGGAGTGACCGCCAGGTTGATTACTTGTACAACCAATTACAGTCCATAATGAAAGCAATTTCTTTTAGTTGGAATACGTATTTTATGGACAAAAATGAAGGAAATACGTAGTTTGGCGTATTTTTTAATTATTTTTGGGCACTAAGTCGTTGAATCAATGCCTTTCATAGAATCATATTAATTGAAAGAATAGTTTGTTAAGTTATATTTTTTCTCTGTTATCTGTCTATGTTTTTCACTTATTTCAGACGTAGGCGGGTATATAACAGTAGGACTATTATCTAAAGTAATTCCTTCTCTAACTCCACCATCATATTTATTTCCATCAACATAAGGACTTATTGCTTGTGTTCCAAATTGAGAGAAAAGAATAACAAAAACACCCATGCAAGCATTAACAACATTAGATAAGTTAGCAAATTTGAAATTTTCACTTCTATTGTGTTTAACATGATTGTATTTATTATACCAAAACTCGCCATTTGTTTTTTTACACCAATTGATAAAAGGAAAGATTGTTCCATAGCCTACAAGATCCACTTTATATTGACTTAAAAAATGTGGTTTTTCAAGTTTTTTATAATCAGTTAAATTCCAATCATTGCCTTTTTTTTCATAATCATTATCTTTTAATATTCCTTTGCAATTATTTTCAAACTCAGTGCATGCCCGCAAAAATAGTTCATAAAGCCGAAGAGAGTAAGTATTATGATTTCCTTCTTCCGGTGCAATATAATAAAACAAATCAAGCAAATCTTTTTCAAGATGTTTATAGGCAATAATATTATTCATTTTTATATTTTGTTTACAATATTCTTCATCATTGATAAATTCCGCAGAAAAATCATAGTTGCCATTATTTGGCCTCAACATTCTTTTGTATACTACTAATTTGCTCATTACATTCAGCCTCCCTACGCTTTACCCAAAACTGTTTTGCAGTCGCCATCTTTAGACACAAAACTATTTTCTTCCTTAAGATACGTAAACTTCTGATAAGTAATGTGGCTTTGAAAAAAATTACGATAATATTTTATTAAAACTTCAATGTCAAAATTTTCATTCCTCTTCCCCAAAACTGTATCTTTCAAGACAACACGTTGTCCTGGAAAAATAATAGTTTGAGTTGCATCAGGATTGAAGCTCTTGCCATCCAGCTTTATAGTATTGGACACTTTTTTAGCGGGCAGCTTTCCGTAATTAGATATTTCAAACCGAATTATCAGGCTTACATCATTCAGAGGCTCAATATGATTTTTATAAATACCAACCCACGGCCTCCACTCAAAATGAAATTTATTGACTACGTAAAAAAAAGTGCATATCGAAACGAATAATGCGACTATTGAAATCCAATCCATTTTCCCTCCACTATCACTTAACCCCAACATAGCAATTATAGCGCATAATCAAAGACACATTAAAAATCGAATACTTTATAGCATTAAAGATAAAACCATGGCTGTTGATTTGAAAAAATCCCAAACAGCAACAATACTAAAGACTCAACCAAGCATTAACCCACAATAAAGAAATCAAGTTAATGGAATTAACAGCAACAACGCAACGTAATCCTGCTTTTGCACATAGCCAGGAAATGCAGCAAATCTGCCGAGGACTCTTTCGCCGGCTTAATCTCAATGCATTTTCTTTCTCGCGCATTTATCTTGATGGGTCCCGAGCAGAGCTTTGGACCGATGCTTACGCCCTTGAGCACTCTTTCTTCCTAAAAAAACATATTGATAGGGTTTACACAGCCAACCTATTCAACAGTCAAAACTTTGTTTTCTACGATGTTGCCATTGAAGCATTTCCGTCTCAAATGAAGCAACGAATTTCGAACCAATTAAACGATCAAAAAGAATATTTCAATCACGCAAATTGTATGTTTTTGATTAAATATTATCAGATCTATACTGAGTATTTCGCATTTTACACACCCGTCAATCATTCCAATGCCTTCAATGACTATTTGAATCACACAGACTATCTAGAGAAATTTGCAAAATACTTCCATAAACGCGCCAAACCCTTTATAGATGATGCAGACAAAAACCGCTTAATTCACCCTTGGATTTCTGAATTTACCGAATCAAGCTCCTTTTCTTCTAACCTTATTACTGAAGCTAAAGACTTTTCTCTGTCACAGCGTGAAAATGAAATTGCTGATTTGTTGGGGGAAGGATTTTCAGCAAAAGAGTCCGCAGGGATATTGAGTATATCTCACAGGACCGTTGAGAAACACCTGGAAAATATCAAAAAGAAGCTTGGATTTAATAAAAAAGCTAAATTAGTCAGTTTTCTACTATCCCAGCATCATGAAAAAGCATAAATTAATTGCTCTAAGCTGTCTGATTGGGGCAAGCTTAGAATGGTATGATTTTGCTTTATTTGGTTTACTAATGCCAACTTTGTCTAGAAACTTTTTCCCACAAGATGATCTCGGTTCCTTGACAAAAACTATCCTTGTATTCTCCTCAGCCTTCTTCGTTAGACCTCTCGGCGCTTTATTTTGGAGTTATTTCGCACATAAACGGGGGAGAAAAGGCGTGTTGCTTTATTCCGTATCACTTATGACAATATCCACTGTTACTATTGGGTTGCTGCCCGGTTACCAAACCTTAGGTATCTATTCCATATCACTTCTTTTACTTTTAAGACTCATGCAAGGATTTTCTGCCAGTGGTGAACATGCTGCTACATTAACTTACCTCCATGAGATTGCACCAAATTCCAGTAAAGGGCTTTATTCAAGTATTGGGATCATTGGTGTTTACCTAGGTATTGCTTTAGCTGTTCTCATATACCTGTTGTTGATGCTACTTCCAGAATCACAGAATATCATTAGCTGGCGTCTTGCATTTATAGCAAGTTTTGCACTTGGCATTGTGGCTTATCAACTTCGAAAACATCTTGCAAGCTCTCTAGAACCTTTTCAACAAACAGATGTACCAAGGACGAAAAATAATTTTTTAAACACTAAAGTTCATATTAAAAAAATCCTGTGTGGCATTGGTGTTTTTCAACTCGCCGTGGTTGTTCCCTATATAACCTACTATTACGTTGTTTCAATAACGGTACAAAAAGCGATTTTTAGTGGATTTTATCTATACGGCATCATTTTCATCAATGCCCTTCTAACTGCCATTTTAATACCAGTATTTGCCAAATTTTACGAAAAATCTGATTCTACTCGATTAATTCAATTTAGCCTCTTTGGAACACTCATTGGGGCTATACCCGTCTATGCTATGTTTTTTGTTCATAACTACTTATACTATGCCGTGGCTCAAACTTACTTTTCAATACTAACAGCAATGTTAGTAGGACCCTTCTGCTTACTCTATGCAAAACAGTTTCCCTCAACGGTTAGATTCACTGCCATCGCACTATGCTTTAATTTTTCAGCTTCATACTTTGGAGGATTATCACCATTAATTATGTCATTTATTCAACAGTCCAATTCCCCCATTCTCTTTTCCGGCTTATTTATTGTGTGTTCTTGTATCGTTGCATTAATTGCATTACCATCTCTAGTTAAAGAAGGATCTCAAGGAATTAGGAAAACTCATGGCCAGCTCGTACAAACCACTCTACCTTATCACCCTAGACTTTGACGGTAACAAAAACAATTATCTTTCGGCATTAGAAGCATCACTCAAAAATGGGATCAAACTTGTACAATTTCGTTCAAAGAACCTCGATGATGCAACCTATATCGAACTTGCAAAAGACGTTACAACCTTAGTCCATAAATATAATGGCAAAGTTATTTTAAATGGAGCTGTAGAATTACTACAACAAATAGAAGCCGATGGGATACATTTTCCCAGTGCCGCAATTGCTAACCAAGACTCTCGACCACTTCCTGAAAAATATATCGTCTCTATAGCTTGCCATAACTTAGAACAAATTCAGCATGCTAATTTAATTAATCCTAGCTTTGCTGTTTTGTGTCCCGTTTTTGCAACACCGAGTAGCCCAAAAGGGATCCCTATTGGCTGGGAAAAATTTGCAGAAATTACCGCTCAAGCCAATTTTCCAGTTTACGCTCTAGGAGGCTTATCCATTGATGACTACACTATCGCGCGTGAACATGGTGCTTATGGACTCGCCGCCAAACGAGGACTTTGGAACTTAAATCATTCAACTGAAAGCATAAAAAGTTAATTCGAAACGTCACATTGTGCACTTTGCACAACTTGTGTTATATTCTTGTCTTGCAAATTGATAACACAGGTGCCCTATGCAACCACGCCTCATCAGAGCCAAGAACGCCCCAGCCTATTTAGGAATGGAGCGAAAATTGTTCAATCGAGAAGTACGCCCCCACATTACTGAAATCCCTATCGGATCCACAGGAATTGCCTTCGATAGATTTGACTTAGACGCCTGGGCAGAGCAACATAAGGACAGTTGCGGGCGTCCCCCCAACATGAGGAGTAATGAAATATGGGACGCAAACGAACGCCGGGCCTCTACAAACGTTATGGCCAATGGCAAATCGATAAGAAGGTACAGGGAACAAGACTTTGCGAAAGCACTGGAACTTGTGATCTCGAAGAAGCCGAGAGCTACTTAGCTCGAAGAATTGAACAAATTCGCCAAGCTAGAGTTTTTGGGATCAGGGCCTCGCATACATTTGCAGAAGCGGCAACGAAATATTTAATTGAAAATCAACATAAAGCCAGCATCGTTGATGATGCAATGCATCTTAAACAGCTGCACAGTTTTATAGGTTATTTTCAACTCGTTCAGATCTGCAATGATACTTTACAGGCTTTTATCCAAGCTCGAAATATGCAAGGTGTTAAGAACAAAACCATAAATCTTGCATTAGGTGTGGTACGTCGGATTTTAAACTTAGCAGCTTCAGAGTGGCAAGATGAAACGGGATTAACTTGGTTACATCAAGCTCCTAAACTCAAAATGCTGCCTTTATCAGATGCTAGGAAACCCTATCCACTGTCATGCGCTGAGCTTAACTTGTTGCTTTCTAATTTACCTGAGCATTTGGCTAATATGGTTAAATTCAAAGCCAATACAGGCTGTAGGGAAAAAGAAGTGTGTATGTTGCAATGGGATTGGGAATACGAAGTGCCGGATCTAGGTGCAAGTATTTTTATTATACCAGGCAAGTTTGTTAAGAACCGTCGAGATCGCTTGGTTGTGCTTAACAATACGGCGAGTCAAGTTGTTGAAGATTGTCGTGGCCAACATCCACAGTACGTTTTTACCTATAAAGGTAAACCGATCCAAAAGATTAATAACACAGCCTGGAAGCGAGTGAGAAAACAAGCTGGCTTAGCTCAAGTTAGAGTCCATGATTTGAAACATACTTTTGGACGACGCTTGAGAGCCGCAGGTGTGTCATTTGAAGATCGCCAAGACTTACTGGGTCACAGCTCTTCGAGGATCACAACCCATTACTCAGCTGCTGAGTTAAGTAATTTAATTGATGCGGTTAATAAGGTGAGTCTTGAGGCAAGTCATTCATTGACTGTGATAAGGAAAAAGAGTGAAATGGGATCTGTGTCCCGTGGATCTCCCGTGCAGACTTCTGTGGGATTAAAAGTCTTACAGGGAAGTGCTTGTAAGTGACTGATATAGCGAAGAAAAAATGGCGCGCCCGGAGAGATTCGAACTCCCGACCGCCTGGTTCGTAGCCAGGTACTCTATCCAGCTGAGCTACGGGCGCGTTATTCTTTAATGTCTAGCGTTATGACTAAAAAACGACTAGCCAACAACTAGGAGGAGAATTATAGCTAAAATTTCCCTCTATGGGAAATCTTTTTTATTTATTTTTGTTTATTTTATAAACAAAAATTATTTGAAAAACTTCCTGCTTTTTTCAAAAATTATCCTATACTGAACGTTGTCCCATGGCAGCTCGGTAATTGTCCCAACCTCTGCCGAATCAATATGCATAACGGAGAATATTTATGCAACTCATAAAAATACCTAAAACCCCTTCAAACCAAACCAGGCGGCAACGTCTTAATAGAGACCAACGTAAAATGATTCAACAAGCCCTAGCAGGCTGCTTCAAGCTAGCTGAAGCTAAAAACCCATATCCGAATACTCTTAAAGGAATAATTCCATAAATTCTGACACAGGCATTGCCTTAAAAGTATCTTGCTCCATACAAGCGTTAACTATTTTATCAGCTCTATCTTTCGCGTAATGAGTAGATACATTATGTTTGAATTTTTCTAGTAATAACGGGATCCCCTCTCCTCGACGACGGCGGTGACCCACAGGATAATGTATGCAAATCTCGTCCGTGGAAGTACCATCCTTGAAGTGGATCTTCACTGCGTTTGCAATGGATCGTTTTTCAGGATCAAGATAATCATTACTGAAAGCCTTATTCTCAATCACTTGCATTTTTCCCCGTAAAACATCAATTAAGGGATTATCAGCAATTTTCTTTTCATAATGATCAGCCGTTAACTCACCATAGATAAGCGCAACAGCGGTAATATATTGTAAACTATGATCTCGATCTGCTGGATTATGCAGCGGCCCACCTTTGTTAATAATTCGAATAGCCGCTTCTTGAGTTTGCATTTCAATGCGTTCGATTTCATCCATCCGATTTTTGACTTGAGAATGCAATTGTACGCCACATTCAGCAGCTGTCTGCGCATGAAATTCAGCAGGAAATGAAATCTTAAATAAAATATTTTCCATGACATAATTTCCATACGGACGTTGGAAAGAAAACGATTGCCCCTTAAAGAGTACATCATAAAATCCCCAGGTTGGTGCTGATAGCACACTGGGATAACCCATTTCACCCTGCATAGCCATTAATGCTAAGCGCACTCCTCGGCTCGTTGCATCCCCTGCTGCCCAAGATTTTCGTGAACCGGTATTAGGCGCATGGCGGTAAGTTCGAAGAGACTGACCATCGACCCAAGCAAGTGATAATGCATTTAACGCTTGCTCTTTGCTCGCTCCAAATAATTTAGCCGCCACAGCTGTTGAGGCAACTTTAACTAATACCACATGATCAAGCCCTACTCGATTAAAGCTATTATCCAATGCTAAAACACCTTGAATTTCATGGGCCTTAATCATCGATATTAAAACATCATTGACAGTAAAATTTGCATCACTGGTTCGGTTAAGATAATCCGTCACGGCCAAAATTGCACCTAAATTATCTGAAGGATGCCCCCATTCAGCAGCTAACCAAGTATCGTTGAAGTCTAACCAACGGATCAGCGCACCTATATTAAAAGCACCCTGCACCGGATCGAGTTCGAAATCTGTACCAAATACACGAGTCCCCTTTTCGATATTAGAACCTGGCACAAGAGGGCCTAAGAGTTTTGTACATTCCGTATATTGCAATGCTAAAATACCACAACCCACAGAATCAATAAGGCAATAAAAAGCTGTTTTTATTGCTTCTTCACTCGTGATTTCGTAGTCATACACAAAATCTATAATATCGATTAATTCTTTATCAAAGGATTGCTTTTGATTATTTTCAGCTGTCATTTTTATTCCATTAACGTTGCTCTAAGGCAACAAAAGTTTGTGGTTCAGGGCCAATATATTCGGCACCAGGACGGATTAATTTGTTATTGGCACGCTGCTCAAAAATATGGGCTGACCACCCAGTGATCCGTGACATAACAAAAATCGGAGTAAACATTTCTGTTGGGATATCACAAAAGCGGTAAGCACTTGCACTATAAAAATCAGCGTTAGGAAATAATCCTTTTTCCTCAGCCATAATATTATCCACTTGTTCAGAAACAGGAAATAATAAAGTATTACCTGTATGAGCAGCCAATTTTTTTGACCATTCTTTAATAACATCTGAACGCGGATCACGAACACGATACACTCGATGGCCAAACCCCATAATCAATTCTTTATTGGCTAGCATCTGGCGAATCCCTTTGTCCGCAGCATCAACACTATCAAATCGCTCAAGAAGTTTCATGGCTTCTTCATTGGCACCTCCATGAAGCGATCCTCTTAATGTGCCAATCGCAGAAGTTACTGCACTGTAAAAATCAGCTAAAGTAGCAGTCGTCACTCTTGCAGCAAAAGTTGAAGCATTAAATTCATGTTCCGCATACAAAATAAGGGATACATCCAAAGCTCTTTGCAACATAACATCGGCTGAATGACCATGAAGCAAATGTAAAAAATGCCCTGCAATAGAATCTTCTTCGGTTTGCAAGTTAATTTCTTTGCCTTGCTTATGATAATGATACCAGTAAAGCAACATTGAGGGAAAACTTGCAAGCAATCGATCAGCAATATCTTTTTGCTGTTTAAAACTTTCTTCCGGTTCAATAGTGCCTAAGGCTGAACAACCTGTGCGAAGAACATCCATAGGATGCGCTATTGCTGGAATTTGTTGTAAAATAATTTTTAGCGGATTGGGCAAGCTCCGCATACTAGATAACTTAGCTTTATATTGCGCTAGCTCTACAACAGTAGGTAAATGACCATGGATCAGCAAATGAGCAACTTCTTCAAAGCAGCTATGTTCAGCTAAATCTTCAACAGAAAATCCACGATAATGCAGGCTATTCCCCTCAGAACCTACGGTGCAAATTTCTGTGGTACCCGCTACTATTCCAGCTAAGCCCCCAGTTTTTTTATCTGCCATAATAACTATTCTCCCTTTGTAAATAACTTATTTAAGGTGGCCTCATATTCATGATAATTTAAACACTCATAGAGTTCATCCCGGGTTTGCATTTTATCAATTAATGACTCTTGACATCCTTCGGATAAAATTGTTCGATAAGCATCAAGCGCTGCTTTGCTCATCATTCTAAAAGCCGTAAGACAATATAAAATCATTTCCACACCAGCAGAGGCCAGTTGATCTTTGTGAAACAAAGGCGTTTTACCAAACTCTGTCATATTCGCCAGTATAGGAACCTGTACTCCAGCCTTAAAAGCTTTGTAATGATCCAGTTCATTAATCGCTTCAGGGAAAATCATATCAGCACCGGCCTCAATATAGGCGCTAGCTCGGTCGATTGCTGCATTTAATCCTTCATTCGCAAAAGCATCTGTGCGGGCCATGATAACAAAATTGGGATCTGTTCTCGCATCCACAGCCGCTTTAATCCTATCAACCATTTCTTCACAAGAAACAATGGATTTTTGAGGACGATGACCACAGCGTTTTGCTTCGATTTGATCTTCAATATGCACAGCAGCCGCTCCAGCACGGATCATTTCCTTTACAGTGCGAGCAATAATAAACCCTTGTCCAAATCCTGTATCAATATCAACAAGAAGAGGTAACTCTGTTGCTGCGGTTATTCGACTGACATCTTCAAGAACATCTTTTAATTGAGTAATACCTAAGTCAGGTAATCCGTACGAAGCTGTCGCAACGCCACTGCCCGACAAGTAAATTGCTTTGACTCCGCTAAACTCTGCCAATTTTGCACAATATGCATTAATAGCTCCAATGATTTGTAAAGGTGATTCTTGAGCAACAAGTTGGCGAAAACGCATCCCAGCAGACATGTTTTATTCCTTACTTCAGTGATGGGTAGGACGGCAATAAGTTTCTTTTACAAAAAAGACACTCAGAACGATCCCCACAGCAAAACAAATTGGTAGAATCGAAAGTGCCGATTGATAATCACTCACTTGATAAATAGGAATATTATTTTGAATTTCACCATTCCAACCATAGCGTAATAAAAGCCCGACTAATGGCTGAAAAAGAATTCCACCAACAACCACCATAGTGTTATTGATACCAATCGCAGTACCTACCATGGAGGGACAGTTATTATCTTTAACCACAGCAAATGTCAATGACTGAGCGGATGCTGAAAAACCAAATAACAACAATAGAGGAAAAACAAAAGCATAAGGTAAATTGGGTATATATAATACCGCAGAAACGGCAATAAGCCCGGTAGTAGAACAAACCATCAAAGGCAGCACTCGGCGACCAATTTTATCAGAAAACCAACCAATCAGTGGACTACCAAAACCGATGCTAATCCAAACCATAGATACCGCAGTCGCCGCATTCGCTGCGGAAACATTGTATTTTGTTTGAATAAAAGGAACCCCCCAAAGAGCTGCAAAAATTAAAATTGGTGCCCAAGATGTGAAAGCATAAAGAGCAACAAACCATGTCTGAGGCCTTTTACACACTAAAGCTAAGCGTTTTAATTCACCTCGGCTAGTATGATGAGGATGGGTAACCTTTACTTTTCTTGGAGCATCTCTCACGATTAACCAGAGGACTAATGTAACACCTGCACCTACAAAGGCAAGTATGGTCATAACTTCACGCCAACCATAAGCTTCCACGGCAACCGCTAAAGGTGCTTCACCAATCAACGCGCCTGCGGAACTCATTAGCTGCACGAGACCGGCAAGAAAAGCGAAGTGCCTTGAAGGAAACCATCTCGACACCAACACTAAGCAGCCAATAAATGCAAAAGCTGAACCGCCTCCCATGCTAAAACGCCCAGCAGATGCTGCGAACACACTATCTGTCAAACCAAAAGCAAAAGCGCCTCCTGAGCAGAGTATTGCAGCGACACTTAATAGCGCTCTGGGCCCAAAACGATCATACAAAAGTCCAGCAGGTATTTGCATTGCAGTGTATGCAATATAATAAGCCCCGGAGATAAACCCAATTCCGGCCGCATCCACTTTAAGATCACGCATCAAATCTTGTGTCATCACATTCGGCGAGACCTGTAAGATAAATTCATACATAAAAAATAGGCAAGCCGTAGAACAAACGAGTATAGAAGTAAAAAGTTTAAAGTCATTCAAATTAGTTGGAGATTGCGTAGCTTCTGCCTGAAATCCTGCCAAAATAGTCGCCTTTTAATTTGGGAAGAAGATAATTTACACGAATTCCCGAGAAAAGTCCAGGCAAAATTTGCAGAACTGTCTTTATTTTGCCCTACTTATGTGTAAACATATTAAAAAAGTACCTCTAACTTGCTGATCTTTGACTATAATCTACATTATGATTGTCTAAAATTGGATCTGCATGGTTAAGTACCTATCTGTCACTTTGCTTTTATCCGCTTTACTTACGGGGTGTATGGTTAAAATACAAGCACCCAAAGACCCTATTGTGGTTGATCTCAATATTAAAGTAGAACACGAAGTAAAAGTAAAAGTGAGCAAAGAGTTAGATTCAATTATTCGTGAAAATCCAGACTTGTTTCAAATAGGGTGAAATGATGCGACTAATATTTAAGTTAATCTTCTTTCTTGTTGCGCTAGTGCCTTTAATTTGCACACCCGCATTTGGCTTGACCTTAAACCAAGCAAAGCAGCAAGGCTATATAGGCGAAAAGACCAATGGCTATATTGGAATTGTCACCTCAACAGCGCCCGCGGAAGCAAAAAAAATCGTTGCGGATACTAACAGTAAACGTAAAGCTTACTATCAAAGTATTGCCAAAAATAACGGAATTAGCGTAACAGAAGTTGAGAATTTAGCGGGGCAAAAAATTGTTAACCACACAAGCTCCGGCCAATATACTCAGAAAGCTTCAGGACAATGGGAAAGAAAATGAAATTTTTCCTTTTTACAGTGTCACTGCTTTTGTTGATAACTGATTTGAACGCAACTGCGGCATCCACACCTCCTTTTCGAAAAAGTTACCAGCCTGACAAAGCACCTATGATAGCCCCTCCCCCAGCGCCAAATGTTTCAGATAAAGCGATACCTCATAATACGATGGATAATTTTATCTTAGCCTTAGCTAGCTGTAAACCTCAAACCATCGCCTATACACCCTATGGGCCGAATAAGATTTTGGGGATGGTTGATAACCTGTGCCACGTAACGTTTACCTTTTCGGGGCTTTTTATTGACTGTCTACTGCCACAGAAAATCATGGTTACCTTAAATCAGGGCATTGATGTTAATCAATATTGTAGTCAATCTCGGCTTCCACTAACTCCTCCTCAGCAAAGCCTTTTAAAGCTATTTAGTCCAAAACCTAAAAATAGATGATTTCTTAATTTCTAATCTTAATCGATGTACCAATATCCGTTGAATTCCATGGAATATACATAAAATTATGATATAACCAGTCAAAATCTTCTGGAAGTAAATGAAAACATCCTGTGGTACTGGGAAAACCAGGTAAATCATGGGCTGCGAGTAATGCATGATCGGTTCCATGGATGGGCCGTGATTCCCTTACAACGGACGTCGAGTAATAAATACAAGAGCCTTGCCCTTCTCCGCCACACTCTCCCTTAGGATGACGAGCAGAAATGCAATTTGGCCCAAAAAGTAAACGCACATTATAATCACCGGTATCAGACTGGCAGTTTTCTCCAATATCTGAACAAAATTTACTTCCAGAAGACACTGCTCCCCAGCTTAACAAACGTCCATCATAATCATAGGCACCCCATGCCTGAAGCGTTAAGTAAATCCAAACCGTGCGTCTAGCTTGACGCGAAATTCGTAAAGGTAATGGAGAAAAACTTAGAGCATTAATGTCTTTTAAATCATTAGGTACCGCAATCGTTGTTCCAGGTAAAAGAGGTATATTCATTCGATTCACTCGCTGTACAGCCAGCTTTTGGACTTTTTGCGGCCAAAAGCTATCCCAAGTATCCCCAGCCCCCGCGACAATACAATGGTAACCTTCTTGATGACACAAATTTTGGGTTATTGTTGTCCCTGTAGACATCAGGGGAAAAATTACGAGAAAAACAGTCAAATAAAAGCGCGTCATCCATGAGGCCCCATATACTAGAGATAACCCTAATTATTTGTCTTTTAGGCTTGAAAATCAATAGCCAATTCACTTACTCGGCATATACTAAAAAAAAGATTGCAATTTGCTCACAATCAGGCATCATTGTATGCCCGCTTAATGCTCAGAGAGAAATGCTAGATGGCTAAAGAAGATCAGCTCGAAATGGAAGGAACAGTTATTGAAACCTTGCCCAACACGATGTTTCGCGTAGAATTGGATAATGGTCACATAGTAACTGCACATATTTCTGGGAAAATGCGTAAAAATTACATTAGGATTTTGACCAGCGATCGCGTCACAGTGGAAATGACGCCTTACGATCTAAGTAAGGGACGAATCACATTCCGCAGTAAAGATGGCAAGAAGCCCAAGCCTAAAGAAGAATAGTGCTTAGTGGCACGCTTCTTTAATATCAAGCTCAATGGCATCATTTTTTACAACCAGCTCAACAGCTCCGCCCTCGGTCAGCTGCCCAAATAATAATTCCTCGGCAAGGGGTTTCTTAATTTTATCTTGTATCAAGCGTGCCATAGGACGTGCACCCATGGCTTTATCGTAACCATTTTTTGCAATCCATTGATGGGCTTCATCAGAAACTTCTAAGCTGACATCATGTTGTTCAAGCTGCACTTCTAATTCCATAATGAATTTATTCACCACATTGAAAATTGTTTCTATGCTCAAATGCTTGAATTGAATAACACTGTCTAAGCGATTACGAAATTCTGGGCTAAAAATTCGATTCACAGACTCAAGAGAATCTTCACTGTGATCTTGTTCTGTAAAACCAATAGAACGGCGTTCTAATAATTCAGCACCAGCATTTGTTGTCATTACAATAATCGTATGCCTAAAATCAGCCTCACGACCATTGTTATCCGTGAGCGTACCGTGATCCATCACTTGCAGCATAAGATTATAAATATCCGAATGGGCTTTTTCAATTTCATCCAGCAACAAAACACTGTATGGCTTTTGCGTAATAGCCTCGGTCAATAATCCACCTTGATCGTAACCTACGTAACCTGGAGGTGCACCAATTAAACGAGAAACTGCATGTTTTTCCATATATTCTGACATATCAAAACGAACCAATTCCACCCCCAGCACTTTGGCTAATTGTTTTGTGACCTCTGTTTTACCGACCCCTGTAGGGCCTGCAAATAAGAAACATCCCACAGGTTTTTGTATTTCTCGCAAACCGGCTCTAGCAAGTTTAATTGCTGAACCTAGTGCATTAATAGCTTGATCTTGTCCAAAGACCATCATTTTGAGATCTCGAACCAAGTTACGCAACACTTCTTTGTCATCACGGGAAATTGTTTTCGGTGGGATCCTAGCCATTTTAGCAACTACCTGCTCAATTTCTTGAGGGCCAATTGTTTTTTTACGTTTATTAGCAGGCTGCAAGTTTTGATATGCACCCGCTTCATCCACAACATCAATCGCTTTATCAGGTAAAAAACGATCCGTGATATAACGAGATGATAATTCTGTTGCAAGCTTCAATGCTTTAATAGAATATTTTAATTTGTGGTGTTCTTCAAATCGCTTACGCAGCCCTTTCAAAATTTGAATAGTTTCATTTTCTGTAGGTTCTACAATGTCAATTTTTTGGAAACGCCTGGCTAACGCTCTATCTTTTTCAAAAATTGTTCGATATTCTTGAAATGTGGTTGAACCCACACATTTTAAATCGCCATTGGCCAACAGTGGTTTTATCAAATTTGAGGCATCCATGACCCCACCAGATGCTGCACCGGCACCGATAATAGTATGGATTTCATCAATAAATAGTACGGCATTAGGTTGTTGACGTAATTCATTTAAAAGTGTTTTCAAACGTTTTTCAAAATCACCACGATATTTCGTACCGGCTAAAAGATTACCTAAATCCAGAGAATAGATAACACTACTAGACAAAATTTCTGGGGTATTTTCATCCACGATTAATTTTGCTAATCCCTCTGCAATAGCCGTCTTCCCAACCCCTGCTTCGCCAACCAATAGTGGGTTATTTTTTCTACGCCGACATAGTACTTGCATAGTCCGTTCAACTTCATCTTCACGACCAATGAGTGGATCCAGATGACCACTCAAAGCTTTTAAATTCAAGTTTGTTGTATAAAGCTCTAGAGCACTAGCTGAACCAAGACCTGCTCCACCCTCACCCTCTTCTTCCATTTCGGGATCACCCATGGGTTCTTCTTCAGGATCAGGTTGCACCCGAGAAATACCATGAGAAACATAGTTAACTACATCTAAACGATTAACATTTTCTTGCTGTAATACATAAACTGCATGGCTATCTTGCTCGCTGAAAATAGCAGCTAACACATGAGAACCTTGAACTTCAGATTTTCCTGCTGACTGCACATGAAAGACTGCTCGCTGCAACACTCGCTGAAACCCTAAGGTAGGTTGAGTTTCTTGATCTTCCACATGGATCGGTATCGTATCGGTATTATCGTTAACATAATTCGTTAATTCTTGACGCATTTGCTCAACATCTGCTCCGCAAGCTCTCAGTACAGTAGCAGCTGACGCATTATCTAGGAGAGAAAGTAGTAGGTGTTCAACAGTCATAAATTCATGAAATTTCTCCCTAGCTTGCCTGAACGCCATATTTAGTGTGTATTCAAGCTCTTTACTTAACATTACAACCTCCAACCTTATGACTCTTTATGCTGCGACAAATACATGCCTTCACTGTGTTCGTCCCTTACGCAAGATGTTTGTTTTTTATCCGTTAGCTATAAATAACTCAATCCTTTTCGCCCACTTGGACAAGCAACATCAAAAAAAAAACAATGACGCTTCAGTTGTCCGCGGTAAGCTTCCTAGCTCTGCAACAGCGACATATTCCTTGTTATCGCCACTTTAACCAGAATCTTTACTCGCAAAAACCCTGCGCTCTATTTCTATTCTCCTAGATAAACATTACCAGCAGATTAAGTGACTCGAACAAAAAGGGCTTTGTAACAATTTTTATCCATAAAATCGTATCCCCTATCTAAAATCATAGTCGTTTTTCTGATAAAATGGGTTTTTCACTATAGATCTTTGAAGATTATTATGTGAGGATTAAGGATCTTGTCTTTTTTATTTACAATCCATCATTTACCCAGAACGATTGCAAGCAAAAACCCAAAAACCGCAGTAAAAAATGACCGCGGCTTCTGGTCAAAATAATAAATATAAGATGAGAGATTAAAAAAACATCCTCCCCCACCACTACATATTTTTTATTATTGCATCACCAAACTCCGAACAAGAAAGTAATGTTGCATTTTCCATCAAACGTTCAAAATCATAGGTCACTGTTTTAGCAGCAATCGCTTTTTCCATTCCTTGAATAATTAAATCTGCGGCCTCTAGCCAACCTAAATGGCGTAACATCATTTCTGCGGAAAGAATTAAGGAACCCGGATTGACTTTATTTTTTCCAGCATATTTAGGTGCTGTGCCGTGAGTTGCTTCAAATAATGCCACACCATCGCCAATATTCGCTCCTGGCGCAATCCCAATACCACCGACCTGAGCGGCCAATGCGTCTGAAATATAATCACCATTTAAATTAAGTGTAGCAACAACACTATATTCTTCTGGTCGTAACAAAATTTGTTGCAAAAATGCATCGGCAATGACATCTTTAATGATTATTTTTTTACCTGTCTTTGGGTTTGTCATCTGATGCCAAGGGCCACCATCCAATGGCTCCGCTGCAAATTTTTCCCGCGCAACTTCATATCCCCAATCTTTAAACGCGCCTTCGGTAAACTTCATAATGTTACCTTTATGAACCAAGGTCACAGAATCACGATCATTATCGACGGCATATTGAATTGCAGATGCTACCAACCGGGACGTCCCAGCCTTAGAAACTGGCTTAACACCGATACCACAATCCATTGGGAAGCGGATTTTCTGCACATCCATTTCATTCTGTAAAAAATCAATCACACGTTTGGCTTCTGCTGTACCAGCCTGCCACTCAATACCCGCATAAATATCTTCAGAATTTTCTCGAAAAATGACCATATCTGTTTTCCATGGCTCTCGCACAGGACTTGGAGTCCCAGTGTAATAACGCACAGGGCGCAAACAAATATAGAGATCGAGTTGTTGGCGCAAGGTGACGTTTAGAGAGCGAATCCCCCCTCCCACGGGCGTTGTAAGCGGCCCTTTAATCGCTACTCGATAGGTTTTTATGGCATCCATGGTTTCATCAGAAAGCCACACATCGGCACCATAATGAGCGGTAGATTTTTCACCAGCATAAATTTCCATCCAAGCAATCTTGCGCTTACCAGAATAAGCTTTTTCCACGGCTTCATTGACAACTTTAAGCATGACTGGGGTCACATCCACGCCAATACCATCGCCTTCGATATAAGGGATGATGGGATTTTCTGGGACATTTAGGGAACCGTCTTCATGGACTGTTATTTTTTCGCCATTATCGGGAAGATTATTGGGAACCATACTGAACTCCTTGCTGTTATGAATGCAAAGGGGTCATGATACCCTGACCTCTATATCCTTGACAATGGCTTCTATAAGGTCAAGAATTGTCCCCACTGAACTGAAATAAAGAAATAGTACACCCCATGAAGAAAAAAATTATTGTTGGACTATCCGGAGGAGTAGACTCTTCTGTGGCAGCTCTGTTGCTCCAGCAGCAAGGCCACCATGTGGAAGGACTTTTCATGAAAAACTGGGAGGACGACGATGACTTTTGCTCTGCGGCAGAAGACAGTGCCGATGCACAAAATGTTTGCGATAAACTTGGAATTACATTGCACACAGTTAATTTTGCAGAACAATATTGGGAAAAAGTGTTTGAAATCTTCCTATCCGAATACAAAGCAGGCAGAACTCCAAACCCCGATATTCTATGTAATAAAGAAATAAAATTTAATGCCTTTCTCAACTATGCCCTGGATCTCGGTGCTGACGCTATTGCAACGGGACACTATGTCCGTAGAGGCTATGCCAATGATAAATTTTCACTACTCAAGGGAGTGGACAAAAATAAAGATCAAAGCTACTTTCTCTATACTCTTGGGCAAAAGCAACTTAAACACTGTCTCTTTCCCATTGGAGAGCTTGAAAAGCCCGCAGTACGGCTACTTGCCCAAAAAGCAGAATTTTTAAATTCCCAAAAAAAGGACAGTACTGGCATTTGTTTTATCGGCGAGCGAAAATTCAAAACATTCCTCAATCAATATCTCCCCGCACAACCAGGAGAGATTGTAGATGAAGTTGGGAATGTTCTCGGTCAACATGATGGATTAATGTACTATACAATCGGTCAACGCAAAGGCATTGGCCTAGGCGGGTTGCGAAATGCAACGGAAGAGCCTTGGTACACCCTCGCTAAAGATTTGAAAAAAAATCAACTAATTGTCGGTCAAGGGGTTAATCATCTTCGACTATTTGCCGATAAGCTAGTATGTAGCGAACCCTATTGGATTTCGCATTCGGTAGAATACCCCTTCAGGTGCGCTGCCAAAACCCGCTATCGACAAGAGGATCAAGCTTGTGTCATCGAGCTTGGAAATGAGAAGGATTTTCAAATAACATTTGACTCACCCCAACGGGCAATTACACCAGGGCAATCCATTGTTTTTTATGACAAAGAACAATGCTTGGGGGGCGCAACGATTCACCAAGCTATATGAGGACAGTTGATTTTGGCTAAAGATTTCGACAAGATTACCATAGCTCTTGCTGGCATTTTCCAAAGCGCTGCTTTGGTGAAAGACTTTTCCATTAATAAAATTATCGATGAACAAGCCTTTAGCACAGCCATTCACAGTATTTTTCAGCAAAACCCTTCAGACATAGTCGATGTTTATGGTGATCTCAATGGGCTATCTCTCGGCTTGAAAAACTTGCACCGTTTGTATCATGTTAAATTTGAATTTGAAGAGCAGGAACTCAGCCGTTATTTAGTGGCTCTAATGCATCTACAGAAAATATTACAACGGGAGAAAATAACCTTAGATTCTCTTGGCCATAAAATCCAGCATATAGCACCCAAACTGGAATATTATCCAAAAGATGATCCCATCATCATTGCCGATCTTGCGAAAGCTTATGCCGATACAGTCAGTACATTGGACTATAGAATTCATATACAATCAGAATCTGAGTTTTTACGTCTGCCTGAGAATATGCAAAAACTTCGTGTGATGCTCCTCGCAGGTTTACGCTCAGCCATACTGTGGCAACAAGTCGGAGGCAACCGATGGCAACTTTTCTTTTCTCGAAAAAAAATAATTACCACCGCTGAAAAATTGCTTGAACGCCACTCACATGATCTTCATTGATAATAACTTAGAAGTAATAGCTTACTCAACATACCAAACACTCACATTATCATCATAATTATTTGAAAATACTTTTATAGGTGCTTGATTATTCACTAAATTTAACTGAATTTCAGGTAATTGACGTTTATGGCTTGAACGCAGTGCTACATAGCCTGTCACAGGTTTAGGCTCGGAATGTATCAACCAATTTTCCCAGTCAGGCACAGCACCTTTTGCATAAAATAAAAGATGTTCTGAATTCGTATACAGGGGGGTGGTATCAGGCAGCTCTTCTGCTAACCAATGACCGGCTTTTTTAAGATACCCTTTAGAAGGGCCTGTCGCAATTAAAGCATCTCCCATTGAAAATAAAATAAAAGAGGCAAAGAGCACTTTTACCCAATATTGATCAAACACAGTCAAAAGCTTGTCTAAAATAAAAGGTAGAAAAACAAGTAAGGTTAAACTTAAGGCCATGACGTAGCGACCTGACAAAAACAAAAATAATCCTAAGAAAAAACTCAACACGAGCATGTTGATAATAATGCTGCCTGAGAGGATAAACCAGTCTGATCGAGAAAAGTTGGGGCGTGTCTTTAGCATGCCGTAGAACATAATCCCTGAGAAAAAAAGGCTTGTCACACTAAAAATCTTATAGAAAAAATAAGCTATCAAACCAAAAGCAAAGACATTAGGTAATGCTCTAACAGCGAGTTCATTGGTTTGCAAAGATTGCATTTGCCCTAAGATGCTGTGGTAATGCTGTTTTGCAATGGATAAACCATTATGAAAAAAAATATTAAATTCATCCAATCGGGAAAAAATTGACAAATCAACTTTTTTATCCGCGGCGAGCAATATTGAAACAATAATCCCCAATGAAATGAGTACTGTATTTAACTGCAAAAATCCAAAAGCCTTTTGTCTTAATGACGTCTCTTCTTTAAACCAATAGATCCAGGGCAAAAGGAGCCAAAATAAAATCCCTTCCACACGGAACAGAGTACCCAGTAAGCTTGCCATTCCCCATAACAAAGCAAGTCCCCACGAACGCTGGCGAAAAAAGCTGAGTAATGCCCAAAGTGCAAAAATATACCCTGCCCAATAGCCAAAATCTCGAATAATATAGGAGCGATAATCATTTAAATGAGGCAAAGCTAACAAACAGACTAAACCCAACCATTGCGCACGGTTCGAACCACCTAATTGCTTAATGACTAAGACAAATCCAATTGCCATAGTAATTTGAAAAATCACACAGAGGATCTGCGCGGAATTTACCAACGATATCTGTCCAATATAACTAATAAGAGCAATCAATATGGAAAAAAACGACCAGCCGTACAAGCTCTGCTGACTCACAGAATGCAGTTCCATCGGCGTATCGAGGAATTGTTGAGCTACCCGCAGATAAAATATACCATCCGTATTTAATTGCCCAACAATAGGCAATAAGTAAATAGCTAAGGATCCACTTAAAACAGCAGCCCAAAACAAGGGGCTTTTGCTAATCAATAATTTCATATGCCTCAGAAATCGCGATATCAAAAGCCCATTCTACAGAAAATTCAGCGAGTATAAACCCCTAATGATTATCCTACCGTGAGATCTCCACTGATTTTTTTCATAAGACGCTCGCTGATCCCGCTGACATTGACTAAGTCACTCAAATCGGTAAAAGCCCCCTTTTTTTCCCGATAAGCAATAATCGACTTTGCCTTTTTTTCCCCCAATCCTTTGACAGCAACTAACTGTGCCAGATTTGCCTGATTAATATTCACTTTTGCTTGAGCACTCTGAGACACAGCTGGCTGTGTAACCTCTTCAGCTAAGACAATTGGAGAATGAATCACTCCAAGAACCATTAAACTAAAAAAAATTGTGTTGAACATTTTTTGCATAAAACATCTCCCTGTGTAAATTAACTTTAAAAACATTTTAAATTAAAGCACAAAAGAATATAAAGTCCAGTTAAAATTTATTTTTTATGCTTTAACTGATTTCTGGATTAATTTTTCTTCTCTGTTACAATTTTTATATAAGGTAAAATCCCTTCGGAGCCTATGCAATGATTCCACGATACGCTTTAACCATCTGCTTAAGCTTACTATTTTTTAGTCAACCTCTTCTTGCAAAAGACTTTCAATTATTACTCTTACAACAAAAAATTATGCAGCTCATTAAAGGAACAGATATTAATAGCACCATTTTACTTGCCGAGGATGAAACATTTACCACAGAACTTGCAGATGGCTATATAACACCCGATCAAAAATCCAACCTGCGCCTCTACAACCAATTTATGATAGGTTCATTGAGCAAGCAATTTACCGCGGCAG
Source organism: Gammaproteobacteria bacterium (assembly GCA_021773305.1). GTDB lineage: Bacteria > Pseudomonadota > Gammaproteobacteria > UBA1113 > UBA1113 > JAJFKH01. The sequence continues at coordinate 31,130 of JAJFKH010000057.1, read as the reverse complement.
CACTACTCCACGCACTCAATAACAAAAACCACAGCCCTGAAAATGACTCTGAAGCCCAGGAAAGCATCCAAGCGAGCCTAGATCGCCCAATTAGTGTTTATCTCCCCAACGCCCATTCAATCTGGCATGGTAAAATGCCTGAGTGGGCGAATGAAATTACGTTACATCAGTTATTAACCCACACATCGGGGCTTTCTAACTATACTGAACAAGATGCTTTTACTAAAAAAAATACCCAAGGTATCCCCTTTTTCGCTGAAACTCACAAGCCTTATCAACTGATTCAACTCATAAAAAATGCCCCTCCCTTATTTACTCCCGGTAGCAGCTATGCATACTCCAACACCAATTACCTTTTGATTGCTGAAATTATAGAAAGTATTACACGCCGTACTTACAAGCAATATATTGAAGAAAATTTCTTGATCCCCCTGCAAATGCAAGACAGTTTTGTTGCGGAGGAAGGAAATCATCAAGTAATCCGAGAAAACAATCCAAAACTTGTTGAACCCATTTTCTATGATCCCACTCAAAAACAAAATACATTTCGCTCTCTCCATTGGCTGATTGATTTAAGCAATACAAAAGGCTCAGGCAATTTGATCAGTACCGTGCGTGACTTAGAAAAATGGAATACAGCCCTACACACCACGAGTAAAGTGCTTCCAAAGCCTCTTTACGATCTTATGGTAACTCCTTATGCCGATAACGACAGCGAAGGATATGGGTTGAGTATGGAAAGCACTCAATTTGGCATGCTCTATAGTTATCAGGGACGGATTGATGGATTTAACTCCGGTTTACTTTTTTTGCCCGACCGTAATATCAGCATTATTGTGCTGAGTAATCTTGAGAAAGATCCTGATGTTGAAGCGAGTAAGAAACAAAAAGTCTACTTAAAGGGATTCGACAGCATTTGGCAGTTAATTGATAGTTCTTTATACTTGTCGCAATAAGTATGACCTAGTCGCCTTCTAGCCCATGGATAGGTTTTACCACATTCCATAGCTTACAGCCGGGACATTGCCAATGCAGTACTTTCCCAGAAAAACCACAATTCCCACAACGGTAAACCGGCTTTTCTTTGATAAGCTGTTCTGTCAATTGCTTGAGTAATGAAAGCTTTTCTTTTGCGCTTCCTTCAGACAGACTAATTTGCAATTCAATTAACTGTTTTAATCCGCGAATTGAAGGCCGAACTCGCAATTGCTCCGCCACAAAATCAGCGGCTACAGCCTCACTTTGCCAGTGTTTTAAGCGCTCTGACAGTACTAAAACAATAGAAATTCTCGGATGTTCATCCAAGCAAGAGCGCAAGTATTGGATCAACTGAGCTTCCTGGCCAATTTTTTGGTAACAGGTAATAAGCGGCGGTATGGCTTCCGATAAATAATCAGGATCTTGTTCTTTTACTTTTTTGTAAGAACGAATAGCCGCTTTATAGTTACCTTCTTCTGCTTCCCAACTCCCCGCTATTAAAACAGCTCTCACGCATTTTTTATCGACGTTTAAAGCTCGCTTTAAATAACGAAAACGCTGCTCATCATTCACCACAGAATAATCTTCAAGTGCTAATTCACAATAGTAATGGGCAATCACAGAGCGCATGGAGTCCCCAAGGGTCACTTCAATTTTTTGAGCAATAGAAATACATTTTTCCCAATCTTTTTCTTGTTCGTAAATATCTAATAAATATTTCAAACTATCCGCTGCATAAATTCCCGCATCAATGACTTCCAAGAACAATCGTTCAGCTCTATCAAGCACTCCTGCTAACATGTAGTCGCGACCCAGGGCGAGCATTGCTTGCACCCGTTGGGATTTTTCCAGGTTGGGTCTTGCAATTAAATTTTGATGGATACGGATTGCCCGATCCACTTCACCGCGGCGACGAAACAGATTTCCTAAAGCAAGATGTGTTTCAACGGTTTCACTGTCAACTTCTAGCATTTTGATGAAAATATCGACCGCTTTATCCGGTTGCTCGTTCAAAAGATAATTCAGCCCTGTTAAATAATCTTGGGGCCAAACAGTAGAAGAATCATTAAGGTCATTACGATTTTTTCCTAAATACCACCCACTAAACGCGGCAACAGGTAGTACTAACAACCACAAATCAAGTATCATCAGCGGCTATCCTGCACCGGGATCACTCTCAAGTTTGCAATCTCTTTGTCAGCAATTTTTAGTCGATGCCGTAAACGGTAGGTTTCCCGCTTAGAAACAACAAATAATTTTAACCCTACCATTAAGCCACACAAGGCACCCAGGGTTAACACAATAACCAATAATAATGAAAGCGGTAATTTTGCAGAACCAATATAGTAGTTAATCGTGACAATTTCAGCATTTAAACAAGCAAACGTCACACCAATAAATAAAACCAAAGCAATGATGATTAAACCAATTAGCCGCATCCCGCGCACTCCTGTTGCCTTAATCCTAAAAACCGTGGTAAAAATCTGCTACAAACAGCTCATTTACCACGGCTCTAGGCTAGTGAAAAATCACCGCCGCACCTACAACCTCAGCAGTGATTTTTACGATTTTGTTCACTGAAGCTATCTCAGTTTAGGTTGATGATTCCCCATCATTTTCTTCATTTGCGGCAGTGTCATTATTACCGCTCATCTTTTCTTTAAGCAAATCACCCAGGGTTCCACCACCAGTATCCTGACTATCATTACTGGTTTGTTGCTCATCTTCATCCCGAGCTTTGATAGAAAGGCTTAGAACACGAGTTTTGCGATCGACCCCCATCAGTTTAGCCTCAATTTCATCACCTTCTTTTAGGTAATCTCTGACATCATTCACTCGTTCCTGAGCAACCTCAGAAATCCGAATGTATCCGACAATACCTTCTTCAAGCTCTACTTGAGCACCCTTGGCATCCACTTCGGTGACTTTACCCACAACCAAGCTACCTTTGGGGCGCTCTTGCATATATTCACCATAAGGATCTTCTTCAAGTTGTTTAATACCCAAAGAAATACGCTCACGCTCAGGATCAACCGCTAACACAACAGCATCAACTTCTTGACCTTTCTTGAAGTTACGAATCGCAGATTCACCTGGGGTTGACCAAGAAATATCATTGATATGCACTAAGCCATCAATGCCGCCATCAAGCCCAATAAAGATCCCAAAATCAGTAATTGATTTAATCGCACCTTGTACTTTGTCATCTTTTTGGAATTTTTCTGCGAAGATTTGCCATGGATTTTCAGCACATTGCTTAACACCCAGAGAAATCCGTCGTCGATCTTCATCAATTTCAAGAACAACAACTTCAACTTCATCCCCTAATTGCACCACTTTGCTAGGATGAATGTTTTTATTCGTCCAAGACATTTCAGAAACGTGAACTAAACCTTCAACGCCATCTTCAATTTCCACAAAACAACCATAATCGGTGATGTTTGTGACTTTACCAAAGAGACGGGTATTAACAGGATAACGACGGGTAATATCAGCCCAAGGATCATCACCTAACTGCTTCATCCCCAGGGAAACTCGGTTACGTTCTTTGTCAAACTTCAACACAACCACAGGAATTTCATCACCCACAGCAATCAATTCGCTTGGATGTTTGATGCGCTTCCAAGACATATCCGTAATGTGAAGCAGTCCATCGATACCACCTAAGTCAATAAAGGCACCATAGTCTGTAAGATTTTTCACAACACCTTGAATATTTTGACCCTCTTCTAAGTTTTCAAGTAATGCTTGTTTCTCAGCAGTATTTTCTTCTTCGACAACAGCTCTTCGAGAAACCACCACATTGTTACGCTTGATATCCATCTTGATAACTTTAAATTCTAATTCTTTTCCTTCCAGGTAAGATGAATCACGTACAGGACGAACGTCCACAAGAGAACCTGGTAAAAATGCTCGGATAGAATCAATTTCAACGGTAAAGCCACCTTTGACTCGACCACTGATAATACCTAATACAGGTTCGCCGGAAGTATGAGCTTTATCCAGCCGCGTCCAAGATTCAGCACGTTTCGCTTTTTCTCTAGAGAGACGGGTTTCACCAAAACCATCTTCGATACTGACAAGCACAACGTCAACTTCATCGCCAACAGCAACACTCAGCGCACCTTTATCATTAAGGAATTCTTCAATAGAAACGACACCTTCCGATTTATAGCCTGCATCCACTGTGACATAATCTTTTTCAATTTTCACAACGGTAGCGGGAAGTACGGAACCAAGTTTTACGTCAACTTTATTAAAACTTTCTTCAAGTAATTGGGCAAAATTTTCAGCCATTAGAAATATCCTGTGCCGCATTAAGCGACGGTTTAACCACTTGTCGATTGCCGACTAGCAGTTTTTAGGTTAGACACATAACGCAAAACAATCTGTTCAGTTTTACGCCAACACTACTGCAATCCAGCCTCAACCACCCGCTCCATCATCAAACTCACCACATGATTAATAGAAAAATGGGTCGTATCTATCTGCACTGCATCATCAGCTGGCCTCAGAGGAGACTCAGCCCTTTGCCGATCACGCTCATCACGAATCGTCAGATCCTCAAGGATCCGCCCAAGATTAGCACTAATCCCCTTCTCTTTCAACTGGTTGTAACGTCTTTTTGCACGTTCTTCGCAGCATGCATCCAGAAAAAATTTAAGATCAGCATCAGGAAAAATAGCGGTGCCCATATCTCGACCATCTGCGATAAGTCCTGGAGCCTGTCTAAAATGGTGTTGTAATGCCACAAGCCCCTGGCGAACGGGTTTTAACGTAGACAATTTTGAAGCTAGCAATCCGCAAACTTCTGTACGAATGGCCTCTTCAACCCTTTTGCCGTTAACCCAAACTTGGGATTGTTTCTTTTCAGGATTTGCTCGAAATTCTACTTTTAAATCATTGATAACATTTGTAATATTTATTTCATTACCGATATCGATTTGGTTTTCAGCCACCCAATAGGCAACAATACGGTACAAAGCACCACTGTCTAAAAAATGCCATCCTAAGGTGCTTGCTAAGATCTGACTCACAGTGCCTTTGCCCGCCCCACTAGGGCCATCAATGGTAATGATTGGCACATGCTCTGGTAATTTTTTATTCATTAATACGCCCCTTGGCCATAAAGTGGCTTCATTTTATAGAACCATTGGCAGAAAAACTAGGGTTTCGTCGAGTTGTAGTAGCAAGTCGTTAATCTGACAGTTGCTAACAAATCTTACAGTTATTCACCCTTCACAACTACCCAAAAATTTTCCTTTCTTTTATGAAGACAATTTTTCTATGTGCAAATCAGTAATGACCTGAGACCCTACCTGCTATTTAACTGCTTTAACAGATCTCGTCATATTATACTGATTAAATGCCAAATCTCTGAGCTGGGTTTTAGTCAGCTGAGTACTTTTAGAAAAACTATCCAATAACTCAGGAGAATGCAGAAGGGCATGTTGAAAAACAACACTTGGGGGTCTTTCAACACCAAGCCCCTGCCAGCCTGTCCACATACCGAGTGTTTTGTTTGGGCCAGAATAATAAAGCGTGGGCTTTTCATCTGCGGTTAATTGCCGAGGACAAGCCTTAACACTAAAAGCTGCCTCGGATTCATATAAAGGATGTTTCCCGTTCAAACCAAAAAGATATTCCTGAATAGCTTTTGCGGATTGATAATACGTTGGATAAGTTTGCACTTCTTCTTTACCATTTTTTACAATCGGCCCTCCTACATTACCTCCGGTTGTCGTGCGCCAAAGGACAGCCCATTTATCATTCCCAAGAGAAACTGAGGCCAGTTGATTTCGATGCATATTAGTTGTGCCAACACTGGCATGTATCTGCGGTATCTTACCACGAGCAACAGAAATACCCGTAACAGACGTTCCCGTTGCAGGTATACTGGCTTTAAAAGGCGATCGATAATGATAAAGTTGGCTCCATATATTTCTCTCATCGTTTCCGAGCAATACATCTGCATGTCCAAGAGAGGTTAGTAATGTTTTTAATTTATAGTGACTAAAATTTCTCCCGTTACTTGTTTGGATCCCTTCAACGTCACCATCATTATTGACAAATATCTTAGTCAGTGATTCTTTTCTGACTTCTCCCCCCCGTTTTTCAATTAAATTTTCTAAAATCTTCTCATATTGTGGATTTATCACGCCATTGCCTGCTAACGTCCAACCCACTAAGCTACCGTTGAGAATATCATCTCTAGCACCTGGAAATAAAGACATAAGCTCCTTTTGATCAAGCTGACATTGCTGAATACCCGAATATTTTTCCAGCTTTTTGTTATAATGCTCGCGCCTTGCTATAGACTCTTTTCCTATAGCGACATACACATACGGCCCAACACCTCTAGGCTCCATCGAAAATCCATCATTAATTGCGCCTTTGTACAATAGCGGTTCATCAAGTGCTTCTTGAAGCCATTGCAAGATAAGGGGAGAAAAGCGAGCTTGTTTAATATCTTCATACCATTGTGCCTTGCCGAAAACCATTTCATTACAATGGTTTGCCACAACATTCCCAAACATTCCTCCCATGACTAAATGCCAGTTGATAATATTTCTAAGAGAAGATAACGTACCAGGCGCAATGGCATCTACGCGTAAATAATGCTTATCAACTTTTTCAAATTCTGGAGGGAGAATAGAACGAAGAATATAGGTTAAAATGGCGGTAGGATTATAGCAAATAGAATTTTCATTTTGTTGAGATTCTTCCACATGTAAGACTCGTGCTGAGCCATGGTGAATACCCCGGAAACCATTGTTAATAAAAAGCACTCTCTGCTTTAATCGCGCTTGCGCAGATGCAGCAAAAAGTGCTGCGGGGCCACCAGCAAAAGCATGTTGAAAATTATCATCAAAACTGTCAGTTGGAAATTTTTTTCTATCAAAGGGAACAATTTTCACAGTAGACGGCTGGTAACCTTTTTCTTTAAGTTTCAATGCTTTTATTTCTTTAGGAAAAAATTTTTCAGCAATGTCAAATACCTCTTGATTGCACCACTCACTAAAACCCGTTTTTGTCTGCCCTAATAGCCCTGTTCCATAAAAAAAACAACGACCCTTTTCGGTGTGAGCATTCATTGCTTCTTTAAAGTCTGTATTGGCTTTGTTCATCGCATTTAAAATAACTTGATACGACTGCTTTCCTTGAGATGGTCGGCTCGTGGAGAAACTGTGTTTAATTAGTAAATTTAAGCCGAATCTTTTTTTCAACATTTATAATATCCTCTGCAATTGAGCGAATTTATAACTAATTTTAGCTTGACAAACCCATCTATAATTTTGGCAGGCGTTTGTGCAAGTCTTGCTCACAAAAATACATATTCAACAAGAAAAATTGTTGCCCGAAATTAAAACATAACCCTGAAGATTGTTCAAGATTTTTTTAATTCGTCCCAAACCCATTTCAGGTATGCGCTAACTCAGGTACTTTGATATATGGATCTGCCAACGTCACACCTCCTCTGTAGAACAACACATCTTCTTCGGGATCCAGCTCAGGGATAAATAAACCATTAAATCGATCTGGAACAAAATGTACGACCACATCTTTAACATGTGGCCAGAACAAATTTTCAAAAAAAAATGAATCATTTCGCTGACTCACAATATCAAATACATGCAACGTCGAATCTATTGCTTTTGCAACCATGATCGTCTGACTAGACTCATCATACCAAAGGCAATCATGATGAACGATTTTACAATACCACAGAGATAGCATTGAGTGATCCAGCACAGAAAAAGTATTTGATAAAACATCTTGATTTGAATAAACTTTTTTTAAGATATCTATACTGTCTGGAGATAATTTACGAAACAAATGCTTTTCCCTATTATTCTGCAATTTCATACGAAATAAAGACTCAGGTTGCTGTTGGAAGTCAAATTTTGGATAAAAGTCTAACACTGTATTATTTGCAAATAAAAAGATAAAATCATACTTATCACTATATTTTTTTAACACGTGAGTAAAAAGTTTTCTTGATAGCCCAAGATGTCGAAAATTCGGATCTGTTGCCACAGTGCCAATTTGAATAGCTCTCTTAATTTCGCCATTAAGCATGATTTTCATTTGCGTTGCATTTAAAATTGACAATGCTTTCTTATCCTTGAAAATTCCCCAAGGAATTGTTTGAGGTATAAATCCATTTTGCAAAGCCCATTTCAGATCGATTTCTGGAAAAACACATTTTTGCAATGAAAAAAAACTATCTGAAAGTAACTGATCTGAATAAAAATCAGTGAACATATTAAGTTTTAATTGCTCTGACTTTATTTCTACCTCTTTTACTTTAAAATTACTATCACCCATGGTGAATTATAGCCTCTCAAATAATGTCTCAGCACAGATTAAAAAAACATACCATTCATTTTGAATATTCCCTGATACCTTGTACCATACTCATATCGATTATGACAGAAAAGAGAATTCATTAACCTCTTACTTTATTCGCCAGGGAGGATAAACTTGATTTTATCCCCTAAAGGGTATATTCTTTTATTTATCCCTCATAGAGGATAAAAGGAGGTAGTATGCTGATTACATCACCTGAAATACTAGGTCAACATATACGCAACCAGCGTAAAGAACAAAAACAAAGCCAGGCAGAAGTCGCAGACAGAGTTGGCTTAAAACAAGCTACCGTTTCTAGCTTCGAAAATCACCCCAAAAATACCAAAATCGATACCCTTTTTCGAGTTTTAGCTGCAACAAATTTAGAAATACACCTCATACCAAGAGACTCCTCATTAAATCCTAAGGGTGAAAAAATGGAGCAAGAATGGTGAAATTGAGCAATAATTTGTACCTGCTCATGAATGGTGATTTGGTTGGCGAATTAAGCCGTTCACGTACTGGGGTGCTAAGTTTTCAATACAACTCACAATGGTTAGACAATCATCACAAACGTCCTATTTCCCTATCATTGCCCCTTCAGAATGAGCCATATATCGGTGATAAGGTTTACAATTTTTTTGACAACTTATTGCCTGATAATCCGGCGATCCGAGGTAGGATCCAAGCACGCTTTATGGCTGAAACAAACCAACCCTTTGAACTCTTATCACATATCGGAAAAGACTGTGTTGGTGCTTTACAACTCAGTGACAAAATTGAAACCGATGTAAAAAAAATAGTAGGTGCAGCAGTCACTGATAGCGATATCGCAAAAACACTAAAAAATTACCAGCAAGCCCCCCTTGGAATGAGTCATTCAGAAGACGATTTTAGGATATCCATTGCCGGTGCTCAGGAGAAATCAGCATTTTTATGGCATGAAAACAAATGGAAACGCCCATTTCAATCAACACCAACAACGCATATTTTTAAATTGCCTATCGGAAAGATCCCTTATCAACAGATTGATCTCTCAGATAGTTGTGAAAATGAATGGATCTGTACTCAAATTGCAAAAGCTTTTGGACTCGATACAGCAAACTGTAAAATAATCCACTTTGAAGATGTAAAAACCCTAGTAGTTGAGCGTTTTGATCGAAAATTTTCTGGTGACAATAGCTGGATTATACGGCTACCACAAGAAGATATGTGTCAAGCAATGGGGTATTCACCCAGCTTAAAATATCAATCTGATGGTGGCCCAGGGATTTTAAACATAATGGATTTGTTATTAGGATCTCAAAAATCCAAGCATGATCAAGAACATTTTTTAAAATCACAAGTTTTATTTTGGCTACTTGCTGCTATAGACGGTCATGCTAAAAATTTCAGTCTATTTATAGAAGCTTTGGGCCGATACCAGGCGACCCCACTTTACGACATAATGTCAGCCTATCCTATTATCTATAGCAAACAAATGGAGAAACAAAAAATAAAAATGGCCATGTCTCTAAAAGGAAAAAACAATCATTATGCCTGGCATAAAATTCAGCCAAGACATTTTGTTAGTACAGCAGAGTTTGCCAATTTTTCGGCTAAAAGAGCAAAAAAAATTGTAGATGACATGTTAATGCAAATTGACGAGGTTATTGATGCTGTAGGTAACATACTACCAAAAAATTTCCCTGACAGGATCGCAACACCAATTTTTGAAGGAATGAAAAAACTACGCAACTAATATGACCACTGATTTATGATTCTGTGATTCGAATCATATTTTCCAGTGCTTTTTTCGCATTTTCACTCACCCACTGTTGCTGTGCAGCGTCTAATCGGCGGCGAACCCCTGAGTTTTCATCAACCACATCCCCTGGCAATACTCGATTAAATTCAGGAGCGCGCCCTTGTCGCAAAAGATCGAGCATCGCAACCAAATGAGGCGGATCATTACGAGACATTGTCGCACAACCACAGCCCATAGTCGGATTATTCTCAAGGGATGCATCTGCAACATTGACAACATCAATACCAAAAGTTTGACAGTACTGCTTAACATTTTCGACCATATGATTTTCTGTTGCAATAGCATAACGTTTAGTCTTCGCCTTATCGTTGGTCACTTGATCCCAAATAAATGCGGTGGATCCATAGCTATCGGACTTTGATATAACGGAATGGTGACATTCTGGATGAGCAATGACATGATAATTTTTGTCTTGCCAATAGGTAACCATGGCTTCACTAAAGTAACGGTGCACCGCACAGTAACTAGAAAACAAAACAAGCTTTGACTTATCAAAAGATTCTAGTGTCTTTTGATCTTGATCAAATAAACTATATTGCGCACCCGCAGTTCCCCCAGGCCAATAGGCAATTTCTGTAGGTGGGATCCCTAACCACATGGCTACATTTTCTCCCATGAGTTGATCCGGGATAAAAAGAATTTTTTTATTTTGCTCTAATGCCCAACGAAATATTTTTTCAACATTAGAACTTGTGCAAACAGCACCTCCTTGAGCGCCGGTTAATGCTTTAACTCGACCTGAGGTATTCATATAACAAATAGGTAGTATATTGTCTTTTCCATAACGTTCATTTAAATCTTCAATGGCTGGCTCTACCATATAATCTTTCGCCATCAATTCCATTGTGCAACCGGATTTAGGATTCGTAATATAAACCTGTTGGTCATCATTTGCCATGATGCTGATAGATTCCGCCATAAAATGCACAGCAGATTCTACAATAATTTTCTTTTCAGGCTGCTGACTGGCCATGAGTGATAACTGGTAAGAATCACCAATAGAACCATCAAATAATTCGACTAATTTTACAATTTCGCCCCCCATATAATAGTGGGCTAATAGCATTAAAGAATCTCCAAAATGATCCATAGCAGGTTCTATATAGCGCCGCATCCAAGGAACAATAGTGGATATTTTTCGATCCGGAAGCGCTAAATATTCTTCCGCATAGGGAATAAAGTCTTCCTGGTACCAGTCCAACGGATAATCCGCTTGGCAAAGGGCCATTTTAGGATCTTGGCGAAGATGGGTTTTAAAAATCTTTGTGGAATGCTCTTTAAAATCTATCATATTATTCAACCTCAAGAAACTGTGTGAACTTTTTGTGGATTTTTCATGATGGATGGCCTTGATATTTCATTCTGATTAGGAAAATCATCACGAAAATGTCCACCACGGCTTTCTTGACGACTCAGGGCCGCCGTTACAATCATCTGTGCGACAGAGACAATATTGCGTAATTCAATCAAATCCCGAGTTATCGTATGCTTCCAATAATATTCTTCTATCATTTCTGAGCGAGTATTAATAAGTTTTAATAAATCTTTTAACCCCGCTTCCGTACGAATAATACCGCCATAAGAAGTCATTTCTCCTCGCAATCCTCTCCAATGTGCATTGATTTGACTGGCTCGACGACGATCGGTGACGCCTTTAGAATCCCAATCTCCAATTTCTTGATGATTTTTTAGAGAATGGGACAACCATTTCTCACTGTCCTCGGCTGCTTTTAATGCCATAAAAACACCTTCAAGTAATGAATTACTTGCCAAACGATTAGCGCCATGAAACCCAGAACAGGCAGTCTCACCAATAGCATATAAGCGAGTTAAATCTGTTTGCCCACATTGATTCGTTAAAATACCGCCGCATAAATAATGCGCTGCGGGCACCACCGGTATTAAATCTTCGCCCATATCAATCCCTTGGCTCAACAAGCTTTTATAAAGGTAGGGGAATCGTTTGCTCAAAAAAGAATTATCTTTATGACGCAAATCCAGATGAACATAAGAATATTCACTTTTTTCTATTTCAGAGAAAATAGCTCTTGCTACGATATCACGAGTCGCCAACTCCATTTTCTCAGGACTATAATTTTTCATAAACCGAAAACCACTTCCCGGCAAACGTAAATAAGCACCCTCGCCTCTTAACGCTTCAGTCAACAATAGATTATTAAACTTTCGATGATATAGCAGTGTAGGATGAAATTGATAAAATTCCATATTACCCACCCTGGCACCCGCTCGATATGCCATGGCTATTCCATCTCCAGTGGCAACTTCTGGATTACTACTGTAACGATACACTTTTCCTGCACCACCCGTTGCTAAGATCACGGTTTTAGCGAAAAACGTATGCACTAAGCTGAGCTTTTCATCAAGAATATAAGCCCCTACTACCTCAGGGAATTTTCCAGACTGTTGCAATTGTTCTGTAAGAATAAGATTCACAGCTGTATGCTGAGCGAAACAATCTATTTGCGATTGTAATTTAACTTTTTTTACTAAAGAGTGGATAATAGCTTGGCCTGTTTGATCGGTATTGTAAAAAATTCGCCGGGCAGAATGGCCTCCTTCTTTGGTTAAGGCAAGTTCTCCAGATTCTGTTTGTGAAAATATCACACCTTGATCAATCAGATACTCGATGCACTTCGGCCCCTGTTGAATAATATCTTCAACCACTTCTTGAACACATATTCCTGCTCCCGCATTGAGTGTGTCATTGATGTGATCTTGAATACTATCATTCTTTCCTGCTACCGCAGCAATACCTCCCTGGGCATATCGGCTACTTGAATCATCTAGTTGTCCTTTTGTCACCAAGGCAATTTTACAGTTAGGATGTTTATGAGCCAAACGCAGCCCATAGCAAAGTCCAGCAATACCACTACCGATGATGATGGCATCATAGTGAAATCGATGTCCCTGTTGAGAGATAATCTGCGTCATATTAGAGTATCGCTTGCATAGACAAATCCACAGAACGGGCAGAGTGAGTCAGCATACCCACTGAAGCGTAATCAACGCCAGTTTTTGCAACATCCACAATGGTTTCTAAAGAAAGATTGCCTGAGGCTTCTGTTTCAATTCGACCATTACACAGAGCAACCGCCTCGGCTAATTGCTCTATTCCCATGTTATCTAACAGTACTCGATCCACTTTATCTAAACCTTGGCGAAGCACTGTATTCAATTCTTGTAAATTTCTCACTTCCATAATAACCGACAAGGGTTGATTATTCGGTATCTTCTCCAATACTTGAGAAATGCCCCCTATTCTATCAATATGCGTATCCTTTACCATTAAGGCATCGTACAAGCCTATACGATGATTCACACCGCCCCCACAAGTCACTGCGTATTTTTCTAGTAAGCGCAAACCGGGGGTTGTTTTTCGTGTATCTAAAATTTTTGTGGGATATCCTTGGATTTTATCAACAAATTTTTGGGTTAAGGTCGCAATACCCGAGAGGTGCCGTAAAAAATTTAATGCTGTACGTTCTCCTCGCAACAATGCTTTATCCGGGCCTGAAAGGGTCAGCGCAATCTCGCCTGAAGGAAGGATTTCACCTTCTTTAGTATGTAAGTCAATTTGGCAGCGAGGATCCAGCCTTAAAAACAATTGCTCAATAATTTTACCGCCACAAAAAGTAATAGGCTCTTGCTCTTTATTAACTATCTTGACTTGAGACGTTTCTTGGCTCTCTGAAAATAACAAATCACTGGTGGCATCAAACCACGATTGCCCCAGATCTTCCTCCAGTGCAACAGTTAATATATCCTTGAAATATTTACTATTTACATCATAAGCACTTATTTTGTTCAAAATTTACAACCATAAAATGACACCATGAGGAGAATTTTACCGTATTTTTCATGGAAATACGAGTTCAAATTTAATACAATTTTATGGGGTAGTTGCCTAGGACAAGACTTGGGTTATCTCTGTTGACGCTTGACAGCTTGTGCTAGGTTTAAACTTTCGACCATGATGGAGAACGCAACAGCAAAGTAGATATATCCGCGAGGAATATGAAAATGCAATCCATCCGCTATCAACATCGTACCAATCAAAATTAAAAAGCTAAAAGCCAACATCCGAATAGTTGGGTGTTGGCCAATTAATCGATTAATGGGCGCACAGAGGAAAAGCATCACAATAATAGCAATGGTAATGGCAATAGCCATGATCCAAAATTGATTGGTAAGGCCGATGGCCGTGATAACACTATCCAAGGAAAAAATGATATCTAACACAGCAATTTGCGCAATAACTTTATAAAAAGAATGATATTTTCCATCTTTTTTAGCGTGACGAGAAGATTCCAGTTCATTGTGAATTTCTTGAGTGGCCTTGGCAACTAAAAACATCCCTCCAGAAAATAAAAAAAGATCTCTAATGGATATTGAAAAATCAAATACTGTTAACAAAGGTTTGCTCAATTGAGCCAGCCAAACAGCGCAAAAGAGAAGGATCAAACGTGTGATCCAAGCAGCACTTAAACCTAAACGCCAAGCCTTTTGTCTTTGCTCTTCTGGCAAACCATCACACAACACAGAAATAAAAACCAAATTATCAACCCCTAATATAATTTCCAATAAAGTCAAGGTTAAAAGGCTGGCAGTCCATTCGCCAAGGTGAGACATTATCATTGTGGAGGGCCTTGATAGTCTTCCTGTAAAAAATCTGGTAAATTATCATCGTGGGAACCCGAACCCTCTTGAAAATATAATATTTGCCCTAAGTTAATTTTAATGGGTCGATGGGAACGATGTTTATCATAGAGATAGACTTGATAGCTCTCTCTCTCTGATGAAAATGAGTCAATTCTAAAATCTGTTTTTGTATCCGGTATAATAGAATAACCGCCTGCGCTGCGGCGATATTTAATAGAACCATTAACCCCTATTTTTCCTTTGATGCTCCATATCCGAAATGTATTTCCAGCTTTACAAGCAAGACGTTTAACATCAGCTACAAGAGGCCCACCTGGTTGCTCATTTTGGCGGTAAATCAAGCCAAAAATAACACAATCAGAAATCGAAGCATTCACCACTTCAATGGGTTCTGCGATAAGAGCGTCTCCATGGAGCGCTATTTCATTAATGACTGTTGCTGGATAAATTTTTCCTTTTTCAAAAGGATGATCAGCGGCAAAGCTCATTGTCCCAAAAGAAAAAAATAAAATGAAAAATATGACCTTATCCATGGTTAATTTTTACCTGCTGTATATTAATACCGTCAATGGTAGGTTCTTTCAACGCATAGCGTAGATACCTTTCTAGAGGAATATCTACTACTCGATGGGCAATGGAAGATGCGGCCCTATATTGTAGTCCTGCATCAGTTTGAACTAAAAATCCCACATGAGAGACATTCAAACGAGTTCCAATCTCTTTTCTCAAATCCCAATTAGGGCGAATAATTTCAAGAAGGCTACCTTCTGGCAACTGTTTTAAAAGTGCTGGATTAAGCTCTCCTTGATTATCAAAGAAGTCCGTTATAGGAAGATACGTAATTTGGCTTGTGGCATTATCTACCTTTTCTGAAAGACCGTGCAGATCTTCTAATAGTTTTTTTAACCTCGCTTTAGAGGGACGATGAAATAATTTGATATTACCTGCATGCTTTTGCTGATACCAAAGCTGTTTATCAATGTAAGTCTCAGCAAGAGATGTCATTTTTTGTCCCTTGCTATCAACAAGAGTGTCTGTAATATCCACCACATAACCTTTTTTCTGGTTCCAATAATTCCAATCAATGGTCATAAAGTGGTTGCGGTTTTCATAGCGGAGAGGTTCTCCATGATAGCGAATATCATTAATACGTCGTTGAAAAGAATTTAAATCTTTCGCATTTGCTAAGGCCAGCACTGTGCTCACTAATGTCAAACAATCAAAACTATCTGTGCGATAGGGAGGTGAACGATCAAACTTTCCATCATAGCCTTCCCCAAGGCCACCTAAAAGATAAGGCGCATTTAAAAATTGCTCCGTTATATAGGCTATACGCCTAGAAACAGAGTCGAATTCTGGGCTTTGTAACCGAGTAATTAATTTCGAAATTTTTTTATCATAGTAAGGCAAGCTATATTTATTAATGATTTTAACTTGGTCTGTTTCACGATAATTATTTGCATATAGCTCTCCATTTGCAGGTAAGATGAAAAACAGCATACTACTAAAGAACAACATTTTTTTAAGATGATTTTTTTTTAAACACGCCTTCAGCATTGCTTTTCCTTGTACATTGCTTGGTTGCAATCTTTAAATAGGCGGAAAAAATTTTTTGTGGTTTGTTGCTCAATTTTTTGTATAGAAACCCCTTTTAATTTAGCAAGGCTCTTTGCAACATGTACCACATAACCCGGTTGATTGGGACGACCTCGGTGAGGCACTGGTGCTAAATAAGGAGAATCTGTTTCGATCAAAATGCGATTGAGAGGAATTTGTGTAGCGACTTGCTGTAACTCTATTGCGTTTTTAAATGTTAATATCCCAGAAAAAGAAATATAGAAATTCAGTTCCAATGCCTGTAAAGCAATATCTAACGTATCCGTAAAACAATGCAACACGCCACCAACTTGCTGAGCATTTTCCTCTTTCAAAATCCGGATAGTGTCTGCTCCAGAGTCACGATTATGTACAATGAGTGGCTTATCTGTCTTTATGGCTGCTCGAATATGCCGCCTAAAACGCTCTCGCTGCCATTCTAAATCCCCTTCACTGCGGTAACAATCTAAACCCGTTTCACCAATTGCGACAATTTCTGGATGTTGTGCATATTCAACAAGTTCCTCAACAGAGGGATCGGGAGAATTTTGCTCATTAGGATGCACCCCAACAGATGCACTAATATTAGGATATTTTTTAGCAATAGCCAAAACAGCGGGGAAATTATGCATATCAATGCAGACACAGAGAAAATAGCCCACATTGTGGCTTCTAGCAAAAGCCAGAGCGGAATCAAGCTGTCCATTGTATTCGGCTAAATCCAATTGATCTAAATGGCAATGAGAATCAACTAGCATAAGCTATCCTTTTTTAACTGCTTACATAGTATCGGTATGCCGCTCTGATTGTAACGCACCGGCTAAATAAGTTTCAATCTTATTTCTAACTTCTTCACTTTCTTCGTCTTCTCCACTGGCAAATCGCACCCCAATGCCTGACGCTCGTCCACCCTGAGCGCATTTGGGCGTGATCCAAGCTACAACTCCAGCAATAGGGTATTTTTCAGGCTCCTCCATTAATTTTACTAAAAGAAAAACTTCATCCCCAAGGCTATATTCTTTCTCAGTCTGGATAAAAATTGCCCCGCCAGTAATGAAAGGCATATATGATTGATACAGCTCTGTTTTATTTTTAATATTGACAAAAAAAACACCGCTTTTCTCTTCGGCGCTTAAATGGGCTAATGATTGCTCATCTTGACCTGGGTAAGACATGACAACTCTAGCTCCTTTTCTGACTTGATACCGGCCACCCTAGAAGTAGCACCTCTAATGATAATTGTAGGTTGATATTCGCTTTTTCGTTAGCCAATGCTCGCAATTTAATGATTTTAAGTAAATAGTCATGCAACCTATCCTGCCGGCAGTTTTTAGACCACTCTGTTAAGATTTCTCTCATAGTTTCATTTTTTAATAAAACACTGTCTCCAATAAAAGCCAATTTAATAACATCCAAAACCCAACTAAACAACGTATCCAATAGCATCATGGTGGGATGTTGTTGCCAAACAGCGGCAATAGAAATAGCATTGCTCCGCTCATGGCAAAGTGCTGTTAGATCGCTCACCAATCCCTTCTGTAGAGAAGGATAATCATGTTCTACTAGGGTTTTTAAATAGAGTGGCGTTTCTAAACATTGCTCCAATAACTCAGTTCCAGGTTTTGTAAGATTATTTTTTTCTAACCATTCCAACGCAATCTCCCTATCAGGACTTTGAAAAGAAAATTTCGAACAACGACTGCGAATCGTCGGCAGCAAACGATAAAGCTGATTGCTAACTAGAATAAACGTAACGTTTCCTGGAGGATCTTCTAATATTTTTAATAGACTGTTAGCTGCACTCATGGTCATAGCATCAGCATCGTCAATGATAACTATTTGGCATGGGCTTAATTGAGGCTTTTTGCAAATGGCAGAATTCACTTCTCGAACTGCTTGTATTTTAATACTCTGATTGCTGTCCATGAGGGCCAAGTGAAAGAAATCAGGGTGCGTGCTCACTTGAAATAAATGGCAACTTCGACAATCCTCACAAGGTGCTAGTGAATTTTGCAAGCAAAGCTTTGATTTTGCAAGATAATGAGCAAACTGACTTTTCCCTAGCCCTTCCATACCATAAAGCAGCAACGCTTGAGGCAATTTATCAGTAGAGAGGAGTTTTTCGATTGCCTCCCAAGAAGCTTTTTGCCAAGGTAAAATACTTGATGATTTATCCATCATATCCCTCAAAAAAAGCATCCATAACAGTGGTGATTTTTTTATGTACTTGAGTAAAAGGACAATTTGTGTCAATAATATGAAATCGTTGAGGATATAACGCTGCTCTATCTAAATATTTTTGTTG
This sequence comes from Gammaproteobacteria bacterium, assembly GCA_021773305.1. Classification (GTDB taxonomy): domain Bacteria; phylum Pseudomonadota; class Gammaproteobacteria; order UBA1113; family UBA1113; genus JAJFKH01. Next base: position 12,414 of record JAJFKH010000057.1, on the reverse strand, counting down.
TACTCGCTCAAAGAATTCTTTTTTTTCTTTTTCTATTCTATCGGGAAGGCTACGGCTTCTCGCTCTGGCTGTACTGACACTCAAAGGAGCATCCAATAACAACGTTATATCAGGTTGCAAACTACCTTGCACCATTTGCTCTAATTGAGCAATAAAATCATTGGGTATTTCACGCCCGCCTCCTTGGTAGGCATAGGTTGCATCGGTAAATCGATCACAAATAACCCACTGACCGCGATTAAGGGCAGGCAAAATAACTTCTTGTAGATGTTGAGCACGCCCAGCGAAAACCATTAATAATTCTGTGACATCTGCAACAACTTCTTCATGCTCCTCTAACAAAATTTTACGCAACTGCTCTGCCAGAGGTGTCCCTCCTGGTTCCCGTGTTGCAATAAAATCTAACTTTCTATTTTGCAAATATTTTCGCAAAAATTTCACGGCGCTGGATTTACCCACCCCCTCGCTACCTTCGATGGTAATGAACTGCGGTTTACTCGCCATTAACAGTGGCCTCTTTTTGGAGATGTTTCCGATACGCTTTTACCGCTACTTGATGTTGTTGCAATGTGGCGGAAAATTTATGCCCTCCCTCCCCTGTTGCAACAAAATACAGATAATTATCATCGCTAGGAGCCAATGCCGCCTGTAATGATGCTCTACCGGGTAAAGCAATCGGCGTGGGTGGTAAGCCTTTGTGAATATACGTATTATAAGGATTATCCATATGTAGATCTTGTTTCGTAAGCTTGCCTGTATAGGCAGAGCCTAAACCGTAAATAACGGCAGGATCAAATTGCAAAGGCATATCTTGCTGCATTCTGTTAACAATGACAGCAGAAATCAATGGACGTTCTTCATCTAAAGCCGTTTCTTTTTCTATCAAAGAAGCTGCGACTAATGCTTCGTAAGCATTTTTATAAGGTAAGGTTTTATCGCAAGCTTGCCACAATTCATTGAGATACGTTTCCATCGTTTGATTAGCTTGTTTTAAGATCTCAAGATCGGTCATACCTTTGACAAAGCCATAGGTTTCTGGAAAAAACAAACCTTCTGGTTCTTGATATTGGCTACCAATTGTTTCTAACAAGACACTGTTCGATAAATCCTTGCTGGTATAAGCCAAAGGCCCTGCTTTGGATAAACGCTCCTTCATTTGTGAAAAAGTCATACCTTCAGAAAAAGTAATAGAATAAGTGATAACTTCACCTCGGTGCACTTTATTAATAAATTCTGCCACCGTTGTATTAGGTAAAATGGCATATTCACCGGCTTTTAAGCTTCGCGACACGCCAAGAAGATAAGCTAGTCGAACAAAATGATTCGGCTCTTCGATAATATGATTTTTGGCTAACTGTTTGGCCATCAGACGCAAACTCGCGCCTTGTTTCAATTCGTAATACAAGGGTTGAGAACCATAATTAATCACATGGTGACGATAAGAACCAAGAGTAATAAAGCAAACAGCCACAGCCCATATAGCAACGGCTAATAGCATTATTGTTGCACCAGCAAAGCTCATTTTCATGGGAAATTAAATTTGTTTAAAGATCAATGAACCGTTAGTGCCGCCAAACCCAAAAGAATTTGAAAGGGCTACATTGATATTGCGTTCTTGGCTGGTATGAGGAACGAAATTTAAGTCACACCCCTCACTGGGATTATCAAGATTGATGGTAGGAGGTGCTGTACTATCCCGCATAGCAAGAATACTAAAAATCGCCTCAACCGCCCCTGCTGCGCCAAGCAAATGCCCTGTCATAGATTTCGTTGAACTAATAGCGAGTTTATACGCGTGATCACCAAAGGCTTTTTTCACGCCGAGCGCTTCAAGTTCATCCCCCGCGAGAGTTGATGTTCCATGGGCATTGATGTAATCCACATCCTCTGGATTAAGCCCCGCATCATTAAGTGCATTATTCATGCAACTGATAGAACCTTCAGCAGCTTTATGAGGTAATGTAATATGAAATGCGTCACTACTCATACCATAGCCTGCAAGTTCTGCATAAATATTCGCACCACGTTTTTTAGCAAATTCATACTCTTCTAGCACCAAAACACCTGCGCCATCGCCTAAAACAAAACCATCTCGATCTCTATCCCAAGGGCGACTGGCTTTCTCAGGTTCATCATTTCGAGTTGATAAAGCCCGCATAGCAGAAAAGCCCCCTAATCCCAGAGGAGAAGTTGCCATTTCTGTGCCACCTGCAACCATCACATCAGCATCACCATAAGCAATAATCCGCGCGGCTTCACCAATATTGTGAGTCCCTGTGGTACAAGCTGTGACAATGGATATGGTGGGGCCTTTTAGCCCTTTCATTATAGAGACATAACCAGATGCCATGTTTATGATAGCTCCTGGAATGAAAAAAGGAGAGACTTTACGAGGCCCAGATTTAAGCAATGCTTCATGATTTTTTTCAATCATGGGTAGGCCGCCAATGCCTGAACCAATAGCAGCACCTGCACGATGAGCAAAAGCCTCCGTAACTTCAAGGCTCGCATCATTCATTGCTTGGACTGCCGCAGCAATTCCATATTGAATAAAGAGTTCTGTTTTGCGAGTGTCTTTCGCTGAAATGTAATTCAAAGGATCAAAACCACGAACAGAAGCACTTATCTGAGAGTTATAGGCAGAAACGTCAAAGGCATCAACGGTCGAAACACCGCTTTTAGCATTTAGTATATTGCTCCATGTTTCATCCACAGACAAACCTAATGGCGAAACCATCCCAAGCCCCGTTACAACGACTCTTCTCTTAGCCAAAACGCAACTCCTCGTTATTCGAAAAAATACATACTCCCTAGCTCAGACTTTATAGATAAGCATTAGACAAGAAGCCAGATTGCTAAAACCTGGCTTCTTCGGGATTATGCGGTTTCGATATTTTCTCTGACGTAGTTAACAGCATCTTGCACTGTATTGATTTTTTCGGCATCCTCATCAGGAATTTCTTTTTCAAATTCATCTTCTAAAGCCATTACCAGCTCAACGGTATCCAATGAATCAGCACCGAGATCATCGACAAAAGAAGCATCTGGCTTAACATCTTTTTCATCAACGCCCAATTGCTCAATAATAATCTTCGTGACTCTATCTTCCACACTACTCATTACAATGTATTCCCCGTAATTAAATTAACCATAAATTTGTCCTACATGTTTACATAAATCAACCCGTGGAACAAACATGCCTTATTCTATCAATCTTTCGCAGTTTGCCAACCCAAACTCCTAAAAACAAGCATAAACTGAGTTTTTTTTCTCCAAAACAGCTCTTTTCACTCAAAATAAAAAATATTTGAGTGAAAAAGTGGGATTTATGCTTATCGTGGGCAAAGTATATCATGCCATGTACATCCCTCCATTAACATGGATTGTTTCTCCGGTAATGTAGGATGCCTCCATTGATGCCAAAAATCCCACTGTTGCTGCAATTTCCTCGGGCTGTCCCAAACGCCCCAGCGCAATCATACCTTTCAAATGCTCTTTCTGTTCATTGGCGATGACTTTTGTCATATCCGTATCAATAAAACCTGGCGCGACAGCATTGACTGTGATCCCACGAGATCCAATTTCCTGAGCTAAAGATTTAGTAAAACCAATGACCCCCGCTTTGGCCGCAGTATAATTTGTTTGTCCTGGATTACCCGATACACCTACCACTGAGCTAATATTGATAATACGTCCCCATTTAGCCTTCATCATGGGACGCAGGCATGTTTTACTGAGTCGGTAAACTGATGTGAGATCTGTTTTGATCACATCTTCCCATTCATCGTCTTTCATGCGCATAAGTAAGTTATCTCGGGTCACAGCAGCATTATTCACTAAAATCACTGGTGCTGCAAAGCGTTCTTGGATCGCTTGAAACATAAGCTCAATGCTACTAGGATCCGTAACATTCATCGCCATTCCAGTTCCTAAATAGCCCTTGTCGCCGAGACCTTCGGTAATACCTTGAGCGCCAGCCTCTGTAGTAGCAGTACCAATGACTGTGGCACCCCGACGTCCAAGCTCCAGGGCAATCGCTCGACCAATGCCGCGACTGGCTCCCGTAACTAAAGCAACTTTATCATTTAATGACATAGCACCTCCTCTATGTTGTTGTCATTTTATCGGCAAAACTACTCGGCGTATTCATGGATATTGCTTCAATAGATTTTGAAATACGTTTATTCAATCCGGTTAGTACTTTACCTGGCCCACATTCATATACAACCTCAATACCTTGAGCTGCAAAAAACTCAATAGTTTCAATCCAACGCACAGAACAATATAACTGTTTAACTAATGCATTTCGTATCGCATCAGAATCTCCTGATAATGTAACATCGACATTATGAATAACCGGTATTTTCGGTTGTTGCAATGTGATCCCTTGGAGTATTTCTGCAAACTTTTCAGATGCAGATTGCATCAATGGACAATGGGAGGGGACACTTAAAGATAATTGCTTAACAATTTTTGCGCCCTCTTGTTTCGCTTTGGCCATGACCCGCTGCACTGGATCCGTTTGGCCTGATATAACAATTTGCCCCGGTGCATTTAAATTAGCAGGTACCACAATGGCACCTGCAACCAATTCATTTTTGCAAAATTCCTGAATATCTTCCAAGGACAAGCCAATAATTGCAGCCATAGCTCCTTGCCCTTCTGGTACGGCTTGTTGCATTAACTGGCCTCTTAAAGCAACTGTACGTACACCATCCGCAAAGTCCATAGAACCCGCACAAACCAAGGCGGTGTATTCTCCTAAGCTATGGCCCGCTAAAAAATCCGGTGTATTCTTTATTTGGCTACAGAACACTCGCCACACAGCAACACCGGCGGCTAACAATGCAGGTTGGGTAAATTCAGTTTGATTCAATTTATTTTCAGGATCTTGCTGTACAAGTTTCCAAAGATCGTAGTCTAATGCTCTAGATGCTTCAGAAAAAGTATCCTCAACAATCGGAAAAGCCTTCGCCAATTCTGCTAGCATCCCAATAGATTGCGAACCTTGACCTGGAAATACACATGCTGTTTTCATAAAATGATCTCTCTAATAGGTTATGAAAGCTGAACCCCAAGCTAATCCGCCACCAAAACCTTCCAACAGAATTTTTTGTCCTCGTTGTACACGACCGTCTCGAATCGCTAAATCAAGGGCAAGAGGCACCGATGCTGCGGAAGTATTACCGTGAGTCTCCACTGTGACAATGACCCGCTCCATAGGCAAACCTAATTTCTTTGCAGTTGCCGTGATGATCCGCATGTTTGCCTGATGGGGGATTAACCAATCAATATCCGCTTTTGTTGCGTCATTAGCTGCCAAGGCTTCAATTACCACATCTCCTAACGCTTTCACTGCAAATTTAAAGACTTTATTTCCAGCCATTTGCACATAGGGTAATTTTTCAGCATCAAACTGTCCAGGAAGGCTGCTCGGCACATAAAGAATATCGTTGTAAGATCCATCCGCATGAATATGAGTGGATAAAATCCCTGGCTCTTCACTGCGCTGTAATATAGCAACACCAGCACCATCACCAAAAAGAACACAGGTTCGCCGATCCGTCCAATCAAGGATACTCGACATCACTTCCGTACCCACCACCAAAATGGTTTTCATGTGGCCTGTACGAATAAATTGGTCTGCAATACTCAATCCATATATAAAGCCCGCGCAAGCTGTTGCCACATCAAATACTGGAATGCCGGGGACTTCCAAACGATCTTGCAGTATGGCCGCAGTACAGGGCATGACTAAATCCCCTGTGGTGGTTGCGACAATAATCATATCAATATCGCTCAAGGATACTGGACTGTCTTCGATGGCTTTTCTTACGGCTTTTTCAGCCAACATAGAAGCTGTCTCACCTTCCGCAGCAATATGCCGAGAACGAATTCCGGTGCGCTCCACAATCCAATCATCAGACGTATCAACCATCTCTTCGAGCTCATGATTGGTAAGAACTTTTTCAGGTAGGTAGCTTCCTGTAGCAACAATACGGGAATAATACACATCAACTCCATCTATGATTGCAAAATTTGTGTGACTTTATTTTTAATCCGTTGAGGCACATCATGTTCAATTTGCAGACATGCTTCTTCAATGGCATTAGCAAAAGCCCGGGATGAAGCACTGCCATGGCTTTTTATCACAATGCCTTGTAACCCAACCAAGCTTGCACCATTGTAGCTTGCCGGATCCATTTTTGCCTTAACATTCTTCAGTAAAGGGCCTACTAAAATTTTCATCAATCGACCATAAATGGATCCATTAAAGGCCGCTTTTAGATAATGAGCCACCAAACGGGAAGTCCCTTCGCTGGCTTTTAAAGCAACATTACCCACAAATCCATCACAAACAACCACATCCGCTGTTGCGTTGAAGATATCATTACCTTCGACAAAACCAATATAATTGAGTTCTTTGTGTTCGTTTAATAGTATCGCCGTTTGTTTGACTTGTTCATTGCCTTTAATTTCTTCTTCGCCCACATTCAGCAAACCAATCTTAGGTTTATCCACCCGATCCGTTGCCTGGGCCAATACGGAACCCATCACAGCAAATTGAAATAAAGTTTGTGCAGCAACATCAATATTGGCACCTAAATCGAGTACCCGCACAGCTTTTCCAGGTATAGAGCTAGGCAACGTAGTGGTAATAGCAGGTCGGTCTACACCTGGTAATGTCTTTAACACAAAACGGGCCGTTGCCATCAATGCTCCGGTATTTCCAGCACTGACGCAAGCTTGGGCCTCACCTTGCTTAACAAGGTTGATAGCCACTCGCATAGAAGAATCTCTCTTATACCGAAGTGCGGCCGACGGCAATTCATCCATTTCCACTTTTTGAGATGCATGGCGCAAAGACAAGCGTTGAGAACAATCATGGGGATGCTTTTTTAGCTGTTCTTGCAAAACAGCTTCATCGCCTACCAAAATGATACTAAGTTCTGGCCGCTTTCCCAATGCCACTATTGCAGCAGGCACAATAACTGAAGGGCCATAATCTCCCCCCATGGCGTCAAGCGCTATGGTTGCATTCACCAATGAACTATTCTTCTTCTAAGTCATCATCTTCAAGTATTACAGCAGCTGTTTCGACGACTTTACGTCCTCGGTAATAACCATCCGCTGTCACGTGATGCCGCAGGTGGGTTTCACCTGTTACCGGATCATTCGATAAGGTAGGCCCTTTAAGTGAGTCGTGAGATCGTCGCATATCTCGTTTTGAGCGTGATTTACGATTTTTTTGAACAGCCATTAATCTTCTCCCAGTGTCTTGTCTGCCTTTAGGGCATTTAATGCCTCAAAAGGATGCTTTTTCGTACGCTTTACTTTTTCTGCCTCATTTTGGGGCAGCTCCATCCCAGAGCCTCCCAAATGACAATCTTGCTCGCTGTGGCGAGCGACCAGAGGCAGATGTAAAATTAACTCACCTTCTATTAAATCTTGGATACAGAGCCTATCATCTTCCATCTGGTAAGGCTCATAACCTGTCATTAGCTGAACATTTTTTGTTCTCACCAAGCCTAACAACAGGTCAACACTTGCATCGTAATCCATAGTATCTAAGCAGCGCTGGCATTGCAGGGGCAACTGAGCCTCAATCCTGCCATTTACCAAAATCACACCACCCACCCCAAAACTAAATGACAATGTCCCTTTAATCTTGCGGCTCAGAATCGCTTCTTTGACCAAATACTCTCTCAAACGTAGAAAACCACTCAAAGGCAAAGTGCCTTCTAGGGTAACTGCTTGCTCAGCAAGCCGCCTCGGATCCAGCGTTCGTGGTAAGGTTTGTTCAAACATAAGAGTGGGATTTTAGCCTCTAATCAACAAGTTTGTCAAAATCTTTCTTCTATGCACCTTAGAATAAATCAATAAATCTCTTTAAAACCGGATCTAGAGGGGCTTCAAAGCTATAGCGACGCCCCATTCTGTCAATAAAAAAGCTCATTTCCAAGGAATGAAGGCATAATCGAGGGGGAGTGTGAGATAACTTTTTGTCCAATTTTCTTTCTCCATATCGAGTATCTCCGCAAATAGGATGACCCGATGTTGCGCAATGAACACGAATTTGGTGGGTTCTACCTGTGATGGGTTTTGCTCGAAGCAATGTCACTGTTTGGTATTTTTTTTCGACAGAATACTCTGTTAGTGCCTCTTTACCGTCTTCTCGAATATTCATTTTCCTTTCACCACTTGGGCTATGGATTTTAACCAGCGGAGCCGCAACACGCAGTTTATCTTTAGGCCATTCACCATGAGCTAGAGCCAAATACTGCTTTTCAACAGCTCCTTCCCGAAACAACTTCTGGCAATCCACTAAAGTCTCTCGCTCTTTAGCAATAAGCAGACAGCCAGACGTATCTTTGTCCAACCGATGAACCAAATGCAAACATCTTGCATAGGGGCGAAGATGTTTCAATACATCGATAATGCCAAAAGGTATATGACTACCCTTATGAACAGCAATACCTGCGGGTTTGTTGAGACAAAGCAAATGTTCATCCTCAAATAGGATCATTTGCTCAATTTGCTCCATTAACACTTCTGGCGGCTCGACCAAATCCACAGCTTTTTCCAATTTAATCGGCGGAATCCGCACAACATCACCAGAATTCAGCTTATAACTTGGCTTAACCCGCTTTTTGTTAACTCGGACCTCACCCTTGCGCAGAATTCGATAAATGGCACTTTTTGGCACAGTCTTAAACTGTGAAAGTAAATAATTATCAATACGTTGAGATTGGTTATTAATGTCAACTGTTACAAATGAAACTGCTGTCTTTTCCATAAATTTTGTCAATGATGTTGGCATTTAATGATGTGGGGTGAGTAATTATCCTCGATTTTACAATGAAAAGCTACTGTACCCGTTCAGGGTTTGCTGTGCTGCTTAATTGGTGTTAGACTTGCAATTCGTTGATTGAGGAGATTTTTTTCCAATCAGCAACAAGTTTTGTGAGTGCTTGAGGTTTAACCGCTCAGAGAGTGAGCATTAAGTTTCTAGACCCGTGTTAAACACTCAGCAGAAAGCGAAAGTTAATAAACCCCGTGAAGGGGTTTATGTGGATTAAATTTAATTGACTCCCAGTGGAGTGTCGTACCTCGGATAGACGTGTCAAAATGACACGCTAGGTTGAAAGAACAACATTTAACAGCATAGGCCAGCGCGGCCGGGTTTAGGAAATTTAGTGCTGTTTGTAGACATAAATCAAGAGCAATATAACGCTCCTGACGGATGCCTTGATCAAAGCAACCTCCCGTGGAATCGATCCGGATACTGGTTTGAGTCTAGGAGCCTTACATGAATAAAATAAGCCGAATGCTTGTTAACGCAACGCATCCTGATGAAGAATTACGTTTTGCCGTCACCCAAGATGGTTACCTAGAAAACCTCTATATCGAAAAGCCTGGGAGCGAAAAGAAAAGTAACATTTACAAGGGTGTCATCACCCGAGTTGAACCCAGCCTACAAGCTTGCTTCATTGATTTTGGCGCACAACGCCACGGATTTCTACCTTTTAAAGAAGTTGCCCAAGAATATTACCAGCATGCCATGGAGCATGGCGAAAGACCTGATCTTGCTCGTTGTTTGCGAGAGGGCCAAGAAGTTATGGTTCAAGTGGAAAAAGAAGAGCGTGGTAATAAAGGCGCTGCACTCACAACCATGGTTAGCCTTGCAGGCAGCTACTTAGTCTTAATGCCTAACAGCCCTAAAGCCGGTGGTATTTCTCGCCAAATTGAGGGAGCTGATAGGGATGAATTAAAAACTATCTTAAATAGCCTAAATTTACCTGGTCATATGGGAACTATCATTCGTACAGCCGGCGTTGGTAAATCCCAAGCAGAATTGCAATGGGATCTTGATATACTTTTGCGGCTTTGGGAAGCGATAAAAGAGGCTTACCAACAACGGCCTGGGCCTTTCTTAATTCATCAGGAAAGCGACATTGTTGCAAAAGCCATCCGTGATTATCTCAGACCTGAAATCAGTGAAATTCTTATCGATAACCCCGAAATTTTTGAACGAGCTAAGCACCATATTGAGCAAGTCAGACCCGAATTTGCCAATCGAATTAGCTCCTATCAAGACAGCGTTCCACTATTTACTAAATTTCAAATTGAAAACCAAATTGAAACGGCTTATGAAAGTGAAGTTCGCCTCCCTTCTGGAGGTTCTTTGGTCATCGAACAAACAGAAGCGATGGTAAGCATTGATGTCAACTCTTCTCGGGATACCAAGGGTGGACATATTGAGGATACCGCATTTAATACTAATTTCGAGGCTGCTATTGAAGTTGCAAGACAATTAAGGCTAAGAGATTTAGGCGGGCTTATCGTTGTTGACTTCATCGATATGCTCGACCAAGGCAACCAACGCGAGATTGTTGATGCCTTCTACGGTGCCATTCAGTCCGATAAAGCCCGTGTGCAATTTGGCCGTATTTCAAAATTTGGCCTATTGGAAATTTCTCGACAACGCTTACGTCCTTCTCTTTCAGAATCAAGCCAAATGGTTTGCCCACGTTGCAGTGGCAAAGGAACCATTCGCAGTACAGAGTCTTTAGCAATGCTCATCCTTCGATTACTTCACGAAGATGCTTTACAAAGGGATGTTATTGGTTTAGATATTCAAGCACCTGTACCTGTGGCAACCTATTTAATGAATGAAAAACGCGAAGCACTCAATGATATTGAAAAACAGCTCAATGTCATGATCCGCATTATTCCTAACCGCTACATGGAAACACCGGAATACAAAATTAACCGGATTTTTCGTAGTCAAGGGGGACGACAGAACGCTGCAAAAACTTCCAGCTATGATTTAATTACCGCACCAGAACCTGAGGTGCCTTCTTCCAAAGAAGTTGAGCAAAGTGTTGCTGAATCCCCTGCTGTGCAAATAACAACCCCCGATCGGCCATCACAGCTCGAACAACGATCGACAAATTTAATTCAACGTTTATGGCGTACATTAACAAACTCGAATGAGTCAAATGAGTCAGCTGAAGCAGAACAGCAATCAATCCCGCAACCCCCTCAACACAGGCGCCATGGAGGTCGAAAACAACAATCGAACCGTCGTCAGCAACATCAGCGGCGTTCTTCTCACAAATCTAAACGGGGGGGGCAAGACCATAAAAGTAACAATGACAACAGTGGATACAATGAGCCTCAAAAATTCAGTGATTCAGATCACTCCGATCAAAAACGAGCTGAAAACCCAAGGAAACAATCTCGTGGGCAACATCGCTCCAAGTCTCGAAGCGATCAAAAGCAACAAAATAAGCAAGAACAACAGGCACCTACATTCCCAACTGTTGATGACAATTATTTTGAAAATCAACAACGGGATTACTTTGAAAATCAGCCCTCAAAGACCCCAGAAAAAAATGAAAGTATTGATATCTTTGCAGGAAAACAACAACATCAGCCAACAAAGCAACCAGAGCCTAAGATACCTCAACCTAAGACAATTGATATCATGCAGGGTATTAAAACCGAAGACGACAGCGATGGCGGCAGTCAAGGCGGAACCCTATTTGAACCGGCAAAACCTGTTCGTAAGGAAACTATTGTTGAAAAACCTGAGATAACTAAAGAGCCCGAGCTTGCAAAACAAGAATCAAAACTTGAAGTCCTTGGAGAGTCAAAAGAATCAACAAAAGAAGAGGCTGTCAAACTTAAAAAACCTCGAACTCGACGCCCACAAGGAAAAGGTGGTAGAAATAGAACTCAGCAACGTAGAAGACCCGCAAAAATTAAAAACATTGCCGAGGATGACTCCAAAAAAACTAAAGCGGCCCCAGAAAATGACATTGATATTTTTTCAGATGTGGAAAAAACACCCAAAGAAGGCGATTAGCCTTCTTTGGTGAAATTGACATGTTTTTGGTTAGCTAAACTTTTAGGACTACAGCTGAATTTGTGGTGTTGAGAACTACTCATAAAAAATGGGAGATCACCAACACCACTGGCATCAAATTCGCAAATAGCTTCGCAAAGCTTTCACAGCCACTACTCAAAAAATAGCTATCTTGACATAGATTAAAATGTAACTACCAAACATCCATGAATTTTTTTACCGCAAACCTCACTTCTCTTGTGCTTCCCTTGAGTAAAGTGACAGAGTTAATGAAATTAACACACCCAAAGCGAATCATATTTTCCTTGTTGAACTTCCATTAAACCATTATCTTTTAACGGCTTACTGAAACCTCAATGCTCTATCTTATAATGATTGAAATCCACCTTCCATGATAGCGAATATTTCATTTGCATACTGGCCAATATTTTGAAAGAACTTGATAGCACTATCTCTGAATTGACTTAACGTTTCATGATACTTGTTATACAAGACATTTTTTTTGAAAAGTTTCCATATGGGTTCAATTAAATTTAAATTAG
>JAJFKH010000056.1 GCA_021773305.1 Gammaproteobacteria bacterium | reverse complement strand
CTGCGAACTAACTTTTTTGAATGTATCGAAGTGAACGCAAAAGGCAAAAAACAAACATTTACATGGATTACAAACTTCACCATCACGGAGGATAACATTTATGAATTAATGCGTGGCGCACGAGCAAGGTGGAAAATAGAGAATGAAACATTTAATACATTAAAAACCCAAGGCTACAACTTTGAGCATAACTACGGGCATGGTAACAAAAATCTGAGTACGATTATGGGATATCTCATGATGCTGGCATTTTTAGTGGATCAAATTCAGCAACTCTGTTGCCCCCAGTTTCAATCGGCATTACAAAAATGTAAAAAGCGAATTCGGTTATGGGAAAAAATAAGAAATTGGTTTCTCACTTTTTTTATTGATTCTTGGGATGCTTTTTTTTTAGCGATTGCTCAGCCGCCCGATTTCAGATTAACCCTTGATACGGGATAACACTAATACCTTGTTTGTTTTGATGTTTTTTAATGTTTCATTCGCTCATACCATATTGATAACTATTTGGCCATCCTGAAGGTGCCAGCCCTTCTGTGCCTGAAATTTATAACAGTTCAGCAAACTAAACCAATACCTTTCAGCGGGAGCTGCTGGCTTTTGATGGAGATGCTGTACTTTTCTCCAATGAGTCTGAGCAAATTTATCAAGCAAAGGGATTAGAAGCCTTTAATGAAAATGAATCGAAATCCGCAGAAGAGCCTCTTTCAGCAGGCCCTTTCAAAGGTTTTCTGTCTGCACTGCATACTTTGCAAAAACTCTACCCTGATAATACGTGTCCTATCCGCACAGCATTAGTCACTGCCCGCAATGCGCCGGCTCATGAGCGCGTGATCCGTACCCTTCGCGCTTGGGGCATTCGGATTGATGAAGCCTTATTTTTAGGAGGGATGCCCAAAGGCGAATTCCTCCAAGCCTTTGCTGCGGATATCTTTTTCGATGATCAACCCGGGCATTGTGAGTCAGCAAGACAACACGTAGCAACAGGTCATGTGCCTAATTCAGATTAAACGTTGTTTTTTAAATGTATAGGCTACCGCCAGAATATCAGCAAAAGGCTATTGATTATACTCAATATAAAACTTCCCAAACGGGTGCGAAATGTAGGATATTGTAGTAAAAAAACAGCAATTATCAAGGTCAGGTAAGACTTGTCACAGCCACACTGCAACAACAGCCATGGTCAAGATCCCCAGCCCAAAAAAACCGATTTGTCCTAGAGAAAGCTCTTCACTATGTAGATCCCCACGATAATGGTGTAATGTTGCAATGTAAAAAAACGTTCCTGCGGCAACCGCGTCGAAGATACCTTTTGCTAGTAAGCCTGTGTGGGTTTCAAGTAAATAATCAAGCAACGCGCCGAGAAAGATCCCTAAAGGAGTCATTAGAGAAAAAATAAAGACCCATTTTTTTACCCTAGGAATTTCAAAGCCGGCTTGAATAAAGTTAATGGACAGCGCAAAACTTTCAGCGCCTTTATGAGCAATGATTGCTAAAAAAACAATCAATAACCCCGCCAATGTTCCGCTGACGCCAAGAGCGGCCCCCGCTATCACTGCATGGATAGATAAAACACCTATGAGTAGTGCCGGAAGAAAATTTTCTGTCTTTGCAATTTGCTTTGCTTGATGCTGTATGACCCCTTGCTCAAGAAATAAAAGAGCAAACAAGGTAAAAGCACAGATGGCAACAGGATAAGGATAGTGAGAGTGTAGCGCAAGGCTTGCAAAATTGTTCTCAGCATCCGGCAATAAATGAATCAACCCGGCTCCCAGAAAAATTCCTTTGGCAAATTGCTCTCCCCCTGCAAAGCAGCGATTTGCATGAAATTTTTCTTTTAACCCCACAGGCAGCCAGCCAGCACCATAGGCAATCAAGAAGATAATAATGGCTGCAAATAATTTATACGCTAATTCTGCCATGGGGCCACCCTAGCCAACATTTGATCCGTCATAGCGAGGCGCCTAGCCATCCTACGTTACGAGTCTTTTTCGGACATTTTTGTTTAAAGATAAATGCAAGATAGGATGCTAAAAACGGCAATCCTGCCCGCGACAAGTATAGTACACCTCTAGATTATCCATGGCAAATGTAAGATAATCCTAGAAACCACCATGAAAACCGTAGGATGATTAAATGTTAACCAGTGCTGATAATTCCCTCATTGTTCGATTAAAGCTCACCAATAAAGCCGGTGTGCTATCCCAAGTGAGCACTGCCATTGCAGAATTGGGAGGTAATATTGGAGCCATTGATATTATCCGCGTTGAGAATAATACCATCACTCGGGATTTGACCGTTTACACCGGTGGCAAAGAACATGGCAAACAAATCGTTGAAAAAATTGGAGCATTACCTGATGTTGAAATCTGCAATGTTTCTGACCGTACTTTTTTGCTGCACCTCGGCGGTAAAATTGAAGTAAAAAGCCGCATCCCCATAAAAAATCGCGATGATCTTTCCATGGCTTATACGCCTGGGGTTGCTAGAATCTGCATGGCTATTCATGATGCCCCCGAAAAAGCTTACAATCTAACAACCAAACATAATATGGTTGCTGTTGTCAGTGATGGCACGGCTGTATTAGGCTTAGGCGATATCGGCCCTATGGCTGCCATGCCGGTCATGGAAGGAAAAGCCCTTCTTTTTAAAGCATTTGCTAACGTCGATGCATTCCCTATCTGTCTAGACACAAAAGATCCTGATGAAATTGTTCGCACTGTGAAAAATATTGCTCCAGGATTCGGTGGTATTAATTTGGAAGACATTTCCGCTCCTCGTTGCTTTGAAATTGAAGAACGATTAAAAAAAGAATTGGATATTCCGGTATTTCATGATGATCAGCATGGCACTGCAATTGTCTTTGCCGCAGCCCTCATTAATGCACTAAAACTGACACAGAAAAAACCTGAAGAAATTAAAATCATCATTAATGGTGTGGGAGCCGCGGGCACTGCTTGCACAAAAATCTTACAAAACTTAGGGATTACAAACATTATTGGCTGTGACACTCACGGAGCCTTGATACCCGGTAGAGATCATCTCAACCCTGCTAAAGAACAATATGCAAGTGCAACAAACCCCAATAAAGAGACGGGGCCATTAGCAGAAGTCATCAAAAAAGCAGATGTATTTATCGGGTTGTCTGTGCCTAATGTATTACATGTGAATCATTTAAAATCAATGAATAGCGATCCTATTGTTTTTGCTATGGCAAACCCCACGCCAGAAATTATGCCAGAAATTGCAGCCCCTCATGTGGCAATTATGGCAACAGGGCGCAGTGACTATCCTAACCAAATTAATAATTTATTAGCGTTTCCTGGAGTTTTCCGCGGAGCGCTAGACTGCCATGCCAGTGAAATCAATGAAGCCATGAAAATTGCAGCAGCCTATGCTATAGCCAATGTAATCCCTAAAGAGGCCCTATCTCCGGATTATATTATACCCAGTGTTTTCGATCCCCATGTTGCCACAGCATGCGCAGAAGCCGTGAAAGAAGCAGCCATTAAAAGTGGTGTTGCAAGAAAATAACGTTTATATTTGATGAAGATTATTACTTATATTTGGGCCTATACCTAGTTGTCTCCCAATAAACTCATCTAACAATATCTGAGCATTTTTTCCTGTTCGATTTTCTAAATCATACAGGGGAGTCATATGTAAATCCTGTTGCTCAATGTCACCCTCATTTGTTATTATTCCCCGCAACTTCACTAAATTTCGTTGCGTTTTATTGTCATTGGCGGCTGGATCAAACCCAGATGTAACCGTATCTGCATTCACCTCATAGCGTTTATCTTTTAATAACGCTTTTAATCCTGTATAAAGAGAAGCTTTATGGCGTATAGTGTCATCCTTAGATTGATCAAGATGATTTTTATCCGGTTTAATGCAAAAAAACATTTTTTTATCTGTGGGAATACGATTGAATGCTTTGGCAATATTCAACTCCCACTCTTTTATCGCAAAGCCGAAGAATCGCACACCAGAAAAAACATGAGACACATGATGAAAAGAACATAGATTCACAACAGCAACAGGGAATTTATCTTCAGGGCCGTTCCACTGATTATGGCATTGATCCGCTGTTCCTACCGCAATAGCCCCTCCTAAAGAGCGTCCAATTAAGATGGTATCCTCTGGTTTGGCCCCCTGCTCTGCCAAATGATTTACGAGTGTAACGCCATCATCAACTAAGCATTGCATATTACTTAACTTGCCCGCGCTGTGATAAACACAACGATAATTCATGACAGTGAGATAAACTGGCTTTTCATACTTAAGCGACCAACGTTGCTGTAAGTCATATAAATAAGCAATACTACGTTGACTGACTTCTAAATTAGCTAAAAACCAAACAACATGTACAGAATCTTTTGCTGGGAAAGGTTGGTGTTTTTTGTCAGCGCTCATGATTTGAATCACATCCAAATTTCCATCATTGTGGCTTTTAAGGAAAAATCGCCTAAAAACAAAGCCTGGTAATGCTTCTTCAGGCTCATCTATTTCATCCGCAGCAAAATTGTCAATTTTAGGCTCCCCGGCATTCATCTTGTCAATGATATCATTGAGGTATAGCTCAGTATAATTTTCAGATAGCTTTTTCCATGACTCTGAACTTTTTTTAGCAACAGCTTCATCACTAAGCCCTGTGCTCATTACCACCAGTTTAGCAATAGCGCTCTTATCTTTATAAACACGGCTGCTCGGTTTGCCCATTAGATAATAATAGAGAACCTCTTTCTCATGCAACGTCTTATTGATAAAAGTATTAGCATTAGCAATAAAGTTTTCGACCTGCTCATTTGGCCCGGGTATTTTTGCTAAGGTTGTCATCCAATAGCTAAAACGAAGCAATATTTTTCCTTGTGTTTCCGCTCCAATATCCCCATTTTGGTAAGATTTTAAAATAAAATTTAACCCCTGGACTTCCTGCTGCAAAAATCCACGATGAATAGTTAGCGGAAGTTGCTCAAGCAAGCTACTGAGTTCCCGATGAAATGACTGAATGTTCAATAGAATAACCTCTTAATTATTATTATTTATTTCACACAGCGAATCTTTGATTTTAGCACAAACGTCGCTAACTTAGCAAGAACAACCTTTTTGACTGATTCACTTAGCTTACAATGGATATCTAAATACCACATATTATCCGTTGCAAAGGTTTCGCACTTTATCGCATCTTTTTCGGTCATAATCATAGGAAAATGATTATCAAGCTCTAGATCGCCAGAACAAAATGCATAATGATCGGGAAAAACATGAGGCAGAATATGACAACCAAACTTCCGTAATACTTCAAAAAATTGTTGAGGCTGGCCTATCCCTGCAACAGCATTGATATTTTTCTGGGAAAACGCCGTCAAATCCACCATTTTCCCTGTTTTTATATTGACAAACGCACTGGGGATTTTGTCCGAAGATGTTACAACATCTACTGTTCGTAATCGCCTGGGAAGCTCTCTTAAAGGCCCCGCCGGTAAACAAAAGCCATTCCCTAAAGGAGAGTTTGGATCCACCACTGCAATTTCAATGTCTCGCTTCAAGGCAAGATGTTGCAACCCATCGTCGCTGAGGATTACATCACAAGAAAAATGATCTAATAAATAATGACAGGCCCTTGAACGAATGGGATCAATCACAACCGGTGCGCCTGTTTTTCTAGCAATCAGCACTGGTTCATCCCCCATGAACTCAGCAGAACTGTCTGCATTCACGATTTGAGGGAATGTTTTGGATTTTGCACCAAATCCTCGACTCACCACTCCTGGAGTGTAACCTTCCTGTTTCAAAAGTTGATATAATGCTATCAGTAATGGGGTTTTACCTACCCCACCCACACTAATATTACCAACAATAATAACAGGCCTCGGCATGGAGTGTGATTTTTTGATGCCTCGTTTATAAAGAAAAGATCGGATGGCCATTAGAAAACCATAGAGATAGCCTAGAGGACTCAGTAAATAACCCAAGAAGCTTTTTCTATACCAAAACTTCATGGCTGTAAAATTGTGCTCTGAGAATCGTTAAACTGCAATCCATGTAATTTTTCATAAAACCCACCTTTTCTTAGCAATTCTTGGTGCTCCCCTTGCTCAACAACTTTACCTTTATCAAGAACAATAATTTTATCCGCATTCTCAATAGTTGATAATCGGTGGGCTATGACGAGCGTCGTTCTATTTCGCATAACAGCTTCTAGTGCAGCTTGAATATGACGTTCTGATTCTGTATCCAACGCTGAGGTTGCTTCATCCAAAATTAAAATAGGCGCATCCTTCAAAATAGCTCTCGCAATAGCAATTCGCTGTCGTTGACCGCCAGATAAAAGAATACCATTTTCACCCACCATGGTATTCAATCCATCAGGTAAACCCTCGATAAACTCCATAGCATGGGCTGCAATCGCAGCGTCTCTAATCTTTTCTTCGTTGGCACTGACCCCTAATTTCCCATAAGCAATGTTTTTAGCAATCGTGTCGTTAAATAAAATCACTTGTTGAGAAACAATAGCAAATTGTCGCCGGAGTGATTTCAATTGATAGTCGAACACATCATGCCCATCAATGGTAATCAGCCCCTGGTCAATATCATAAAACCGAGGCAAGACATTCACTAATGTGGATTTTCCACCCCCTGAGCGACCCACTAATGCCACCGTAGTACCCGCTTTCACGGTAAAATTAAGATTATCCAGAGTTTTTTTATCTGTTACACCATAATTAAAAGACACATTCTTATATTCAATAGCACCGGAAACTCTATCAACATTGAGAGAACCCGTGTCTTTTTCTTTTGCTTCATCCAGTAATTTAAACACACTTTCAGCACCAGCCAATCCCCGCTGAATGGTTGCGTTGACCGTGGTTAAATTTTTCATAGGACGTAACAAGGCCATCATCGCCGCCATGAGTGCGGTAAAACCACCCGCAGTCAAATGAGAATGCATAGATTGTGACGTCCCAAGAAAAATCATTCCAGCTAGACCACATACGGCCACGAGCTGAACACCGGACACGCTAATGGCTTTGGTTACAACGACCTTTAATTCTCGACGAAAATTACGTTGCACCGATTCGGCAAATTTTTGTTTCTCATAGATTTCACCGCCGAACATCCGGATCACTTTATAACCTTCGATGGCTTCTTCTGCGGTATGAGCAATATTCCCCATGGCATCTTGAACATTATGATTTAAATTTCTCAAACGTCGGCCACTGAGTTTTATGGTCAGCGCAATGATTGGTACAGTAACAAAAAATAATAGTGTTAATTGCCAACTAATAGAAAACATCACGATCAATAAACCTATTGCGAGACAACCTGATTGAACCAATGTGGTCAAAGCATCTGTACAGGCGGCTGCCACTTGGGCAGAGTTATAAACGATCATTGATAAAAGCTGCCCCGAAGAACTATTGTCATAAAAACGGCAGGGCAAATGTAATAAGTGCTCAAAAATTTCTTGTCGAAATCGCATAATCACTTTACGACCGACCCAAGCCATGTAATAGTTTCCCGCCAAATTTGCTATAGAGCGAAACACAAAAAGAACGATCACTAAAATAGGTATGATTTTCAAAAAAGAAGGTTCTGGGGCAACAAAACCTTTATTGATTAAAGGTTTAAGCAAATACGCAAAAATCGAATCAACCCCTGAGTAACAGATGTTTGCAACCACGGCAAAGGAAAACATCAACCAATAGGGCTTACCATAGCCTAATAGCCGTCGGTAAATCATCCAGGAATCACCCTCTGGACGCTTCTTAGCATTTTTTTTTGCAATCTTCTGAGCCAACTTTGGATTGACATGCTGCATCACTTTACTCATCTATCTCACTTATTTACGTTATTAAAGGCAAAAACCAAATCCATCCAAACTTACGTCCTGGAAAACCTTTGGGTGCTAAACACCATAGCGCCCCAACACTACAAAACCCCCAGTCTTGAAAAGTCAGTTGAGGATAGTAAACAATCTGGTTTCTATCTCCCAACCACTGCAAAATATGCCACAACATATCCATATTCCACTCGGCACCTTGCCAACATAAGGCGGCCAACTGAGGTAACCCGCTGGATGCTATTGCTCCTATGAGACACATTGGCACAATAACAAATCCAACCCAAGGAATAGCAACTAAATTTGCCAAAAACCCCAACAACGGCAGTTGGTGAAACAACATGAGCGTCAACGGCGCTAAGCCTAATGTCATGGCCCATTGTACCCGCAACCATTGTAGACAACCAGACTCTTGGCCGATTCTACCCGCAACCACGTAGATAATGAGCGCAACTGCATAAAAAGAGAGCATAAACCCTGGGGTTCTTAGCTGCCATGGATTTAATATGAACAATATGCTAAATGCCATGAACAACCCCTGAATTGGAGTAAAGCGGCGCAATGTTATTTTTCCGAGCATAGCGCAAACCACCATAATGATAGCCCGTTGGGTCGGAATAGAAAACCCTGCCAAAGTGCCATATAGCACTCCAGCAATCATCGCTCCCCAAGCGCTTATTTTAGGCGATGGATAATATACGAGCAATTTCCACCAATAGCGGCGACAAAAGTTTAACAAAAAATAGATAAAAGACACCACAAGCCCCACATGGAGGCCCGAAATTGCCACCAAATGACTCACCCCTGTTGCTCGTAAAATAGCCCATTGAGCGCGACTAATCCCCCCCTGCTCTCCTAAGGTAAGCGCAACAATTAGCCCTGCGCTCTTTTTATTGTCTAATGCCCTTTCAATCATCCTTTTAATTTTTCCTCGAATCTTATTTAAATTAAACTTATTTCCGCTTGATTTTAAATGATTATTTTTATTTTTCACATAGGCTTTTGCTATATAACCACGGGCCAATAGCCCTGTCCAATGTAATGTTTTTTGAGGGATTTGAATAGATAATTGCCACTCTTGACCCGGCACTAATCTCGGCGCTTTACCGTACCAACTGAGTTGTAAGCGATCCCTAGTGGAATAACAGTGCTCTTGCTGACAAATTTGCTTTACGAAAAAATCAAACACCACGCTCCGTGGGCGCTTTTCGGGTAACGATGCAACACGACCCAAAATCTGATATTGCTCTCCCCCTTGAAAATGCTGCCAATGGGATTGCTGCCAACCGGTATAGAGCAACGCGTAGCAGCACATGGCCGTCAACCAAATCAGTTTATTTAACACAAGCAAGAAAATACCCGTGAATGCTCATTTTAAACATATTATATTTATACTTAAAAAAACTCAAGGTTTTTAATAACCCTAAACCATAACCAATTTAGCTGGTAAAAAAACGATTCTCCGCTCTTTGCCCCCCTTGCTTATATGATCTATAATTTGAACTCTATATATCGAAGAGGGAACGATTTCTATGTTTCAACGGACTCCACTTTCATTTCATGCACTTTTCCTAACCACATTATTCTTAATATTTTCAAGTTTAGCCTCGGCTCAAAGTAAACCTACCACCAATAAAGACTGGTGGCCTGAAAAGCTTGATCTAACGCCCCTTCGTCAACCTAATTCCACATCAAACCCTATGAGTGCCAACTTCAATTACGCTGAAGCGTTCAACAGTCTAGATTTGAATGCTGTCGTCGATGATCTCAAACAAATGATGACGACATCTCAGGACTGGTGGCCCGCTGACTATGGTAATTATGGCCCGCTCTTTATCCGCATGACCTGGCACGCAGCAGGAACTTACCGTATCTTCGATGGGCGCGGTGGTGCTGACGGGGGGATGCAACGCTTTGCGCCACTCAATAGCTGGCCTGATAATGCCAATCTAGATAAAGCACGGCGATTACTTTGGCCTATTAAACAAAAATATGGCAATAAAATCTCATGGTCAGATCTGATGGTTTTGGCAGGCAACGTTGCCATGGATTCCATGGGTTTCCAAACCTTGGGATTTGCAGGTGGGCGAACCGATGCATGGGAGCCTGTGGAGGTTAACTGGGGATTTGAGAGTGAATGGTTAGCGAGTCAGCGTCACAGTGGAGACAGACAACTTAAAAAGCCTTTGGCTGCCACGCAGATGGGACTCATTTATGTTAATCCAGAAGGGCCTAATGGCAATCC
>JAJFKH010000055.1 GCA_021773305.1 Gammaproteobacteria bacterium | reverse complement strand
CTGCGAACTAACTTTTTTGAATGTATCGAAGTGAACGCAAAAGGCAAAAAACAAACATTTACATGGATTACAAACTTCACCATCACGGAGGATAACATTTATGAATTAATGCGTGGCGCACGAGCAAGGTGGAAAATAGAGGATGAAACATTTAATACATTAAAAACCCAAGGCTACAACTTTGAGCATAACTATGGGCATGGCAACAAGAATCTGAGCACAATTATGGGATATCTTATGATGTTGGCATTTTTGATAGATCAAATTCAGCAACTTTGTTGCCCCCAATTTCAATCCGCACTGAAAAAATGTAAAAAGCGAATTCGGTTATGGGAAAAAATAAGAAATTGGTTTCTCACTTTTTTATTGATTCTTGGGATGCCTTTTTTTTAGCGATTGCTCAGCCGCCCGATTTCAGATTAACCCTTGATACGGGATTGCACTAATGCCTTGTTTGTTTTGATGTTTTTTAATGTTTCATTCGCTCATACCATATTGATAACTATTTGGCCATCCTGAAGGTGCCAGCCCTTCTGCACCTGAAATTTATAACAGTTCAGCAAACTAAACCAATACCTTTCAGCGGGAGTTGCTGCATTTTATCTGAAAATACTGTCACTCAACCTCCTACCATGCTACAATCTGGAGCAAAATTAAGGTCATTCGTCACATTTTTGTAACAAACTACGGCTAGGTTACTAGCTTCTCCCATAAAAAATGGAAACAACATGTCGAATTCAATACTGGTTGTAGAAGACGAGCCTGAAATCCGTGAAATGCTCCGTTACTCCCTGGAAATAGAAGGCTTCGATACTCGGGAAGCAGGAGATTGTCATGAAGCTGAAAAACTGATTGCAAAGCGCACCCCAGATTTAATTTTATTAGATTGGATGCTACCCAATATCAGTGGAATTAAGTTTGCTAAACGCTTGAAAAAAAATGAACTGACTAAAGATATTCCCATTATCATGCTGACCGCGAAAGCAGAAGAAGAAAATAAAGTCAAAGGCTTAGAAACCGGTGCTGATGATTATGTGACAAAGCCTTTTTCTCCCCGTGAACTCATTGCAAGGATCCGTACTGTCCTGCGCCGCGGCCCGATGACATCTCCTGATGGCATCGTGAAAATCGGGGCGCTGGAGATTAATAATGATTCGCGCAACGTACAAGTCAATAAACAAGTTGTTGATTTTAGCCCCATCGAGTATAAATTGCTGTACTTTCTTGCAACCCATCCTGAGCGAGTCTACTCTAGAGAACAATTATTAACCTTTGTTTGGGGGGGGGAAACCTACATTGATGAACGTACCGTGGATGTACAAATACTTCGTTTACGAAAAATTTTGGCAAAACACGGTAGTGAACCTTTAATCCATACGGTTCATGGGGTGGGCTACAAATTCATGGAGAAAAAGTGAACCCACCTGTTATAAACGACATGCCTGAACAGCAATTAGCTAACGTGCTTCCCGATGCCATGATTGTCTTAACAAGTCATGGGGATATACAGTGGTGCAATGTAGCTGCGAAACGACTTTTTGCCATTACTGGCGAGAAAAAGATTAACGTCAAAAAATTATTTAACGATCCGGATTTCAAATTACCTCAAATTAAATCAACATCAAATACCATTGAGCTTAAATTACCTCATAATCCACGAAGACGTATTTCAGTGTCTTTTCTTCCTTACCAAGATGACCAACACTTACTGCTCGCAAGGGATATTACCCATGTCTACCACTTAGAAAAAATGCGCCAAGATTTTTTAGCGAATGTATCCCATGAATTACGCACTCCCCTGACGGTAGTTCACGGTTATTTAGAGACACTATTGAATCAAGATTTAGATGAGACGAAACCTTACAAGAAAATATTCACTCATATGTACGATCAAAGTCGGCGCATGGAAAATTTAGTCAATGATTTATTACTCTTATCTCGCCTAGAAGCAGAAGTCCCTGAAAATCGAAATTATCAAAAAATTTTTGTGGCACCCATGCTTCACGCCATATGCCATGAAGCCGAAGCCCTTAGCGGCGAGCGCAATCATAAACTTCATCTTTCCATCGATAACAATCTAATGATCCATGGATTTGAAGATGAATTACGCAGCGCATTTTCCAACATTATCTATAATGCGGTCAAATATACTCCGGCTAATGGCCATATCTACGTGGATTGGAAAGTCCAGGATGACTGCCCTTCCCTCATTGTCCGCGACACAGGTATTGGCATCGAAACAAAGCATATACCGCGATTAACTGAACGCTTTTATCGAGTTGATAGGGCGCGCTCTAGAAGCAGTGGTGGCACAGGCCTCGGCTTAGCCATTGTAAAACATGTGCTCATTCGCCACCGTGCGAACTTACGCATTACTAGCGAATACGAGAAAGGTAGCACTTTTTCTTGTATTTTCCCAAAAATAAATTCTTAACTCATTGATTAAAAATGAAAAATAAAAAAAACTGTGCGACAAACTGTCATAACTTCGTAGTATTTAACCCTTATAATGCATCTGTGTTTAAATAAAAAGATCTAGGCAACAATGGCTGAACAAAAAAACAAAAAAATGAAGTATAATTTACTCTCCTACCTACTGGCAGGTTCTGTCGCATTTGTTGACGGTGCCTATTGGTTCTTTAGTCTCTATAATCTATTTTTTACCTTTTTGATTGCTGCTACGATATTCACTGGGCCAGCGGCAATATTAGTTCCTTTAGCAGGTTCTTTGGTCAGTGGCTGCCTCCACCTCTGGAGAGGGATCCGGGCCGAAACAAAGCGACAAAAGTCACTTCATAAAGCTCAAGTGGAATTTGACACAGCTCAAATAAAGTACGGCTATATTGAAACAGCTATCCTTAACATGACAAACAACAACCAAGAAAAAGTCAAAGAATATACGGAGAAGTATCATGCTTACTGCAAACTTCCTGAAACCTTAAAGAATGAAAAAGAAAAATCAGGATTAAAAAGAGCCGCTAAAAAAACATCCTCTAGACTTGGAAAGGCTTACCCTTACCTACTAAAATTTGCCAACCGCTTTCGCTTAACTGGCCGAACTGTTAAAAACGCTACAAAATTATTACGAAACCTGCTCATTATTGCCGGCATTCCATTGAGTACTATTTTAGGTGCAAACCCTATCGTTATCCTTATGTTTGCGACCTTTGTTCCTATTTGTGCTGTTTCTGCATTGACTGTGCACCTTATGGAAAGAAAAACATCCAACGCAGTTAACGCCTTAAAAGAAAAAGAAAAAGATCTCATGAAAAAATGCCGTTTCTTGAAAAAACAACCGGATATTTATGAATATCGATTATCTCAAAAGCTTGATGCAAACGTCACCGTGAGCATCAAAAAAAGAGAAAAAACAAACGTAAAAAACAAATCAACCCCAGGATTTAATTCGAAAGATATCATCTCTGAGTTAGAAAAAAACACTGCTGAGTCATCTGAAAGCACTGTAGCAGCAGAAAAACCGCTTCCCAAAAAGCATCCTATCGTGCAAGGTTCCACACCAAGAAATATTCCTCACTCTCACCGTGAGCCGCCTTCCCCAATGGAACAAAATTTCGTCATAAACGGCCAGGAAGTTGCTCGG
The DNA here is from genome assembly GCA_021773305.1 of Gammaproteobacteria bacterium. Classification (GTDB taxonomy): domain Bacteria; phylum Pseudomonadota; class Gammaproteobacteria; order UBA1113; family UBA1113; genus JAJFKH01. The sequence goes on along the minus strand of JAJFKH010000055.1, from coordinate 8,860 downwards.
CAACAGCAGGAAGCTGCTCGGCAACAACAGGAAGCTACTCGGCAACAAGAGGAAGCTGCTCAGCAACAACAAGGAGATCCAAGCCCGCAGAAACCACCCAAGGAACGAGCATTTAATACAATTCAGCGAACAGGTATATTTTATGCGGTCGGCAACAAGCCATCATGTCAGGCAACATTTGAACCAATCGGAATGTGTCGCTAGTCTCGTGAAAAATTTAGGCCGTCCTAGCCTAAATCAACTCGACCTACGTACGCGACAGCTTATTAAGCCGCGACTATCCTCGTCACTAAAAATTTTTAGTATCGATCGCTATGCTCTTCAAAAATTTTCAGCTCTCAAGTGACTGGACGCCGCCTAAAGATTTGTTGATGCCCTCTTCGCAGGCTACCCATACCGGCACTAGGGCCGCTGCGCCACTGCGAGTGCATAAAAAAATCGAGCGAATGAGCCTAAAAGTTGTACCAGTCGCCTTTTTTCGTCATCCATGGAATCTAACAAGAATCAGTATTGCTGAAGAGCATGACTCAGCCAATTAAAAGTTAATTGCATTTGTTGCTCTTAATACGGTAAATTTACCGTATTATTATCCGCTAATGTAGGCTAATATATTACACACTGTAACCTAGATAGTAATAATTAGAGGAAAATATGAAAAAAGAACAAATCAACGGATATATTTTTTCGGCCTGTGAACAAAACCAGAATCATCAGTTAGAGAATATCCTCTCTGATACTCCAGTTGATATCAATTTCACTAATGAAAACCAGCAAACTCCGCTCCATGTTGCTTGCGAAAAGGAAAGCCCCGCACTTGTAAAAATACTCTTATCTGTTAAAGGTATTAAGGTGAATGAATCAAATAAATTGGGTTCTTCCCCTCTTATCGTCGCATGTCAACATGATGATGTTGATAGTGTTAAGTTGCTATTGCAGCATCCAGACATTGATATTTATCATGAAAATGACAATAAACAGACCCCCTTAACTATCGCGGCCCATAAAATTCACGACAAGCTTCTAGATCAATTCTTAGGATACAAAAATATTGATGTTTGCCAGACTATTTACACAGTGGTGACCCATTTTCCTATTCTAAACTTGAACTTCGATGATCAAACGCAACACGCTAGAATTGCTAGCCATATACACCGCAAACTTAACCACATTCAAAGCCTTGATAAACTCACTGAGCTTTTAGACGGCATAGGCATCGGTAACGACAATAAAAAAGGCAATCATGATGAATTATCCAAGTTACGTTTTCGCAAACTATACACAAAAAATCATTTTATGAAAGTGGGTTACAGAAACACTAATGATAGTACAGAAATAGCCACAGGGGCATTTCAAAGAGCTCAATTGATGCTGATGTTGAAAGCACACTTTGTCGAGAATCTCGAAGAATATGAAGCATATAGGAAGTTTTTTAGTCGGAAAATCGATAGAAAAAAAAGCAAGAAAAATGTTTGGCTGGACTGGTTTGAAGCAAATGTTAAAGTAAAGAGTGAAGCCAAGCCTCAACCTTAAATATCTAGTAAAAACCACGATTATCCGTAATTTAAAACTCAGGGATCATTAAAGCGCTTTAATGAAAAACCTCACCATCTTGAATGGTGAGTATGCGATCCATTTTTTTTGCTAATTGAAGATCGTGGGTCACAATCACTAAACTTGTACCCACGTCTCGATTGAGTTCTAACATCGTTTCATAAACACCATTTGCCGTCTGCTGATCGAGGTTTCCTGTGGGTTCGTCCGCTAATAAACAAGAAGGCTTTGTCACCAAAGCTCTTGCAATAGCTGTACGTTGACGTTCCCCACCGGATAGCTCTGAGACTTTATGTCCCAAACGTTTTGCTAATCCAACTTTTGCGAGCAACTCAGTTGCTTGATGCTCTGCCTCAATAATCGTTTTTTCCTGTAATAATAAAGGTAAACAAACATTTTCCAATACGCTAAATTCAGGTAAAAGATGATGCAATTGATACACAAACCCGAGCGTCCGGTTGCGTAATTGGCTGCGTTTTTTTTCTGAAAGAGCATATATATCTGTGCCATTGATGCAGACCGTCCCCTCTGTAGGTTTATCGAGACCACCGAGTAAGTGCAGCAATGTACTTTTACCCGATCCTGACGGCCCAATAATGGCAACTTGTTCCTTTGCTGCAATAGCCAAATTAATACATCGAAAAACGTCCACAAAAAGTTTTCCATCTTGGTAAGTCTTTGCAAGTGCTCTACATTCTAATACAGGGACGTTCAAATCACTCATAACGCAACGCCTCCGCTGGCTGAACTTTTGCTCCCAGTCTTGCAGGCAATAAAGTGGCTAACACACTAGCGAATAAAGCGGATGACGCAATTAAAACAACATCTTTCCAAAGTAATTTCGATGGCAAGTAATCCACAAAATAAACTTTGGAAGATATCACTTGGATCCCAAGAACAGCTTGGATCCAATTGGTTAAATCTGTCACATTTAACGCCAGGGTCACGCCGAGCAACACGCCTAATGCAGTTCCCAATAAACCAATGGCTGTACCTTGAACCATGAAAATAGATTGGATCGTCCTTGGGGTTGCACCCAATGTCCGCAAAATAGCAATATCCGCTTGTTTATCTGTAACCATCATGTAAAGGTTTGCTAACATGCTAAAAGCCGTTAGCACAATCAGGATCAGTAACAAAAAAAACATCATTGTCTTTTCCAAACGTATCGCATCAAATAAGGGTTGGTACTGAGTTGTCCAATCCGTAATCATATATTGGCTGGGTAATTGTTTGTACAAGGTTTCAGATAACTTGGGTGCTAAATACATATCATCCAATTTTAATTCTAATCCTGTCACAGCACTATTCAACTTATAGAGTCGTTGAGCATCTTCAAGGTTAATATAGGCAAAAATGCTATCATAGCCAAAGCCACTCCCCATCTGAAAAATACCCTGAACGGTAAAAGGTTTCATTCGAGGAATGTAACCCACAGGAGTCACGCTGATATTCGGTGTCACCAAGCTGATCCTATCCCCTACGGAAACACCCAGGTGGTTTGCCAGCTCATGCCCTAAGACAATACCGTAGCTCCCTGGAAGTAAATTGTCCCATGTGCCCTTCACAATATTATCAGCCACTTGAGAGATTTTCCGGGATTCACTGGGGATCACCCCAAATACATTGGCTGCATGTGCTTGGCCATTGGCAATCAACATTCCTTGGCCATTGATATAGGGAGCCATGCCAACGATGTGAGGCTGATTTTTTAAGGTAGAAGCTAACTCAGGCCAATCTTCTAAGTAATTACCTAGGGTCGAAATCTTAATTTGCTGAGCCATACTAAATGCTCGCCCACGAATCGCGTCTTCAAATCCATTCATCACTGAAAGCACGGCAATCAACGCACAAACAGAAAGGGCGAAGCAGACGATCGTCACAAAAGAAATCATCGAGATAAAATGATTACGCCGTTTTGCGCGGGTGTAGCGTAAGCCGATGTAAAGAGCAAGAGGTCGAAACATGTCAGACACTTGGCGCGGGTAGGATTGCCGCACAGACAATTGTTGCATACTGATGAACTTTCATTTTTTAGCGTCCAGATTGCGTTTAGATTTGAACAAAAAGGCCCTAAAAAGCGAGACGCATAGCTATCCTATGTTACGAGTCTTTTTAGGGCCTTTTTGTTCAAGCAAGATGGAATGCTAAAAACGGCAATCCTACCCGCGACAAGAGCATCTTAACATCTCACCGATCCCGGTCAAGTGTCTTGACCTGAGTCTCTGATACAGATACTGTATCTATCATAGACACGGAGCAATAAGGATCATTGAGGTGGCTGGGTTTGATAAAGTTGTGACCACATATAGGGAAGCCCTTGCTGGATTATCAGACAATATGACTCTGATGGTGGGCGGGTTCGGTCTCTGTGGGATCCCTGAAAACCTAATTAAAACAGTCCACGATCAAGGTGTGACAAATTTAACTTGTATATCAAATAATGCCGGGGTAGACGGGTTTGGCCTCGGGTTGCTACTCGAAAAACGTCAAATCAAAACCATGATAGCCTCGTACGTAGGTGAAAATAACCTTTTTGAAGAGTTATCTATCAGCGGTGAAATGGAAGTTATTTTGACACCCCAAGGCACCTTAGCTGAAAAAATTCGTGCTGGTGGCGCGGGGATCCCTGCTTTTTATACAGCCACAGGGGTTGGTACTCCCGTGGGAGAGGGTAAAGAAGTTCGCGATTTTGAGGGTAGATCCTATCTCCTCGAAAAATCTCTCACCGCAGATTTTTCGTTAATCCGTGCTTGGAAAGCTGACACCATGGGTAATTTGATTTTTCGAGAAACCGCCATGAACTTTAACCCCATGATGGCCACAGCAGGAAAAATTACAGTAGCCGAAGTAGAAGAAATTGTAGAGCCTGGAACCCTCGATCCCAATTTCATTCACACACCGGGGATTTATGTACAACGTATTATTCAGGGACAATTCGAAAAACGAATTGAGCGTCTCATGGTTAATCAAGCATAAGGATCTTCCATGGCATTAACACGAGAGCAAATTGCAAAACGTATTTCCCAAGAATTACAGGATGGCTACTATGTCAATTTGGGAATAGGGATCCCTACCCTGGTTGCCAACTACATTCCTGACAATATCCAAGTCATGCTGCAATCGGAAAATGGTTTACTCGGTATGGGAGAATATCCCACCGAAGATCAAGTAGATCCCGATCTCATTAACGCAGGCAAAGAAACCGTTACCGCTGTAACCGGAGCCTGTTTCTTTTCCTCCGCAGAAAGTTTTGCCATGATCCGTGGTGGTCATGTGGATTTAACTGTATTAGGTGCTTTTGAGGTTGATCAAGAAGGCAATATTGCTTCTTACATGATCCCAGGAAAACTTGTCAAAGGCATGGGAGGTGCCATGGATTTGGTCGCTGGTGCGAAAAATATTGTCGTCGCCATGGCCCATGCAAATAAAAAAGGGGCGTCAAAAATATTATCCAAATGCACCCTGCCTTTAACCGGCAAACATTGTATTAACAAAGTGGTAACGGACTTGTGTGTTTTGGAAATTAAAGATGGATGCTTTCACCTGATAGAACGTGCACCAGGAGTCAGTGTTGAGGAAATTAAAGAAAAAACCGCAGGCCGTTTAGAAATTAGTAGCAATGTACCTGAAATGGTATTGTAGCAAAGTTAAGAGGCAACATGATGAAAAGGAAAGCATATGTAGCCGTATTTGTAGGGCTATTTTGTTCAATGGGACTGCTGGGCTGCTCGTCTTCCATTGAAGGTATTGAGCAAGATTATCCTCCTGGAAAAACGGAAATGATAAAACCGAAAGGTGTCAACCAATTTGAATCTAAAGCCAGACTTGCAAGATCCCATGGATTTAATCTCGCCCTGGCGGACGATATTAGCGAAACGCAAAGCCGTCATGGCCGAATTTTAGCTGCCGGGGGGTACATCACCGGTGCCGTTGCAGGGAGTTAATCCATGAGCAACCCCCACAAACTAAGTCTCACCTACCAAATTCTCTATGCCATGTTAGCGGGCATCGTCTTTGGTTTATTTCTTTTCTATATCCCTCACGGTAATTGGATTGAAAACTTTATTATCAATGGACTGTTAGCGGTGGGTGGCCAAGTCTTTCTTTCTGTGATGAAAATGCTGGTTGTCCCTGTGGTGTTTATCTCTTTAGTCTGTGGAATCACAAACTTAGGCGATACCAAAAAACTCGGTCGTCTGGGCATCAAAACCATCCTACTTTACATCTTCACAACCTGCATCGCCATTTCTCTGGGCTTAGCTATTGCGACACTTCTAGGTATTGGTACAGGCTCCAGCTTGGTTCCAAGTACACAATATGTGCCTATTCAAGCCCCGTCCTTAAAAGAAATTTTTATTGGATTTTTCCCCACAAACCCTGTGGATGCCCTCGCCCGAGGAGATATGCTACAGATTATCGTTTTTTCAGTATTGCTTGGCAGTGGCATGAGTCTGGCCGGTTCAAAAGCGAAGCAAGTCACAGAACTCTTTAATCAACTTAATCATGTGATCATGAAACTTATCACAATGATTATGTATGTCGCGCCCTACGGTGTGTTTTGCCTCATTGCAAAACTACTTGCTCAAGAAGGATTGGTGCTTATTACCCAGCTGCTCAGTTATTTTTTAACGGTACTCTTGGTTTTGATCATTCATTTATTTTTTACCAACAGTATTCTTATCAAGTTTTTTGCGCGACTGAGTCCCTTTGTATTTTTCCACAAAATGTACTCTGCAATGTTGTTTGCCTTCAGTACATCCAGCAGTAATGTTTCCATTCCTGTAGTATTAGCAACGGTGGAGAGACGTCTGGGTGTGCATAATTCTATTGCATCTTTTGTGATCCCTTTAGGAGCCACCATCAATATGGATGGCACCGCTATCATGCAAGGGGTTGCCACCGTCTTCATCGCCAATGCCTATCAAATTGATATCGGATTGAGCGGCTATTTAATGGTGGTACTCACCGCGACCCTGGCTTCTATTGGCACCGCAGGAGTACCTAGTGTGGGTCTTATCACGTTAGCCATGGTACTGCGGCAAGTAGGATTACCCGTGGAAGGCATTGCCCTTATCATCGGCGTGGATCGTATTTTAGATATGGTTAGGACAGCCGTTAATATTACGGGCGACTCCGCTATTGCCTGCCTGGTAGCAAAATCAGAAAAAGAAATTGACTTGGAAATTTATAATAGCCAAAAAATTTATTCATTACCTGAATAGTTACCCTCAATAGAATTGCAATCCATTTTTTAAGATAACCTTCAGAAGCCATTTTTTTAGCTATATAACTCAACAAATAGAAAAAAATCACCTATAATCTAATCGAACTCCTATAAAATTTTGATGAATTGTGGAGCATAATGATGCCGGAGAATAACGCTGAATTTCAGATAATATTAAAAAACATAGAAAAAGCAGAAAAAAATCAATTAGATGATATCTTGGTGGAAATTGAGACATATTCATTTCAAGCGAATCAACTCGGGCAACTCTACTTGAAAATAGTTGATGTGAACCCTGACATTATTAAAAATATTCCTCAAGATAGCCTGACAAAAGATATCTGCATATCCGCAATCAAAGGAAGATGGATGAATATAAGCCATGTTCCTGAAAAATTTATTGATTCAGACTCAGTATTCGAAAAAGCATTGGAGGCCGCAGATAAGTATATCGAGGCGTTTGGAGGTGAAGCCTTAAATTGTTTACCACCTTATAAACAAACAAGAGAGCAATGTCAAAAAGCCCTAGAAAAAAACATAAAAGCCATGCCATTTGTTCCAGAGGCATTTCTCGATGGGAGTGAACTTAAAACAAAACTAGATAAATACCGTAAATATCTCCTAGAAAATTACAAAAATCTAGAGCTATTTGATAAAATTAAATTAAGTCAGTTATCAAACAAAATAATTAACAATCAACTAAGCCAAGCGATCATAGAAAAAGACATTGATTTATTACCCGCACTCCCTGCAAAAAGCCGGACACTTTTTATTTGCGAAATCGTCGCCAATAAAATTATAGGGTTCAACTCTGAGGTTGGTCTTAATGATTTTTTAAACTTCATGTCTGACTATAAAAATAACACCGCACTGAGTGACAGTGAATATAAGGATTTCTTGCTGGACACTATTGTAAAATCCAAAAATAAAAATATCATCCAATATTTTAAAAAAGAACATTATGACTTCGATATGATTAAGGAATTAGCCGATCATTTCCCTTCGGAAACCAATAAAATAACTGAAACCGTAGAAGAAAATTTTTTAACCCAAAAACAATGGAAAGAAATTTATACAATCGCCTTAGAAAAACAAGGAGATCTTATCGAAAGCGTACCTGCTGATTTAATTGACCTTAGCTTATGTGAAATAGCCATAGAGCAAAACCCAAAGACAATTCAATACTTAAAAGAATATCAAAATAAAAATTTATCAAAAGCTGAATATCAAAAATTGTTTTTTCAAGCAGTTGAAAAAGAAATCTTTATTTTACATCATGCAAACTCTGACATTATTGATTTTAAACTCTATAAACTTGCAGCTGAAAAGAGTGGCGCAAATATCTTAAGCTTTGACCACAATAATAAAAATATAACCCCTGAAGAATATCAACAACTTTACGCTACTGCCCTAAAAACCTATCCAGGTGGTCTGAAAAATATTCCGAAAAAATCCCGCAACATTGATTTACTTCGTATCGCCATTATGCATGGCGGTAGTGCTATAAGATATATTGACGAAGATGAAATCAAAGCAATAGGCAAAGAAGAATACTCGAAACTCTGTAATGAAGCCATCAAGCAAGATCCTATGGCAATTGAACACATCCATTCTCAATATCTGACTCAAGATATGTGTGCTAAGGCAGCAAATATTTCATGTTTGAGTTTAATCTATGTCCCCAAGAAATGGTTAGACTCTGATTTATTCAAAGAACTCTTAGAAAAAATTTATCAAACTGTTGAAACCCAAGGTTTCATGCTGCAATTTATCCCTATATCCAAACGTAGCATAGACATTTGTTTAAAGGCCGTTAATCAATCTATCGGAACTATTGAGCATGTTCCAGAAAAATTACTTTATGATGACGCCTTCAAAGAAAAAATCATTCAATATAGAAAACATTTGTTTGATAATTATGATGGCAAAAAGGACTTAAACTATACACCCAAAGCGAATCATATTTTCCTTGCCAGAGTCTCATTTGGGGGCATCTTGCCCACTTTCACGTGTTTTTTTCTCCGTCACATAGAGTGACTATGCTCCTCGAAAAAAACACGTGAAAGTAATCAATCTACACCC
>JAJFKH010000054.1 GCA_021773305.1 Gammaproteobacteria bacterium | reverse complement strand
TACCACCTGAATCCATCTCGAACTCAGAAGTGAAACGACTTAGCGCCGATGATAGTGTGGGGTTTCCCCATGTGAAAGTAGGTCATTGCCAGACTTTAAACACCCAAAAGCCTCACTTATGTGGGGCTTTTTTTTGTCTGCGAAAAATGGCAATCTTACTTGCGACAAGCATAATGCTTTTCCTAATAATGCGATCTTTTCCTGGATTGTATAAACGTCGATGGCAATTGGCGCAAAAGCAGAAGACTAGGTCAAATTTATTTTCAATTTTTGCTCACTTGAAGATAATATTTCATTGATAATGCTAACTTTAGCCGTTGGCACAGTGATTATTATGGTATTAGGCAAAGATCCTTCCTCAAAGGTTGAACCATCAATTACGCACAGTTGTTCGTATTGCTTTGGTTCAATACGATTAATGTAAACTCTTAACCTGGTGATGCCTAGTTGTTGACACACAACTTTTTTTAACTGCGCAATAGGAAGATTTGTTATGATCCCAATACCATGATTCTTAACAACTGATCCTCCTATTTGTTTCACTAATTCTTGTTTTTTTAGATCCCAGTCTTGAATCAAATAACCAGCAAAAGGGTATTTTTGCCTGTCAAAGGGGATTATCTGGCGTTTTGGCTTTTGTGCTAATGTAACTTCCTCTTGGTATTGAATTGGATTTTTGATTAATTTTGTAAGTTGTTGCTTCTGACTTAAGGGCAGCGTTAGGATAAGCGTATTTGCTTTTTCTTCGAGCTCAATTGTTAGATCAGGTATTTTTATAATTTCTGAAAGAGTTGGTTGATTAAGTTGATCTAAGAAAATACGAAATCGAGCGACCTCTAACTGTTCTCGTATTGGCTTTTTCATGTGGGTTGTATCAATTTCAACGGTTGCATTGTCACCCTCAATGCTAATTACCTTTCCTGATAATTGGCTGACTAAATCCTGCTTAAAAACATTCCAATTTGGTATTGAATAAAATTTAACATGAGCAATATTTCTGCCTGCTTGATTACCTAAAGCAAAAAATGCATCACTAGAATAAATGGGCTGACCTGAAGCTAATTTTTCTTTTGCTTCTATTAATTCAAATCGAGTCTGGTTAAGTGCAGATTTAAGTCGCTCAGGTATATTAGCTGGTAAATTTGCAATAAACTCCTCATAAGTTGGTATCCCGTCTTGAATATATTTGGAATAAGTGAATGTCGTAATCACATTTACCTCTTCACGATACTTAAAATAATTATCATCATTATTTAATCGGTAGTTTAGCTCTGCGCCGAGTCGCTGACAATGTAAAACGCCCACAGAACAAAAAATTACTCCACCCTCTTCGGAAAGTGTAGGAAGTGCTTTTTTTAGGATTGTTTCAGCCATACAGTGTTGTCTTTCATCTTCTCTAGGGAAGATGCATGTTTTTGTATCTACTCCAGCCTTACTAAGATTAATAGAGTTATAAAATGACCTATCTTCGTAGTCTAAATCAATAGGGACATAAGGAATACTAGATTGGCTACAAAACTTACCAATTTTAGCAGATTCACGAATGGCATTGATATTCAATAAGAGGCGAGCGCAAGCTGAAATATATTCAAATGTTCTTTCTGGCATTCGATGCATGAGTCGTTCAGTTACGTCAGCTTGTTGACCACTATGAAAATAAGGGTAATGGAGAGAATTATTTTTGTGGATAAGTTTTTCGATGTCAGGATCTTTTAACAACTTCGAGAAAAACGCAACATTATTCAAATCATTTTCTGTTCGCTCTGTTAAACTTTTACTTAATGGAAGTTCTTCACAAAAAGTAGTTCTAATGCCCACTTGTTGTAGTTGCCACATGGATTGTCGAATTAATGCTTGAGGGGCTGGATCACGATGTGAACCGCCAACAATTATAATTGTGGTTTTCAAAACTATGCTCGCTTTTTTAAACTTTGTTGATTCGTACAAAATCTCATATAAGTATATCGGAATCTTCTGCTATTGCAATTTTGCTTGCTATGGGTATATTTTAAAGAGTCCTAGATTAAAACTTAGTCATCGTAAGGATCATAATTTTTCGGTATGCAATAACTAATGACCAGAGCCAAGTGATGGCCGCACTCGTTTCTGAGGCCCCGGCCTATGACGGTGCTTGTGATCATCATTCCTAGATTCCAGCTGGAAGCTTTTTGCATCCAGCCCGTACTGTCGAGGGCAGGCCAATTGTTAGCGTCGCCAAAACCTTTGTCTCCTGTTGTATTGTAGGTGGGTGTATATAAACCAATCAAATTAATGTAGCCGATTCCTTTGCCGCCGAGAGCTTGGGTAAATCGATTGTCGTTATAAAGATAGTTAAACCCAGCGGTGTAATTGGCTCCAACATATCCAGGAGGGCAGGCACTGTCAGGTATTGATGTGATATTTGAGGTGCCTTGAAAGTTACTTTCTTCCCAACAGGCCGAATCTTGTCGTTGGCCATTGCTTGATGAATCGGCATAGGACTGCACATATTCTATGTTTTTGATGATTAAACTGCCTGCTATATTGGGTGGTCCAGGTACTGGGATAATGGCTTGTACTTGAGAGTTATTGATAATCGATGTGGGGGTTTGAGCGGCGACAAGATTGGCTATTTTGCTAGAACCGGTGTCAATGGTGAGTAAAACATATTTACTTAAGGTTAGATCATTACTGCTATCTAAGCGGATCCCATAGCTTGAGTGATTGCCACATTTTGTTGGGTTGCTGGGGTTTTGAACCACCCAAGGGGTGCACTCAATGGACGTATTCACGTAACCTGCGTCGATCAATGCTTGTAGGCTGGAGGGCCATTTTTTTTGTTCGCGGATATAGTAAGACTGGGCCGCTGTTAAAATGTCTTGAGCAGTTTTTGAGGTTTTATCCAGCTTTTGATTGGCATTGTGTTGTTGAATCAACTGGATTGTACCTAGTGCGCCTAGGGCGATAATGATGATAACAAAAATTAATTCAATTAAACTAAGACCGCGATGGTAATGACGTGGCATAAAGATTCCTTTTACTGATAAACATAAGGTGCTGTGGGATCGTAATTCGGTGGTTCGCAATAAGAGATAACAAAGACGAGTCCTGCAAAGTAATCCCCGGGGGAATTGGTTGCACCAGATATCCAGCCTACATTACAAGGATGCACGCAAGCATACAGCTCCCAAGCTTTGCTATCGGAACTGAGTTGAAAATCATTGACGCCAGTATAGCCACTGACTCCGTAAATCGGATTGTCAGATAAGTCATCGCAGACATTGCCAGCAGGAGGGTATTGACACTGAGCGCCATAATTTCCTGTTAATACGGCTAAGTTTATAGGAAAAGTAGCCGTTCCATCTTCTGTTGTGCCCGTGCCGCTTCCCATATTTAAGATGCCAGCATGGGCGGCTTTTATACGGTTAGACCAGCCTGATGGGCAGTGATTGGGAGTGTGAACGATGGAAGAAGCAGTGGTGCTGTTACAAGCAGCTGAATCTATATCTTTGCATTGATAGTTCATAGATATTTGTTTGATGAGTAGTGCTTGAGGATCGTGGGCGGCATCTTCTTTTCCTGGCATCGGCACGGAAGATGAAATAGTTTTGTCATCGCTGCTGACCGAAGCGTTGGGTAACAGTACTGCGATTTCTTCGGCTAACTCTTCGCCGGACACGGTGAGAGAAACGGTGAAGTAAATATCATCAGAGGCTGCTATAATTTCATACCCACTGTGGTTACCACAATCGCCTGTTGTGCTAGGGCTGGAGGAAAAAAAAGGAGAACATTGTCCATTCGGTAGCAGATAACCATCATTGGTAGCGCTGCCACTCGGTAGCAGATCTGTCATGCTAAGAGGCCATGTTAAATTTTGACTGTAATACGCCATTGCAGCCTGTTGAATATTTTGCATTTCAATGGCGGCATGTTGTACCGCATTGGCTCTTTGCTGGTTTTTTAATGCGTTTAGAGAGCCGACGGTTACCACGGCGATAATGACGATGAGAAACAGAAGGCCAAGGAGAGTAAAACCTGTTGGATATTTGTTGGGCGTTTGCATGGTATTTTCCTAAAAAGCAGAGGTGCCGGGACCATAGCCAGGGGGAATGCAGTATTCGATGACCATAGCATTACCCGCATGGAGATCGCCTCCGCTACGGAAGTCTGTGTTTACAGTAATCGAGTTTTGCCAGTCAGCAGCTGTTGCACTGTTCATCCAAGTAACATCCTGAGGGGGAGGATTGTCTCGAGACATTTGTAATGGAGGTATGTTGATATAGAATTCTCGGGCAGCTGATCCCGTGCCTAAAGATGCAGAAGAGCAGGCTTCGCCAAAAGTAGATTTACAGTTTGTCACGTAGCTTAATGCGGCACGAAAATTTTTGGACCAGCCAGGTGGGCAAGAAATTTCTTGTCCATTGGGATTCACAGGTTGATAATCTGTGTCACTATCTGATTCGTAATATTGGTTTTTAGCGATCTTCACGAGAAGCTGATCAGGAGAAGGATGAGCCTTTCCGGGTACAGGCGTGCTTGCATAGACCACGTTAGTGCTGACGTAAGTGCTGGGTAATTTGGAGGCAATGTCTTTGGCAATTTCATCACTTGGCACGGTGAGTTTCAAGGTAAATAATGGTGCTGCTAAGTTAGGTGTATTATCGGGGTTTTTAGGTAGGGAAATGGTGTATGAGGCTCTGTTCGCACAATCGGTTGATGTGCTTGTTAAGATGGGTGAGCATTCCATGGTGTCTAGAAGATAGCCATTTGTGATCAGGGTTTGCATATTTTCCGGCCATTCTTGTTTACCTTCGAGGATATAATAAGCTGCGGCGGAAATGAGGATATTTTGAATATCGTGAGCGGTTTTTGTCGTGGCTTGTTCGCGGTTTCGTTGATGCTGGCGGTTAGCACCGTAAACAATCATGGTGCCTATTACTGCTACAACTAGCAGCATTTCAATGAGGGTAAACCCCTTGTGCTTTCGAAGCAAATTCACATCCTTATAATACCGCCGCGATCATACCCAGTATAATGCCGACAAAGGATAATGTTTGTCAACGGTCAGGCTGGGCAAATTCCTATTAACCTCTTGTTATTTTCATGAAAATAAACTATTTTCTGTAGATAGGCGTGGATTTGGAGAAGGGTCGATGAGGATTATCAAGTCATTTTTTGCTTTATTATTTATCAGTTTCCTGTTGGTTGGGTCAGCAAGCTATGCTGAAAACGCCAATGGTAATAAAAAGGCCATGAATAATGTTGCGGGATCGGCTCACAAAAAAGATATGGGGTCTGCTGAAAATCTTAAAGTTCAGCGCTTTATTTTGGATGCCACAGAGCAACTTGGGGTTGAGTTTCGCTACGTCAATGATAGGTTAAAGTATATTTACCTTTGGAATACCGGAGAACCGCTAGAATTAGACGTTCTTTCTAGGCGTTATGTACTGGGAATGAATAATGATATTGAGTTAAAAACTCCAAACGTAGAAAAAATCATACTCCATGTATATCCTTACTCGGACAGTATCATGGCCGGACAAGGTGTGAATTTATTAAGCAAAACCTATCTTTTTTCTGAAAATGATGATGGTTTATACGAATTAAATTCGAAATATTATCCTAGTTAGTTTTTTGGGAGTATGATTGGAGCATCGTGAGAAAGACGTTAATCAGCAGTCCTTGAGTTGGTTCTTTGGAATTGTAAAGAGTCGTATTGCTTGGTGGTTTATTATTGCAACAATTGCCAGTATTATTACTGTGCAATGTTTTGTCTCTGTGTTTGCCTATCAAAAATTTCAGCAGCGACGTTATCGGGAGGCTGAAATTGAAGGGTTAGGCGTGATCAAAACGCTATTAGTGTTAGGTAGTGCTAACCTCCAAAATACAAAAAAAGTCGCAGAATATTTTAAAGAGAATACGATCTTAGAGGGTGCTGAAATTTATGATACTAATGGGCAGCGACTCTTACAGTTTGGTCAATTACCTAGCTTTACCTATCGTCAATTCCAGCAGCTCGCAAGTCTTTCTTTTACACAACGGGTTATTGAAGAACGATGGCTTGATGTGGCTTGGAGTAAAGATGAATTACAAGTTCCTTACTATGTTATTGCGAGATTAGATCTCTCTCAGTTGCCAAGCAATTTTGCGTTATTTGTAAAAAGCGAAATTAAGGTTGCTATTTTACAAATTATTGCCTTGTTATTTATTATCTGCGCCATTGTTTCTAGTTTATTATTAAGACCGTTATTGCGCATCAAAAACCAATTACAAAAAGCGAGTAATGATCCTGGTCGTCCAGGGAAATACCAGCTATCTTATAGCCACCATAATGAAATTGGTGAAATTACAACCCATCTTAATGAATTGCTGATAAAACAACAAAATTATATTGAGCTAAACCAAAAAAAACAAAATGAGCTAGATGCTATCAATAAAAATTTAGAAGCGCTTGTGGCACAACGCACAGATACATTGCAAAAATCAAACGATGCATTGCAACAGCAAATTGAGCAACGCAAGCAAGCAGAAGAATCCATGATCAGTACGGCACTATTGCCTGATGAAAGCACATACCCTATTGTTCGCATGATGAAAAGCGGTGAAATTATCTACTTTAACCGAAGCAGTAGCCTTTTATTTAAAAAAACACCGAAAATAGGCATGCCTGCTGTGGAGGAATGGACACGGCTTGGCGCAAAAGTATTACAGTATAACGAAACCAAAACGATGGAATGGTGCTGTAAGGATAGATCCTATATTTTAAATTTTGTTCCTATTGTGGATAGAGAATATGTAAATATTTACGCATTTGATATTACTCTAAGAAAGCAGCATGAAGAAAAAATCACTCATATGTCTAGCCATGATCTTGTGACAGGATTGCCGAATTTATCATTGTTTCAAAGTTTGCTTGAGCAGCTTATCCAGTGGTCTAAAGAAGATGAGAGCAGAGTCGTCTTGGTTGCACTGAGTATTCGTGATTATGATTCCGTGACAAAATTTTTAGGACATCATGGAACAGGTGTTTTGCTTCACCATGTTGCCCAAAGGATCCAGAAATTTATTCCAACAAAGAGTATCGCCGGCCACTTATTAAATAATGAGTTTGTTGTGGCTAAAAGTGGCATCGAAAATATCACGGAAATTGACTGCTTTGTGGATTCGCTTAAGCAAAATTTGACAGGACTTTATCAAATTAAAGAGAGTGAAATTAATATTAAATTTTCTTTTGGTATTACGATTTACCCCGATGATAATTTGCAAATTGAAAAGTTAATTTCTAATGCAAGCATGGCACTTTACTATGCTGTCAGCGATGGTCAAGATAATTATAGTTTTTTTGCAAAGCACATGAATGAGCAAATGGAAGCAAGGCATAATATTTTGTCAGCGTTGACATTTGCGATTGAGAGAAATGAACTGGAAGTTTACTATCAACCTCAGTATGATATTTCATTGAAGAAAATAACCGGTGTGGAAGCCTTGCTTCGTTGGCACCACCCTGAGTTAGGCGATATTTCTCCTGCTGTATTTATTCCTTTAGCAGAAGAATCAGGGGAAATTATTCATCTAACTCGATGGGTTTTAGAAAACTGTACATCTCAATTGAGTCGCTGGAAAGCCGTGTCTGATTTACGTGTTTCTGTTAATATCTCGATGATTGATTTTAATGCAACCGATATGACTCAATTGTTGCTTGAATTATTTGAAAAAAATAATTTATCTGCGGATAGGATTGAGTTGGAGATCACTGAGACAGCTTTGACTGAAAATATTGACGTTGCGAAAGCGGGGTTAGCCGCAGTGAAACAAATTGGCGTACCTATTGCGATTGATGATTTTGGTACAGGTTATTGTTCGATGCAATATTTGCAAGATTTTCCAGTGGACAAAATTAAAGTTGATCGTACTTTTGTGAAGGCACTTGGAGTTGAAGAACGCAATCGTGCAATTGTGGCTTCCATGGTGCATTTAGCAAAAGGGCTTGATTTGGAGTTGTTGGCCGAAGGGGTTGAAACTCAACAACAGGTTGACATATTGTTATCATTAGGTTGTAGTTGTATCCAAGGTTATTTTTATAGCAAACCTCTTCCCGTAAAGGATTTTGAGATATTATTAGGAATTAACGTATGAAATGGAAGATAATTTTGCTTATTGCGCTGGCTGCGTTCTCATCTCAGGTGCTAGCCAATACAGATCAAGATAATAAAAGTATTTTTGATTTGATGCGTTTCGATCCATCGTTGCTAGCAACACAGAACTTATCTCAGGCGGATATGAACATGCCAGCTGAGCAATTTCTTCGCATACAATACAATGATTTTGATATTAAAGCGTTAACGATCAAGCTCGAAAATGCACTTTATAGTTTACATTATTATCGTCAGGAACCGTCAGGGCAAATGAATGCCCAACTAAAAAATGCGATTAAAGCTTTTCAGAAAGACATTCAAAAACCTGCTACGGGTAACTTGACGGTGGGTGAACTCACCGATCTTATTCAACGTTATGAACAGGCTTTTCCTGGGGGAGTTCATGATGGTGAAATTTATCCTGAAAAATTGAAAGTTGATATTAATGATAATATGGTCATTGCGAAAGGGACTTGGTTAGCATTAAATAGAGAGCATCAATATACGAGTATTGAAACCAGTGAAATTCGTTGTAATCGTCGGGATGATCGCTGTCTAGAAGCGATGGCAATGGTGGTGGATGGTACGACCAGCAAAGATCCAACTGCTCATGATAAGCTTACGGTAGGTTCTATGATTTGGAATATCACCAGTTGGGATGATAGCGAGATTGTTGCGACAAATACCTTGAACCCCTGTGTAAGCTATTCTCTTTTTATTGAGCCGAAAACGAAAAAAGTTTACTTACAATACCGTTATAAAGACGGGCAAACTTGCAGCCACACGGAAGGTGAGGCCCCCACCATTAATCAATTAGTTGATGGACCGACATTTGCCAAGGAATATTATCACCAGAAAGAAAATCGCCAAGAGCGAGTGTATAACTCTCGTTACGTGGCCCGGTTAAAGTCGCTATAGCAAACCATGTTCGGCAAAAGAATAGATTTTTTCATTACCTATGATCATGTGATCAATGACTCGAATTGAGACGTATTTTAAGCCTTTAATCAATTTTTTTGTCAACGTTTTATCTGCAGAGCTGGGTGAGCAATTACCAGAAGGGTGATTGTGAACGAGGATCATAGCGGCGGCATTTTCTGCTAACCCGAGTCGAATGACTTCTCTGGGGTGGACTTCTGTTTGATCGATAGTGCCGTGGAAGAGTTCCCGATAATTGATAATTCTATGTTGATTGTTGAGTAATAGGCAAGCAAAAATTTCTCGGGGATTATTGCGTAATTGACCTAACAAGAATTGCTTTGTATCCCCAGAATTTTCTAAGATAGGCTGATTTTTAATTTTAGCGAAGCAATTTCTATGGCTAATTTCAAGGCATGCCTGAAGTTGAGCATAGCGGCGTTTGTTTAATCCGGGGTAGTGACTAAACTCAGTTAAGCTGCAATTTAGTAGTTCGTATAGTCCGCCAAAATGACGGATGGCTTCCTCGGCGAGATCCATGGCAGAAAGACCTTTGATCCCCTGGTTAAATAGGATAGCCAGTAATTCTCCGTCGGACAGAGATGCTGCACCAAATTTAAGCAATCTTTCTCTGGGCTGCGCCCAATTTGGCCAATTTTGGATAGCCATTTGCTTCCCTTCAGGTTATACTCTTGGCTCTTACTTCGCCTAGGTAGGATGATTAGATAAGTAAACTTTAGTTTAATTTATAAGTGCATATTTTTCAAATAATAGGGGACATAATTTGTCAAGCAATGTGTTACTTGGGGTGACAGGAGGAGTTGCCACCTATAAATCTGTAGAAATTGCCCGCTTATTAAAGCAAAAGGGTTATCGAGTCCGGGTTGTTATGACAGAAGCGGCTAAAGCTTTCGTAACACCATTATTATTCCAAGGAATCACCGGGGAGCGGGTTTCAGATAGTTTATTTGATCCTCAAGCTGAAGCGGCCATGGGTCATATTGAATTAGCAAAATGGGCGGATGTATTACTTTTGGCACCGGCCACAGCAAACAGTATTGCAAAATTAACCTATGGGCTGGGGGATGATTTGCTTTCAACCTTGTGTCTTGCGACTTCAGCACCTATTTTTGTAGCACCAGCCATGAACCAAGCCATGTGGCATGCTGCGGCGACTCAAGCAAATATTGCTATTTGTATTAAGCGGGGTATGACGCTGCTAGGGCCTGGCGAGGGTGAGCAAGCCTGTGGAGATATTGGCTTGGGCAGAATGCTGGAACCACAAGACATTGTTGAACAGCTGTTAGGGGAGAAGCAAGAAGGTTCATTAACCGGTAAGTGCGTGATGGTGACCGCAGGGCCTACCCAGGAGCCAATGGATCCGGTTCGATATATCAGTAACCACAGTTCTGGAAAAATGGGCTATGCTATTGCAAGAGCCGCGCACGCTGCAGGAGCAAGGGTGACGCTTATATCTGGGCCTGTTGCTCTGCCTGCTCCTGAAGGTGTCACCGTTGTGCCAGTGATTACCGCACAAGAAATGTACGAGGCGGTGATGGAGCCTGTGCGTGATTGCGACATTTTTATTGGTGCGGCAGCGGTAGCGGATTTTCGCCCTAAAAAATGTGCAGATAAAAAACTTGCGAAGGGTGATGTGGTTGTTGATCTCGTGGCAAACCCTGATATTGTGGCTTCTGTGGCTAAGCAATATCCAGGCGTCTATGTTATTGGATTTGCTGCCGAAACCCACGATGTTGTCAACAAAGCGAAAGAAAAACTCTTTGCTAAAGGGATCGATTTAATTGCCGCCAATGAAGTTGGCGTTGCTGGAAGGGGATTCCACAGCGATAATAACGCCCTAATTATTGTTTCATCTCAGGATTGTGAGCTTATTGAGCTGGATACAAAGGACTCTGTGGCTCAACAGTTAATAGAAAATATTTCAAAAAGGTACAAAAATCATGCAAAAGCTACAAGTTAAGGTGTTAGATCCACGCATGGGCAAGGAATTTCCTTTGCCTGCTTATGCTACCGACGGATCGGCGGGTATGGATTTGAGGGCTTGTATTGATGAGCCGCTTCAATTGGGGGCAGGAGATACGGTTCTGATCCCTACAGGTCTTTCTATCTACCTGGGTGATCCTGCCTATGCAGCAACCATTTTGCCACGATCGGGATTGGGGCATAAGCACGGAGTGGTCTTGGGTAACCTTATCGGGCTGATTGATTCTGACTACCAAGGGCCTTTAATGATATCTTGTTGGAATCGAGGCACCGATCATTTCACTATTCAACCGGGGGATCGCATTGCACAATTGGTCATTGTTCCTGTGGTCAGGCCAGAATTTGTTATTGTTGATGAATTTGAGAGTACTGAGCGAGGTTCTGGGGGATTTGGTAGTTCTGGGGTGAAATAATTAGGTGTTTATTGATAAAGCAGGTGAAAATACATCCTGTTAAGAGTATTTTAATATAATCATAATATCCTTAACCCTACAATAAGATAATAAAAAGCAAGGCGTCATTATGACCCAACTCAAACAGGAAGATCAGGATTATTTAGTATCAATGGCGGATCAGCCATTGCGAAAGACCGATTTAATTCGTTTGGTTGAGATTTGGAAAAGAAACCATAGCAGTTGGACAACAGCGAAAAATATGTCCCGATTGTTTTCAAAAAGCCACATGCCGAACACCATGATTCGGCTCAATAAAATCATTCAAGAACTTCCCCAAAATCGCCATGATACACTGGGGCTGGACGTGATTGCTCGAATATACGAGGAGGTCATTACATATCGAATTGAATCGAACTCATCATCTGCATCCTCGCTCATGAGTACAACCAATCAAATTATACGAGCATTGATGACAACGTCTGATATGTTTCCCCATGTGATGGAACCCTATAAGCTGACTGACAATGATACAATGCAGTTACATAAATTTCATAATAAGTTTCTTATAATGGCTGACGTTCAGTCTTTGATAAATTTTTTCACACACACCGCACAGAAATTTAATAAGCCTTTTGTTGATCAGTATTTGGCTTTGTATAAATATTTTGAAAAATTTAATTATTTGTTAGAGAAATATAAAGGCGCAAGTTATAATGAAGCAGTTCCAGAAGAATGTTTTACTGATGTCATCATATTTTTTGAAAATAATATTAATGAGCACCCTAATATTGAAATTGTGTTGAAGGCATTAAAACAGTCGAAGACCTATGAAAACTATCAACAAAAACCTCAACGTGAAGAAATATCTTTTTCTTTAAATAAACAACAAGACGTTCCAGAGGTGCTGGATCTTCAACCTGATTATTCTCAGGAGGCTATCTATGATATTCCAAACCTCGCCGGAAAAGTATTAACTTACCAGGTTTTTGAGCAATGTGCGGGAATTGTTTTTCAACAGTTGGGTGCAGAAAGTACCTTGAGTCTTATTTGGGAAAACTTAGAAAAAAGAGGTCAGCCTGATGAGCAAATTGATCACGTGCTTAGAGGTCGGCTCTTTGAATATGCTGAAAACCATCAGGCTGAAATAAAGGCGAATGAAACATTAACCAATGTGATGCAAGCATTATTTTCTACGATGACCATGAGAACCTGCATTACTATTTCAGTGAATTCTTCGGATGAAGAAATTATAACTATGTTGAATGGTATGATGGAAGCGGCCGAAAAGTTTTATGCAAATAACAGAAATAGTCAGTGGACGACGGTTACGAATATTGATACATTCCGATATATGATTGAAGGGATAGAGACTTTAAAAAATAAAATCGGAGATATCTTTGTTTATTATTCTAGCCGGGGAGAGAGCGTTTCAATGATTCACCTAGATAAATATGACGATGATACCCAACTTGAAAAAAGCTTACGAAAATTTGTTGTGAGCACGATTCAATCTTATGAAAAAGCAAGAGAAAATGATAAATTAGCATCCTGGTTTAGGCGTGTCAATACTCAAAAGGGTTGTATTGAAGCCGCCATGGAGGATGTGTTAACATGGTCTGCTTTGACCCTCAGTGACAATAGAGACATTTCTCTGATAGTGCTGCCTGAGTTTGTTGAGGTCATGGCAGAAGCTGCGAGCAAGTTAAAAGACAGCATAGATAGTATGCATGTGTACCAGATAGCAAATAGAGTTTGGAAGTTGTTAAAACTATTAGATGCGTATAAAAATTATCCTGACGGGCTACAAGGAAAATGTCAATATGATAAAGACTACGCTCCGGACAAGGTCATTACGAAAGAAAATATAGCGAAGTATTTTCTTTTTATTGGTGTTGCAGAGTGTCCAAGATTCGATGAGCTTTTAAACGAGGAATGTATTGAAAAAGGTCTTAAATCAGCTATCATTACATTGGCAAATAAAGGTGGGTCTTTCGATATTAGCGCTAATTTATTAGCATTAAAAATTTATCAAATACTTAGTGAACAGAAAGAAACAAAATACCAAGATGGAAATGAGGTTAAAGAAATCACAGAAGAAAATATTAAGTCATTTTTGCTTCTTCGTGACTATCAAGAGGAACTTGACATTGGCCTATGTGACTTTAAAGAATTAGTTGACGGCCTTCATACTAGCGCATTGTCGGGTTTGTTTGGAAGAAATGAAGAGACAACATTTAGTAATGTTATGAAAAGTATTATCGCACAATTGGAAGTTGAAAATATTTCTCGTTGTAACAAAGATCCTATTTATGCACATGACGGCATTGTCCTGGTTGAAAATATTATCAATTATTTGGTTGTCAAGTATGGGTATGACGAGCTGGATGATGATTCGGATCTGCAAAAGCATGATGAAAATGAAACCCCGGGGTTTTTCAGTTTTAAATGTTAAATAATTCATAAAAGGCGTAAACATTAATGACTATTAGCAAACAAAACCAGCATTGTCTGGATGAATTTAATCATCAACCCTTGACTGTTAATAGAGTAAAACAATGCTTGCGAATATGGGAGTCGAGTCACTCAATTTTTACCACGCTGCGCAATCCTTCTCGGTTGGCTCATAAAAAAAATTTTCCTCATACATTAAACAGGCTGTACAAAGTTATTGAGAATATTCCGTCGAGTGATCGTGAAATATCAAATGCGGTTGCTCAAAAGATTCATAATACTATTTTGTATAGAGATAGTAGTCATTCTAGTTCTGCTGCAAGCTTGATGAGTAGTGCCAATGGGGTTATCAAAGCGATCATCTCTACTTCTACGATGAGAGCTATTTGTCTCAATCCTATGAGCCATCAGCAGTTATCAGTGAAAGAATTAAATTTTTTAGGATCACTGAGCAAAAAACATATAACCTATGCTGAAATACAGCAGTGTGCCAATCTGTATAAGCCACAAGGCACATTCAAAAACCCCGTATTTAAATCACTTAATTTTTCAAAAATGGGTCGAGGGTTCCGCGCTATAGTAGAAGGGCGCGAACAGCATCAAAAAATAAATCACACTGATCGAGGGCGTTTGCTCGAGATACTGACGCAGGATCACCGGGGCGGTGTGATTCAAACAGTATTATTATCTTGTCGTTTTTTCCAATCCTGTATCACTATCAATAATGATGCAACCAAGGAACAGTTGCTGGCTGTGTTAAAAGAAATAGCAGAATGGATGGGGCAGCATCTTCCCAATAGACAGAGTGCACAAGCTAATATAGCAACCTTACGTTTTATTCTTGAGTTTCCAGATGTTTTAGATAAATATTTTGGTTCTGTATTAGGTGATTATTTTAATGGTCATTACCACTTAATTCATTTAGAAGTTTATCAAACTCGTGCCGAGATGCATTCAACTTTGAGAAAATTAGTCATTGCAATTATTCAAGGGTACCAAAAGGCAAAAGAAACGGATGCATGTTATCGTTTTGCTTATTACTTAGATCGTTCAGGGCTTTGTATTGAAGGTAATACCATGCCGTTACTGGAGTGGTGTAGCAAAATTTCTGATAACAAGCTTATTGCCACAGAGGAGCTGAGCGATATCAATCAATTAATGGGGGAAGCCACAGTAACACGTCCTTTAGCCGTGGGAGATAATTTTGCAGAAGTTTTTAAATACTATGTGAGCACTCTAGAAAATCAAGACTGTCGCTATCATGAAAAATACGCACCTGATTGTGTGGTCACACGACAGTCTATTGTGGACTACATGGTTGATTGTCTTGGGTTTGATGCTCCGGAGCCTGGGGTTTTAAACCGTTTAATCAACCCACCCAAGTTTGCGAGTTTCTTGTGGTAATTTTACTTTTTCTGAGCATAGCTTACTTTTGTTGTCTTGCATGATCGTATTTTTCTGTGGCTACTGCCAATTGCTGTTTTGCGGTATCAACACTGCGCTGTAAATCTCGAATATAGTCTTGATCAATAAATTGATCGTTGCCGATGCGGTAATTACCGCTATTCATTGCCTCTTGGGCTTGAGCCAAGTTATCTTCAGCCTGTTCCAGGTTCGCTTGGGCGTTGTGCATGTTTTGTTTGAGGTTATCTAAATTGCTGGCTTGCTGGTGTAATGACTCATCTAGCTGCTGATCTTGATTCATGAGATTTTGTTGTCGATCAATAGTATCTGGGGAGGGTGAAGTAGGAGGAGGTAGCTCTTCGAGAGTTAATGTTTTAACCTCTTGGCCATTTTCTGGCATTGTATCAGAAAAAGAGGGAGTGCCTTGTTTATCAGTGGTTTCATAGACGGTATTGTGACCAAATGCTGAAAAACTTAGTCCCAGTAGCACACCAACCAATATTATTCGGGCCATGATCATAGACTCCAAGTGAGCTTTATCCATATACTTCAGTATAGTTTACTCAGTACCGTATTCTGCTTGATATTGATACATCTGTTCAAGTTCTTGATTATTATCACCATCACATTCTAAGTAACTGATTAAATGTGACATTTTAATGATACTTATGACAGGGATCCCTAAGTTTTGACGAATTTCATCAATGGCAGAGTGGTTATTTTGCCCTTTTTCTTCACGATCCAGAGCAATGATAATAGCAGATAGCGTGGCTCCAGCCTTTTCGATGAGGGGGAGAGAAGCCCTTATTGCGGTACCTGCGGTAATAACATCGTCTATTAAGGCGACGTTGCCAGCAAGTGGGCTACCCACAATGACGCCGCCTTCCCCATGATCTTTCGCTTCCTTGCGATTGAAGCAATAGGGCACATCTTTGCCATGTTCGGTTGCCAACGCAATTGCTGTGGTGCTGACTAGTGGAATTCCCTTATATGCAGGACCGAATAATATGTCGTATTCTATGCTTGCATCTTCAATAGCACTGGCATAGAATTTCCCGAGCTTAGACAACGAGTTGCCGCTGTTGAACAAACCGGCATTGAAGAAGTAGGGACTGTTTCGCCCTGACTTAAGAGTGAACTGGCCAAATTGTAACACATTGAGAGATAGGCAGTATTGGATAAAGGCTTGTTGGAACGCTTTCATATCTTGCTCCTATTTTGATGTCTTGTTGCGTTAGGTATGATACAAGAACCTCGTTGGAAAAGCATTAGGGAATAGTATAAAGATTGACAGGGAGTGATATTCATGCGGAGCGTGAAGGAGACCCATCGGGTTTTTTCTGAAATTGATAATTTATATAATTTTGTGAGTTATGGTAGTCAGCGGATGGATGAGTTTATGGAGCAAGTCCATGGGCTTGAATCGTCTTGTACCGATCTGACTAGTAAGTCCAATGTGAATAAATTTATGCAGCAATGCAATAGTGTTGACAATGTGATTCGAACCACTGGAGATTCTATCAAGGATTGGAAAACCAAAGCGGGAAATTATTTGGTGTTTGTTCACGAAGTGGGCCAAGATGTGTCATTGAAAAATGAGATGCCTCGGAGCGTGTTAGGAGAGGTCGAAGAAAAAATTCATCTCTTGATTGCCATGCTGCGCCAGCAGAATAATCATATTCTTTACCTACGAGATAAATTAAAATCCCTTTATAAGATGGTGATGGAAAAACGCAGTATTTTACAGAGAAAAGTTCGACGGGGTCGAGAGCCTATGTTGCATGGGTAGCATGATAATATCATTAACAAGTTGAGACAAAGAGGGGCTACATGTTAGACAGTGAAGTTAGGAACGTGACTTATAAAGCAGAGAGGGGTGACAAAACTGCGCAGTATGAGTTGGGTCTGTATTATTCAAAAAAACAGGGTTATGAGCATTACGCAAAGTCTTATCTCGAAAAAGCGGCAAAACAACAACATCCAGAGGCAAGTTATGAATATGCTAAGTTGTTGCTGGGAGGAAATAGCAATTCTAACATGGTAGATGTGGCTAAATATTTTTTTATTGCAGGAAAAAATGGAATTGATGAGGCAAAACAGCAATTTCGACAACAAGGGGCGCTCTATAAAAAGGCCGTTTCGTTACTAGGTTCTTACGGTTCTTACGGTGGTTATTGTTCTGATAAAGATCAGTTTGCTGTATTGTTTGCAAAAGCATATATGGACAATCATTTTGGATGTCAAAGCGATGAACAAGCCTGTTGGTTCCTAGATGCTGCCATTTCCCAAAACTCTCGCAACGGGGATGCCGTTGCTTTATTAGCGGATTCTTATTATTTACCCACACTGGGGCGGCAGCAAGATTTACCTAAAGCCTATAAACTATTAAAAGACTTAACGAGTTATTATCGAAATAATGGTAATGCCCATATTTATCACAGATTGGGAGAGATGTTAGAAAACGGTAAAGGAACAGAAAAATCTCTGGATGATGCGATTGGCTACTATAAAAAAGCCGTAGAGATGCAACACACAGGTGCAGCTTATCGCTTAGGCGTGATTTATTACAGCAAATATAGCGAATGTCGCAAAACCAGTGATTGGCAAACGAGTTCGATGAAATGCGAAGCCATTAAGTTTTTGGAGAAATGTGGCGAAAACCGTAATGCGTATAATTATCTGGGCTTGATTTATCATCTAGCAGGGGAAAAGTCTCAAGCAGAGCGGTATTTTACCGCTGCGGCAAAGTTGGACTTACCTGTTGCTGCGCGAAATTTAGGGCAGATATACAGTACGGGAAACTATGGTGAAACCAAGAAAAAATCAGCAGTTACGTGGTATGAAAAAGCAGCGCTTCTTGGATATGCTGAATCCCAGTATGTTTTATCGACGATGCTTGAAAAGGGTGAAAATATTGAGAAAAATATACCCAAAGCTTTTGAATGGTGCCTAAAAGCCGCAGAATTGAAATATGATAAAGCGATAGAGAGTCTAAAGACCCACCCTATTTTTGCACCGTGTTATAGATTATATGGTTTGCTAGATGGTGATCTTGAAAAGGTGCAGCGTTATCATAAATTAGAGCAACAGCTAGGGCATGAATTTGCTGATGCTAAGCATTTGTTAAATGCATTGGACAGACGTAAAAGCAGCCCAACCAAAGAAGCGCCCTTTCAACGTTATGAGTTTTTAGGGGACAGTGTTTTAGGTGTTGCATGCGCGGCTTCCTTATCGAAGGATCAGCCTGATAATTGGCTTGTCTATGATTTACATTTAGCAAAAGAAAAGTTAGTGAGAAATGATACGGTTCTTCCAAGGATTGCAAAAACCTTAAATTTATCTGATGTTATAATGCTGGATGATTCAGAATCTAATCATCCAGTCACTGCTAAAATGTTGGCTGACGCAATGGAAGCACTCATTGGAGCGGTTTCTTTTGATAAGGGTATTTTAGCTGCAACCCAGGTTGCGCAAACATTATGGACTGCGGATGTTAGTATTGCTTTGAAAGCACAGCCAAGCAAGCCTCCGGTTGTTGTGCCAGCAGTGAAAGCAAAGCCCAACCAACCTCCTGTTGCAAAAAAAGTGAAAGCAAAGTCGAGTCAACCAGCTGCTGTTCCAGCCGCAGTTCTTCCCAGCGCTGGAGTGCCTAAGCAACAAAGAAGACTGTCTAATGGTGCGATACAGTTTTTTTCTGCTTTACCTAACCTGTCATCTGACAAACTTTCAGCGAAGCTTGATAAACGTCCAGATTATGCAATGCTGCAAAATGAGGGTAAAAAAGGCTACACCCCTCTCATGTATAAGGTAGAACGGCTCGGCAAAAGACCAAAACAAAAACAGGAATTGGTGGCTTGTATTAAAACTTTAATACAACATGGTGCGCAGCTTCAAGATAAAGGTGGTAATGGGAAGTCAGCGGCTCAGTTATTGGAAGGGAGTTCTGTTGATCAGGAAACAAAGCAGAGTATTACGAGATTATCTTATCGTCGCTAGCAGCGTATTAATATTCTTAATAAGTTTTCTCTATATCTTTACGCTTCGCTCAAAATAGCTCTTTGTTTTTCAATGATTTCGTTGATACCTTCTTTGGCGAGATCAAGCATACTGTTTAGCTGAATTTGATCAAAATGCTGATGGCCTTCTGCGGTACCTTGTACTTCAATGAAACCCTGCTGATCGTTCATGACCACATTCATATCAGTTTGTGCATTAGAATCTTCGGCGTAATCTAAGTCAAGAATGGCATGATCTTCATAAATGCCTACAGAAACAGAGGCAATAAATTGGATGATTGGATCCTGTTTTAATTTTTTCTGTTGTTGCAGATGTTTTAATGCAAGTTGTAAAGCAACATATCCACCACTGATGGATGCGGTACGGGTGCCACCATCCGCTTGCAAGACATCACAATCGATATAGATGGTTTTGTCTTCTAGAGCGCTTAAATTGACAGCGGTTCTGAGTGATCGACCAATTAACCGTTGAATTTCCAGAGTTCGTCCACTTTGGCGACCACGGCTAGCTTCTCTATCCATACGATCGTGAGTGGAGCGTGGCAACATACCGTATTCTGCGGTGAGCCAGCCTTTGCCTGTACCCTTTAAAAATCGAGGGACATTATCAACCACGCTGGCCGTGCATAAAACCCGAGTGTGCCCAAATTCCACAAGTACCGAGCCTTCTGCATGATGGGTAAATTCTGGAGTAAAGTTTATCGTTCTCAATTGGTTGTTCGCTCGACCGCTGGGACGCTGCATGTTTTTGCCTTAAAATTGGTTGCCTCAAGGATATGCCGCAATCATACCCATTGAAATGGCCTATGACTAGCAATTTTTGTTAAAATGTTTCATTTTGCAGTATGATAGAGCGGTTTATTCATCAACATGAGTGATAAAGTATGATCAGAAGTATGACAGCTTATGCACGCCATGAAAGTCAGATTGGAGAGGGTGTTCTGATCTGGGAAATGCGCAGTGTTAACCACCGTTATTTAGAGGCATCTTTTCGCTTGCCGGAGAATTTTCGTGGTTTAGAGAGTCAATTGAGAGAACTTGCTCGGGCAACATTAAATCGAGGAAAATTTGAAGCCAATCTTACTTACCAGCCAGGGCCTCATGCACACGCAGACATCAGTATAAATGAAGTGCTGCTCAGTGAAATTTGCCGAGTGACGCAAAAAATTGAACAATCCATTCCCAATATCACGTCTCCCACAACCATGGAAGTACTTCGCTGGCCGGGTATGGTCGCCATGGTTGAAGGTGATTTAACCCACGTGGAAGCTGGAATCATAGCTTCTTTTTCCACGTGTTTAGACAGTTTTTGTCAGATGCGTGAGCGAGAAGGGGGGGCATTGCAGCGATTTATTAGCGCCCGTTTGGAGCAAATGTCTGAAAAAGTTAGGGCTATTTCAGCCTTGCTACCTGAAATTAAAGCATTCCAACGACAGCGTTTGCAGGAGCGTTTCATTGAAGTGGCCCTAGAGCTTGATCCGGATCGTTTAGAACAGGAAATGCTTCTTTTAGCACAAAAGATTGATGTAGCTGAAGAGTTGGATAGGTTGACGACTCATATCAGAGAGTTTGAGCGAATTTTGCAGACATCAGGAGCAGTGGGGCGTCGTATGGATTTTTTGTTGCAAGAAATGAATCGCGAAGGAAATACTCTTGGCTCTAAGTCGATTAATGCGGCAGTGTCTCATATGGCAGTGGATATTAAAGTCTTGATTGAACAAATTCGAGAACAGATACAAAATATTGAGTAGAGGGTTTCTGTGAAAGGTTCATTATTTATCGTAGCTGCGCCTTCTGGTGCAGGAAAGACAAGTTTAGTCAATGAGCTATTGGGTAAGATGAGTCATGTTAAGGTTTCAATTTCCCATACAACACGGCGACCCCGCCCGGGAGAGGTAGAGGGTGAAAATTATTTTTTTGTGGAGCCTAAGCTATTCGAAAAAATGATTGCCGAAGATGCTTTCTTAGAGCATGCACAGGTGTTTGGTAATTATTATGGAACGTCACGGCAGTGGGTGATGGCGCAATTGATGGCAGGTTTTGACGTGATTTTGGAAATTGATTGGCAGGGAGCGAGACAGGTTCGTCAACTGATGCCTGATGCAACAGGGATTTTTATTCTTCCTCCCTCTAAAGCAGTTTTGCGAGAACGTCTACAAAAACGTGGCCAAGATACATCGGATGTGATTGATCATCGTATGGCGGAGGCGGTCGAAGAAATGTCTCACTACTCTGAATATGAGTACCTTATTATCAATGATGATTTTGACCAAGCCTTGGAGGATCTAAAAACAACCATTACAGCTCAGCGGTACCGGACTGCACTACAGCGAGACAACAATAAGCCATTAATTGATAGCTTATTGGCAGGCTAATGAGGGAAAAGATAAAATGTCGAAAATTTATAAAGCGAATTTAAAAGTTGACGGTTCGTATGGTATAGACACTTTTGCTCATAAAAATTTTGCCTCACTGAACAGTGTAGGGAAAAATTATCATGCATGTCTTTTTATTTGCAATAGTGGTTGTTTCAAATGGCCGCACGCCTTCTTTGCTTTTCTATCATTATCTGCCGGATTAGCATCAGCGTCATGCTCTAATTTCAACTTGGCCCCATAGGTCTTAAACTGCTGACAGTATTTTCACGATGATTCTTGGCATCTTCAAGTTTTACTTTCATATCTTGAATGATTTTTATGAGCCGCCCACTGGTTTCATCTTTTTTGTTTAGGGAAGAAATGTTTTTATTTCCGGCCTCAAATATGTCTAATATTTCTTCTATGCTTTCAATTTGTTTTTCTATGGATGATTGAGTTGATATTTTCCCAATTTTTTTCATAACATCTTTGGTTAACTTTTTACGTGCTTTTGTGAGATTTTTCCCCATGAAAAAATCTTTTAAATGGTAAGCATGAGTCGCAGTGCTTTTTTGATATTTCTTTAAATCCACATGAAAATTATTAACAGCGCTGGAAAGTTCACCATCTATCGATTTAAGCAAGTTCATGCCGTTTACTTGATGGCGAGTAATCGAAATAGGATTGCCATTGTGTGCCACAGCAGAAACACGAATAGGCTTCGAATCGATATTTTCAGGTTTACTATGTAGCAGTACATTGACATTCTGAATATCTATGCCGCGACTATGGAAGTGTTTTAAAACTTGATATAAACTATATAAGCTAGGTTGATAGTGTCCACTATGATCGGTTAATGCGACTAACTTTCCATGTTTAATTTGTAATTCCCCAGCACAGACCACAGGTTGACCTGCATTCATTGAAGAGTGCACCTGTTCTCCAGGTGTACTTTTGTGCGTAAAGATAGAAAGTTCACCATTTAAATTGAATGTGAAAGCGGCAAACGATGTTTTGTTGTGAGACAGATAAGATCCTGTGTCAAGAATTTTAGCCTGATGATAAAATTTTCCTTTATACATTAATACTCGGTGAGATGCCCGATCTTTAGCAGTTAGCATAGGCGGTTTAAGATTCTTATCTTGTTCTTTAGAATGACTATTCACTTTCAACAAGTTATGCCCCGTGAAATAATGCTCAGGTAATTCACTTTCATTCTGTATCATTTGAGCGGGCGATAGCGTTAAATATTTTGGCGTTTTACCTGGAATATATTCTGGGTTATGTACTTTTTTAGCATTTCTTTCTGTCATACGTTCCAGTAGGATTTGGTTTATATTTTTTCGTTTATGACTCGAAATATCAAAGGCATAAATTAAAAACTCTAACGCTTCTTTTTTTTCTTTTTTTGTCTTGCCTTCACTACAATATTTTCCCCATGCATTATCAATTCTTTCAGCGAGTGGCGCATCTGTATGGGTTGCATATTTATTATTAATGAGTGACATAATGTATTATCCAATTAAACCGTAAATTTCAAATATATTAAAAAGGATATCATTTAATGATTAAGGTAGTATTAGTACAATATTGATACTTTAATGGCGCTAGCTTAAAGAAAATGTTTAAAAAACAATAAGATATACTGTGAACCCTATATGCTTGGCACAGATAGGAACGCGTTATTTGCAGGTCAAATAGCACACAACAAGCAAAAAACTCAAATGGTAACGCCTGAAAAAATTTGATATAATTTTCTCTTGTTTACTAACAAGTATAAGCCTACGGCTATTTAGAACGAGAATATACAATAATTCAGCGAGGAAACGTATGATATCAGCTAATCAACAAAAATTGTTTACAGCTTGTAAAGTAGGGGATATTCTCGCGGCCAAAGAGCTATTAAACAAAGCTGATGTCAATGTAAATAAGAAGACGGATGTGTTTGGTGAGACTCCTTTTTATATAGCGATCGACAATAATCATGAAGAGATGGCTAAGTTGCTGCTTGAGCACGGTGCAGATATTCGTCAGACGAATTGGACGGGTCATACGGCTCTTTCTATAGCAATTCTTCGGCCTGATGATTGCATACTCGCAAAACTACTACTTGGATATGGTGCTATGGATGCACGTAGCTACGATTTTCTTGATAGGTTTGGTGGAAAGGAACTTGATGTCTACACGGATAGTTATGCTGGAGATTACCTTGCCCGGCTTCGCAATGAAATGGCCCAATTTCATGAAGAAAATCCTGAGGGAATATTTGATTTTCCTCCTGATAATGCAGATAAATCAGATACAGCGGTCATAGGTTATTACATCCTGCGTCGTTTGATTAAGCATTGTAAAGTGATGGATGTGATGGCAAGTATTCATCTATTACTCAATATTCCTAGTGTGAGTCATTTTCTCAAGGAGGGAGATTTTGCTGAAACAGTGCTTGGCACAGCGTGTGAAGAAGGCCATGAAACAATAGTGAAGCTGCTGCTGGAAAAGGGGGCCGCGGTTAATCAGGCAAATAGTTCAGGTGAGCCCCCCCTATATTGGGCAAGCAAAAATGGCCATGGGGCTGTAGTGGATCTACTACTTGCTCAGGATGATATTATTGTTGACTCGTGCAGTTATGATTGGCTTGAGAGGCATCAGCAAGAATATGGTAACAAGGTGGCCTCCTTCACAAAAAATTACTTAGCGAACCTCAGTCGTGAAATAGCCCAATCTAATGATGATAATCTTGTTGGGGTATTTGATTTTCCCTTAAGTGACGACGGCAATATTGATGTAGAAACAGTACGGATGAGTTACTACGTACTGCGGCATTTAATCCGCTGCTGTGCAGTCAATGAAGTGAACCCACTAGCCGATGAGGTGGATATTTTAGAAAAAATTGAACTGTTACTCAATATTCCTAGTGTAAAAACGTTGGTTGTTGCCAATGCCACCAGCAGAGAGTTGCCTGCTAATTACAATAATGATGAATCAAGAAGTCTAAGTTATAGACTGAATTGTAGACAATTTGCCCAGCAAACCAATGAACTACTACGGCTTGCTCAAAGTACGGGTGATGAAGCCATTGCAGTGCGGTTATTGAATATTTCTGCTATTAGAGAAGCAGCTGAGGCAAATCATTATTACCAAGGCGCATATGGGATCGATCTAGCTGAGGTTGCCCATGATCGG
This sequence comes from Gammaproteobacteria bacterium, assembly GCA_021773305.1. Lineage (GTDB taxonomy): Bacteria > Pseudomonadota > Gammaproteobacteria > UBA1113 > UBA1113 > JAJFKH01. Next base: position 14,412 of record JAJFKH010000054.1, on the reverse strand, counting down.
GAATCCTCTATGCGAGCGCTAACCCCTGAAGAGCAGGAGAGCGTTAAGCAAATTGAAAAAACATATAAAAAAACCATCGAAGAGAACGGCGGTGTGTCCAGCGTTATTAAACAATTAAAACAAACACTGAAAAAGAAATACGTAGCCGATGAAGCCAGCCGGATTCTCACATTTGACGATATTGATTATCTCCTACCCTTTAAGTGGAACGCATTGCAAGGCTTTATTAATCGATATGATTTCACGAAAGTACAACAACAAGCCATCTATCAATGCTATTATCAAAATTCCTACCACACGGCTTACCGTTATTTATCAAAGCCAAATCGCTGGATGTCGCAAAATGCAGGTTGGGTGTCTATCAGTGAGGACAGAGAAGAACGTTGGTCAAGCTTTGAAGAGTATCAGCCCCTCATTGCTTATCTATGGACAGCAGCTAATGATCTAGCACAAGGACCTAAGGAAGCCGATATCACCGTAGCCGATCGAGTGGACTTATTCATTCGGCAAATTGCCTTAATCAATCGCGCCCATAACTGGGATAGGTACCGTGAGGTGAGGAATGAATACGGTAGCAAGCTGCTTGACGGTGCAGGCGAACCTATAAAAGAATCATATGATGATCTAGAAGGTGATAAGCCTTCTTGTTTTAGCGGTGTGAAAAAACGTCTATTTCAATCCCTTTTGCACCATCCTCTGTATGAGCCACTGGCTCTAAGTATTGTTAAGCAATTTGTTAATGAAACTACCCGAGAATATTACCAAAAATTGTTGTTTGGTTATGATTTGAAGCAGTTGACGGAATTAGAGAATGGTGTAGCCGAGTATTTTCGTAATTTTAAAGAGAGCGCTTTTATTGATGCTCTCGCATTGCCAAAAAATTATGTAAGAGAAGTTAAAATGGCATTGGCTGAGTGCTATGGAGAAAGGCGATCGGAGCCTTTTTTCCCGGCGGTTGATGAATTGCTCAATCAAAAAGGATTGATTGCCAATGACTTCTTGCGTTTTTATCAGTCAGCTGGCTTAGGGCAATTGCTGGCGATCTTTATTGAAACTCAACTCTTACGTCAAATTTTATGTCATCTTGTGGATAGCGTTGCTATAGATTACTTATTTCAACAAGTGAAGTCCAATACAGCCGCTGAGTTTGTTAAGTTTAATCGTTTGGCTTGTGATGTACTGACACATGGTGTAGATAGTCTTTGGGATGCTATTGAAGGCGATGTGAAAGCCCAATACTTAGCGCACCCTGATAAAAATGCTAATGAAGAGAGCTGGAGCACCTTTGTTGATAGTGTCAAAACGGTGCCTCTATCTCTTGAGGCTCAAGAATATGTCCAGGGAGAAATGTTTCGTATTGTTAGAACCTCAGCAGGCTATCAAGCTCATCATAAAAGAAAGAACAAGAATGGCATTCAAGCTTCCTTCTGGTCTGTGCCTGTCCGACAGCGAGAAAAAACATGGAGCTTAATGGATTGTGTTAGAGCCGCCGCAACTGAGCATGATAGAGCCAGTAAATCCAATGATGAGCGTAAAGCCGAAGTAGCCGAATCCATTAAAAATTGGCGACAATTAGATCAGGCTGCATTGGCCAAAGAAGTCTATAAGTTACTCAAAGGCCATGGGAGTTGGAATAAAAACAGTTTCAAAGCTCAGGTGAGTTGGTATGTATTTAATAAATTAGATAGTGTGGGATTAAAAATAAAACAAGCTGATATCTTGAATCAATGGCCTATTCATGGAGGGCAGATCCGTCATCACTGTAATTATGTTTGGAGTTCAAGTCATCGTGAAAAAGCCTTTGAGCTACTGCTTCAAGCTTTCGTTGCTGAATTTCCGGGGGCGGATGTGGTGCCTGTACCAAAGCAACGAGTTAAGATGATTTAGGCTTTTAGGAGTTCATTATCAATTTAGAAGGATTTGTAACGGTTTTTCATGAAACAGGCTTGTTTGTAACAATTATTTGATAGTTTAACCCTTTATATGTATATTTTTAGTTATATAACAGTTTTTTGAGCAAGATCTATGGCAATACCTGATTTTAAACCTGCTGGTTACGCATATCTGGCTAAAAAATTACAGCTTAGCATCATACCTCACTGGCATGTTTCATTTGTGTCTTCAGGAAGTGTCTATGTCTACCACTCCAGATTTCGCAGTGGCGTCATTGAAGATATCTATCCAAAAAGTTACTGGCCTGGAGATAGGATCGGTGATCACCTGGAATTTGCCTTAAAATATGATGGTGTTGCTCTTGGTTGTTTATTTTTAATTTTTCAAGCAATCGAAGAAAACGATCTTGTCTTATATATCGAAGCCAAACCAACAGGTAAATATGCTCGACGAATTTGGTTTTTCTATGAATTTTTAATGGAGAAAAAATTACCCTTAAGGGATTTAGAGCGAGGTAATTACTTAGAGGTGCTTGATCAAGACTTTTACTATGTAAATGCTCCTGGAGAACAAATCGTGCGCCAAAGGCTCATGAATAATTTGTTGGGTGATAATAAATTTTGTCCTGTTGTAAGACGTACTGAAAAATTAAAAAAAATGGAGCGTGAAAATATTCATCAGCAATGTGAAAACTTGATGGATGGTTATTCTCCCCTGTTTCTTAGAGGAGCTATTGGCTACCTTTATAAAAAAGAAACAAAATCCTCTTTTGCAATAGAACATATTAAGCCTAGTTCAGCTCGGGATGATAAGTTTGTCGCTTTGCTAGAAACCGCTAAAAATAGTGATTTCTGTGAAAAGGATCTATTGATAGACCTCCAAAATCGAATTGTAGATTTCAAGTTTAAAGAAGAAAATTATAGAGAAAACCAAAATTATGTGGGAGAAATTATTGGTTCTCAAAGAGAAATTATCCACTATATTTCACCCCAGCCAGAGTATTTAAATGAACTTATGGAAGGGTTGTTGGATGCTCACAGAAAAATAAAAAATGCTAATGTTGTGCCAATAATTCACGCAGCAGTAATCGCTTATGGGTTCATTTATTTACACCCATTTGAAGATGGAAATGGTCGAATCCACCGTTTTTTAATTCATAATATTCTGGCTACTCAAGGTTTAGTTCCCAAAGGATTAATATTTCCGGTATCAGCACTGATGCTTAAAAATATGGCTGATTATAATGCTTCCCTAGAAGCATTTTCAAAACCTCTTATGAGTCTTGCAGATTATGAGCTAGATGATATTGGACGCTTGACAGTGTTAAAAGATTTAGCTGTCTGGTACCGCTATATGGATTTGACACCTCAGGCAGAGGCACTATACAGCTTCATCAAGCTAACCGTTGAAGATGAAGTTGTTCAGGAACTTAATTTTCTTGATAATTATGATCGTACGAAAAAAGCCATTAGAGATGTTATTGATATGCCAGACAGGCTTGTGGATTTGTTTATTCGTTTATGTGTACAGAACAATGGCTATCTTTCTAAAAGTAAAAGAAAAGCTTATTTCGAATTTTTATCAGATGAAGAGTTAGCGTTATTAGAAAAATTTGTATAGGAGGGTTATGGGATAGTCATAAAGTGAAATATTTTCCTCTATCTAATTGACCCCCTCATTTTTGATTAAATATTTTGGGCGAATATTCTCAGTCTAACTACGAATATTCGCCCATTTACCCCTTGAAAGTGATCAAATTCGTAGCTATACCACGAGGATGAGCCTAATTAAACGAAATCTTCACTATTTTGCATTGCAATTGCTAGAGCAATTTCCAGTGATTGCACTCATTGGCACTCGCCAAACAGGCAAAACTACCCTCGCAAGGTAACTACAACCGGGTTGCCGCTATCTAGACTTAGAGAATCCCAATGACTATGAATTAATTTCTCGTGATCTTGTACTCTTTTTCCAACAACAAGAGAGCTATGTCATCATTGATGAAGCACAAATATACCCCGAATTATTTAATGTCTTACGAGGAGTTATTGACAATGACCGCCAAAGAAAAGGATGCTTTATTCTTACAGGCTCCAGTAGCTACACCCTCAACCATAAAATTTCTAAATCCCTAGCAGGCCGCATTGCGACTCTTGAGGTAGGGACATTAAAAATAAATGAATATTATCAAAAACCTCTTAGTCCCTTTTATAATCTTTTCAAAGAAAAGCTATCAATTGATAATATAGTTTCTTCTCCCCCTGAATTATCACTTCATGAATTCAATCAGAGATGGCTACAGGGGGGGATCCTGAACCAAATCTTGAGGATAATCATCAATTTTGGCAACGGTGGATGGAAAATTACTACCTTAATTATTTGAACCGAGATATTTCAACACTATTTCCTCGTATGAATAAAATTAGATACCAACGTTTTATTAAAATGCCAAAAGGATATTTTCGTGATTCAGGACTATTGCATTACTTGCTTAACATAGAGACGTTAGAAGATCTTTATAGCAACCCTATTGTAGGACATTCATTTGAAGGTTTCGTTATTGAAGAAATTATCAAAGGCTTACAAGCTTCTGGAATCACTAATTGGCGTTATCATTATTATCGAACTCGAAAGGGTAGTGACGTCGATCTTATATTAGAAGGTTACTTCGGTGTATTACCTATCAAAATAAAATACAGCAGTCATACCACGGTTAAGCAGCTTCGTTCATTGAGTGATTTTATTGAGAAAAATCAATTACCCTTTGGATTGGTTATCAATCAATCCAATGAAGCTTATTGGCTAACAAAAAAGATCCTTCAAATACCGGTTAATTGGCTTTAAAAAGTAACTGTTGAGGGGTACTACTAATTGCTTGATAGCACAGGTTTCTAGCTCATTTAATGATCTGCGTCTATTTGTATATGAGAGCTGTACTACATTTGATCATAAATTTCCTAGGCTTTGGAAGCCATTAACCCTATACGAAATAGCATAAATGGTATACACTCGCCTATAATTAAAGAAAATATGAGGTTTTGCACCATGGCTAGAGTTACCGTAGAAGATTGTTTAGAAAATGTTGAAAATCGTTTTGATCTCGTTTTGTTATCCTCTCGCCGGGCGCGTCAGCTCGAAGAGCTGTTGTTGGATCCTTTCGTAGAGCCAGAAAACGACAAACCCACGGTAATTGCACTACGTGAGATTGCTGAGGGAAAGATGGACTATAAAATCCTTGAAAATGCCTCTCGCTCGACCCAAAGCGATCCAGACGAAATATTTGATTAATTTACAGGGAGTCAGGTCAGGTGGGCTATTTTGCAGAATTGCGGATTGCACTCGCTGATTATTTAGACAACGCTCAGATTGATACGATTTATGAAGCGTTTCTGTTTGGTGAAAAAGCCCACCGACACCAAGAACGCTTAACTGGCGAACCTTATATCACTCATCCCGTGGCAGTGGCCACTATTTTAGCAAAAATGCGCCTTGATGCGGATAGCATTATGGCTGCAATACTGCATGATGTTATTGAAGATACCGAAGTTGAAAAAACTAAAATTGCTCGTAAATTTGGCAAAGATGTTGCTGAGTTAGTCGATGGTGTGAGCAAGCTTACTCAGATTAAATTTGAAAGCCGCGCAGAAGCTCAAGCAGAGAATTTTCGAAAAATGGTCTTGGCCATGTCAAAGGATTTGCGAGTGATCATTGTGAAACTTGCTGATCGTTTACATAATATGCGAACCCTTGATGCATTGCCTTTGGCGAAGCGGCGGCGGATATCTCTAGAAACCTTAGAAATTTACTCTCCCATTGCGAATCGCTTGGGTATGCATAATTTTCGTACTGAATTTGAAGATTTGGGTTTTAAAAATTTATATCCTATGCGCTATCGTGTTTTAACGGATGCCGTACAAAAAGCTCGTGGGAACCGTAAAGAAATTATGAGCGTCATTGAAAAAGCGCTGCGGGAGAGTTTAACCCAAAAAAATATACCCGCATGTAAAATTTATGGTAGAGAAAAGCATTTATATAGCATTTATAAAAAAATGCACAATAAAAGTGTTCCTTTTTCTGAAATTATGGATGTCTATGCTTTTCGTCTAACGGTAGATAATGTAGACACTTGCTATCGCGTATTAGGTACCGTGCATAACCTCTACAAGCCTGTGCCAGAACGGTTTAAAGATTATATCGCTATACCCAAGGCCAATGGCTACCAATCATTACATACCACATTATTTGGCCCCTATGGGGTTCCTATTGAAATTCAAATTCGCACTACCGATATGGATTGTCGTGCTGAAAGTGGTATTGCATCTCATTGGCTTTATAAAACAGATTCACAGGCCGCGAATGTCAGTCATATTCGCGCTCAAGAATGGATGAAAAATCTTTTAGAATTACAAAAAAGTGCAGGGAGTTCTCTGGAATTTATTGAAAATGTAAAAATTGATTTATTCCCCGATGAAGTTTATGTATTTACTCCTAAAGGAAATATTCTGGAATTACCTAATGGCGCCTGCGCTGCTGATTTTGCCTTTGCTATCCACACGGATATTGGCAACACTTGTGTGGCTGCGAAAATTGACAGGCGGATTGCTCCTCTGAGTACAGTATTGGCCAATGGTCAAACCGTTGAAATTATTACGTCTCCCCATGCAAAACCTAACCCCGCATGGTTGAATTTTTCGATTACTGGAAAAGCTCGGGCGGCGATTAAACATTTTTTGAAAAAACAGCAGCGAGCAGAATCTATTGTCTTAGGAAAACGCTTATTAGCACGAGCGCTCAGTACCATGTCGTTGAGTTTAGAAGAACTTTCTAAGAGCAATGTGGATAATGTTTTGCATGAGTCAGGTTTTAAAGAATTAGATGACTTATTCGAGGCGACGGGCCTAGGGACTCAAGTTCCTTTGATTGTTGCACGACGTTTGGCATTTTCAGGAAAAGATGAACAATCCCAAGCAGATGCTGAAAAACGTGATGCTCAAGAAACATTATCTCGCCAGCCATTATTGATTGAAGGTACAGAAGGCATGGCCGTTCGCTTTGCTAAATGTTGTCATCCCATTCCCGGTGATACTATTTTGGGGGTGTTAGAAGCTGGGAGAGGGATCATGGTACATACGGAGGATTGTCAGCAAATTATCCGTGAGCGACAAACAGATAAATGTATCTATTTAAGCTGGGAAGGTAGCATTAGCGGTGATTTTCAAGTGCCAGTGGATATTCAAACCATCAATGAGCGAGGCGTGTTAGCAAATTTAGCAATGGCTGTGGCGGATGCAGAAGCAAATATTGATGACATTAGTGTAGATGAATCTGATGGTCGCTATAGCTTGGTGAGATTGATTGTGAGTGTAAAAGATAGAGATCATTTAGCCCGGGTTGTACGTAAAATTCGTACGGTTCGAGCCGTGTCTAAAATTGCCAGAAAAGTGAGTTAGAGGATAGCTGTGAAACGAAAAGTGATTAATAGTTCTGATGCTCCCCAAGCCATTGGTGCTTATTCTCAAGCGGTACAGGTTGGGGATACGGTGTATATTTCAGGGCAAGTGCCTTTGGCTCCCTTGGGCGACGATTTAATAGATGGGGATATTACCGCTCACATTCGGCAAGTGTTCGATAATTTGTCGGCTATTTGTCAAGCTGCTGGTGGCCAACTCAATGATATTGTTAAACTAACGGTTTTTTTGACTGACTTAGGGAATGTGCCCACGGTCAATATGATTATGGCTGATTACTTTACTGAACCCTATCCTGCTCGGGCAGCCATTGAAATTTCGGCGTTACCTAAAAGTGCTGATGTTGAAATGGATGCTATTCTGGTATTGCCTTAGGGGCAAACAGATAAAAACTCCCCAGAGCGAATAGGCTCAACCCAAACAGTAAGAGTGCCATGGGCATCGCAGTTCTTTCGTGGAAAAACGCAGTAAAAAAACTGGTAAAGGTTGATGATAAGCCTTGAGCCATACCAAATAATGCGGCGGCTGTACCAGCGGTATTTGGAATAACGCCCATGGATGCGGCTTTGGTGATGGGAGACAATAATCCATTGCTGATAAAATAAATAAAGATAGGGATCATGATGAGTAGCACCTGAGGCTTGAAGAATAAGCTGATGGCAATCAAACTTACCGCAGCAAATAATGAAATGAAAATACTGGTTAAGATAAGTTTGTTAATATCGACTTTGTCGCAAAGACGATTTGCAATAAATTGTCCGATCAGGATCCCAAATACGGTAAAAATCGCAAAATAACCATATACATGGGCAGGTATTTGCATCGTATGGACAAATAAAATGGGAGATGCGGTAAAATATACCACACTACCACCAAAGATGAAGCTGTAGACTAAGAGATAGCGGCAGTAATCCCGATTACGAAATAAACTCACCGCAATCTGACATAGGTGCTGTATAAATTTCTTTTCGTGTTTGGGGGATGGGGTTGAGGTTTCTTGTAACGCATAGTAAGCTTGAGCAAATAATAGTACACCGCATAAGGTGAGAAATATAAAATTTGATCGCCAACCAAAATATTGTTGTAAATGTCCACCGATAATGGTTGCAACAGCAGGTGCCCACACAGCAAATAAATTAAGGTAAGTGATGGCTCGCGTGGTTTGGCTTTGATCATAAATATCATTTAGAATGGCTCGCCCCAGAGAGGTGATGCAACCGATCCCCATGGCTTGGATAAATCGACCTAAAATAAAAAACCAAATGTCTTCAGACGCAGTACTAATTATTCCGCCTATAATAAACAGAGGCAGACAGAGTAAAATGATTTTTCTTCGACCAAAAATATCGCTTAGCGGAGTCCAAATAAGGCGGGATAGGGTTAATCCTAAATAGTAAATACTCACACTACCTTGTATGAGTGTATTGGATGTTCCAAGCCCTATGGCAATGGCCGCCAGAGAAGGCAAATAGAGATCCCGAGAAAATTTTGTCACATACCAAGATGAAATAATGTTTAAATTAGCTTGCAATCGCTTATGTTTCATTGATTAATTCCTTTCGAAAATGCTGCCATGCGCTCATCAATTCTTGCTGTAATAGATGGCATAATCCCACCCATTGAAAGTAATGTTGTCGAAAATGTATTGCTAATTCTTCTTTTGTATTCTGTTGTAGTGCGATAGCATGCCCTTTTCCTAATTGACTTCCTGCGGCCAAAGAAAATTCTATTAGTTGGTTTTTGTTCATGATTTTTTTTGGTTTTCGGTTGAGGGTGGGGATTTGGCGGCCCCAGTACTGTTGGCCATCCAGGGTTGCGTAGCCTTCTTTGATGACGCATGTTGGAGCATATATTTTAGCAGCAGCGATCATACGTTTGCCATGATGATCGAAAGGGTTATGATACCATTGGCTGTGAGGCCAGGTTGAGGGGTGATAATCTCGGGTTTTTTTAATATCAATGATTATGCTATCAACAGAACGTTGTTTAGGTTGCAAAATATAAAGGTATCGATCTCGGCCGAAGGTACCTTGGGATTGTGCAATTGTGTGGATGGTGTATCCGTTGTTGAGATCTTCATCCAGAGACTGACAGTATTGTTGAAAGAGTGCGAGAGCTTTGGGATCGTCGTTAGCAATAGCATCTTGCATGATTTGTCCAGCCCATTTTTTTTCGGCTTTTAGATAAGCATTTGTGTTTTTTTCCCAATCTTTGATGTTGATAGTTTCTAAGGGAGGATAGTGTTGATAGTCAACATCAGGGTTTTCTAAGGCAGAGATATAACCTTGATAAAATGTATTCGGGATTTCTTTGGGTAAAAAACATTGAAAATACTTAGGATTGCGCAAAGAAAGAGAGGTTATCAGGCAGATAATGTCCCAACAATAGGGGCCGATATAAGCCCGATCAAAATCCACCATACCAGCCCCTTGGTGAGTTTTGGCATAGTTATCGATGTGAGCGCTGCCATGGAGATGCACCTGAGGGATCTTGGTATGAGGGATAATGTCAGCCATACGAGCTTGCAGAACACTTTTTGTCCATCTAAAAAAGATATAGGGGCCTTTTTCCGGATCGGTGATTTTTGCCTCAATAAGGCTCGGATCTTGACTATATTGTCGCCAACAATGGTGAATGCTCTGGGGCATCGGTTAATTTCTCCAGTTTTCCAATATAAAAGAGCAAAATGTATGCCTGCTTGACTAGTTGAGCTAAGGTAAAATATTTGGCAAAATAGTTGCCATGGATATGCATACTCAACAACCCAAGATTTGTTTAGATCAGGCCCCCTGTACTCAGCTCAAGGGAGTGGGTCTTAAGCTTGAGCAAAATTTAGCAAAAAAGAACATTCATACCATTCAGGACTTATTATTTCACCTTCCTTTTCGCTACCAAGATAGAACGCGCATGACCCCCATGCAAGATTGTCGGGCTGGAGACTATACGGTGATCGAAGGGGTGGTTCAAAGTACCCGAATGATACCCGGTAAACGATCTCAGTTAATTTGTCGTATTCATGATGGTACAGGAGCTGTTGACTTACGATTTTTCCATTTTAGCGCCCACCAAGGCCAATCCCTGACAAAGGGAAGTGTGGTACGTTGTTTTGGGGAGTTACGCTTAGGTAAGCAAGGGCTATCCATTGTTCATCCAGAGTATCAATTTATTAATCCCGATGAAATTATTGCCGTGGATGAAACCTTAACACCGATTTACCCGGCGACAGAGGGATTGTCCCAGCGGAGTTTGCGTCAATTGACAGATCAGGCGCTCGCATTGCTGCATAGTGGTGCCTTGTTGACAGAGTTGTTGCCTCAATCATTATTAGATCAATATCAACTCCCCGATTTGGTCACAGCCATTCATTATGTGCATCGACCGCCACCGGATGCGGAGCAAACTTTGTTGAGTGAAGGGATGCATCCGATGCAGCGACGTTTGGCTTTTGAAGAATTATTGGCCCAGCAGCTTTCGATGAGACGTATTCGAAGGGGGATCCAACGTTATCAAGCTCCTGTCATGAAACATGCTGGTGCATTGCAGCAACAATTATTGAAGGCATTGCCCTTTACATTAACAGATGCACAAAAACGAGTGGTAGGTGAGATTGAAAAGGATTTAGCTAAACCTTGTCCAATGTTACGTCTAGTTCAGGGTGATGTGGGATCAGGTAAAACCATCGTTGCAGCTCTTGCTATGTTGAAAGCGGTGGAAAATTCCTATCAAGCAGTATTGATGGCACCCACCGAAATTCTTGCAGAGCAACATTATCAAAGTCTGCAAACATGGTTTTCTTCCCTAGGACTTACCGTCGCCTGGCTGAGTGGAAAAACGAAAGCAAAAGCCAAGCGGGAAGCGTTGGCCGCGATTGCTGATGGGAGTGCTCAGATAGTGGTTGGAACCCATGCTTTGTTCCAAAAAGAGGTTGTTTTTGCTAAATTAGGTTTAATTATTGTGGATGAACAGCATCGTTTTGGTGTGCATCAGCGAATGGCGTTACGAGATAAAGGAGTTCATGGAGAGTCACATCCTCACCAATTAACCATGACTGCCACACCCATTCCTCGTAGTCTTGCGATGACGGTCTATGCTGATTTAGATGCTTCTGTGATTGATGAATTGCCACCAGGACGAACCCCTGTTGAAACTGTGGCGATGTCCAACGATCGCCGGGATGCTGTGATTGATCGAGTGCGGCAAGCGTGCCAGGATAATTGTCAAGTTTATTGGGTTTGTACACTCATCGAAGAGTCTGAAGTATTAACCTGTCAAGCCGCAGAAGATCAAGCGGCTTATCTTCAAGGATGTTTGGAGGGGTTAAGCGTAGGTTTAGTGCATGGACGCATGCATTCTGATGTAAAAGAGCAGGTTATGAATGCTTTTAAGAAAGGAGAGCTTGATTTATTGGTTGCAACCACGGTGATAGAAGTGGGGGTGGACGTGCCCAATGCGAGCTTAATGATTATTGAAAACCCAGAACGGCTAGGGCTTGCTCAGTTACACCAATTACGTGGTCGTGTGGGACGAGGTTCACGCAAAAGTTATTGTGTTTTGCTTTACCAAACACCCTTGACCGAGAGTGGCCATGAACGCTTGTCGGTGATGCGAGAAACCAATGATGGTTTTAAAATTGCTCAGCGAGATCTAGAAATTCGAGGGCCAGGGGAAATTTTGGGAACCAAACAAACGGGCCTCATACAATTTCGTATTGCAGATATTATTCGTGATAAGCCGATGTTGCCAAATATTAAACAATCTGCCATTATAATTGAACAACAGTATTATCCCCTTATTCAAGCGCTTATTGATCGATGGCTTTCTAACAAAGAAGTCTACGGGAGCGTTTAATTTTTAACCAAATGAACACAAAAGGCATTGAAAATGAATAAATGGAAAACGGGCTTATTGCTAAGTTATGTCTGTATCGCATCTGTTTCTGCCACGCTTATTACCCCTGCATTTCCTCAAATTGAAAGCGATTATCACTTAGCCTATGGTCAACTAGAGTGGATTGTTTCAATTTTTTTGTTAGGTTATGTATTAGGTCAATTAATCTATGCTCCATTAGCAAATCGTTTTGGGCGGCTTGCAGCACTGCGTAGTGGGTTAGTGCTTAATTTAATGGGGGTTTTACTGTGCATTATTTCAACTCACACATTACAGTATGGCCTTTTGCTGGGTGGCAGATTTATTTCGGCTTTGGGTGCAGCAGCAGGATTGTCTTGCACGTTTATTTTATTGAATGAATTGTTAGGTGAAAAAGAAGCGAAACATGCAATGTCCTTTACGATTGTTTCATTTACTCTTGGTATTGGCCTTGCTGTGACTCTGGGTGGTGTTATTACAGAGTATTCACATTGGCAAAATTGCTTTTTACTATTGGGCCTTCATGGTGTGGTGATGCTACTTTCCACATGGCAATTTCCTGAAACATTGAAGCAATCAGTCAAGCTACGGCCGTTATTAATAATTTCAGGGTATTATTCTGCGTTGAAAAATTCCAAGCTTCTCGTATATTCACTGGTGATTGGTTTTGCCTCTTCGGTTGGCTATTGTTATTCTGTTGCAGCGCCGCTCTATACTCAAACGATGTTGGGCATGACTCCGGATCGCTATGGTTTTTGGAATTTAATCAACATGTTAGGTATGCTAAGTAGTGGTTTTTTGAGTGCAGCTATCCTCAAACGATGGGAACCTAGTACCGCTCTAAAGATAGGATTCATCGGTTTAGTCCCTTGCTTGGGATCTTTGGTGTTTATCTCATATTCCCAACAGCCTACTGCATTGTGGTTTTTTATGACCACAATGTTGCTTTATCTCTTTAGCGGTTTATTGTTTCCAGCGGCATCATTTTTTGCATCCAATGCCATAGCAGATAAAGCCAGCGCATCGAGCACCATGTCTTTTATTAATATGGGATCGGCTATGATGGTTGTTATTGTGATGGGGTATTTACCTTTTCAAACGATAACCGCATTTGCAGCAACGTTGTTGGGCTTTTTTATAGTTGTATTAGCATTAATCTATTATGCTAAGAATCACATATCGGCTTGATTTTTGGTTTTGTCGTAATTTCAGCTGAATTTGCGACAAAACCCTACGGAGCACTTGCAACAGCTCCAACCAACAAAGCTTGAGATCGCTGCCAGGGTGTATGGTCATATTTTCCTTGTAACAGATCCAATAGATGTGGAAATAGATCTTCAGAGAATTTTTCGCTGCTCTCTCTTGGCAAAAAAGTTGGTAAATGATCAATAGAAGTAATTGCTAGTGGGTTATGGCCTTCTACTACGTCTAGCGTAGGTTGTTTGAAAGTCGTGCAGTCATCATAGCCAGCTAACTCAATGGGGTTATTAGGGCCAGTAGGATCACAGCTAATATCTCCAATAACATTTAATTCCCGTGAGTCGCTTTGAATAGAGTTTGTAGTGACAAAAGCAGGGATTTTTTTATCGATAAAAATACAGTTCAAAAAAATATTGTAGGAAACGATTTTTTTTCGTGCAAATTCTTCACTTTTTTTGAATTCAGACTCTGATTGAGCTTTCCCCCAAGTCTCAATTTTTAAATGAAGATCTTTCAAACAAGTACGTGCTCCACGACCACAGCGACCAAAAGCACCTACAACTAAAATCGATGGTATTTTACCAACCTTAGCTAGCTCCGTTCGTACAAGATCAAGCAGGGTTTGTTTGTTAGCCATATAGTGTGGCAACTGATATGGTTTTGTAAGTTTTTGTTTTTGAAAACACCAAATTAAAATACTAACCGCGGCACCAGCATAACCCGACCACCAACCAAAGGCGGAAACTCTACGCCCATGTTCATCAATTAAATATTCAAGGTCATAGAGGTTGCCTTTACCGCTAGCAAAACGCTGTAAAATGTTCTCTGCCCCTACTTGTCCTTTTTTGAAGAGCGTAGCGATATTAAAAATTTTTAGTGACGAGGACGGTCGCGCCTTAATAAGCTGTCGCGTAGGTCGAGTAGATTTAATTTAAACAGTCCAAAATAAAAACAGCCGAAACGACAAAAAAGAAAAATATAAATT
>JAJFKH010000053.1 GCA_021773305.1 Gammaproteobacteria bacterium | reverse complement strand
TTAAGGACTTACCAAAGCCAAATAAAGGTATCCGACATAACTGCAATTGGTACGGTAAACAAACCATTCCGCTGCTATGCAGTGCGCTGCGGGCAGAGTTTCTCGCGCCGGCTCAAAATGTTCCGGTGAATATGATATAGCGCCAGCATTCATAGGTGCTGGGTCAACTGAGTGTTTCGGTGTTATTTTGTGCAAAAATCTCTAAAGCGGGCGCGTTAAGTTTGTGTTAAGTATAAGCGTTTATCATCACTGGCTACGGAGTGTATCCCGTGATGGTGCAAATACCCAGCAAATACGCACCCATTAGAAAATGGTGACTTTGCGTTTATGTATGCTTGGGTATACCAGCATCAATATCATCTTCTAATCCTATGGTATGGCAGCGTTGCTGGTAGCTTTGCGCGAGTTCTTTCGCGAAGGTAAATTCATGATAATGTTCATTGAGTTTGGCGGCATCTTCTCCGTGATGATGACTCATATAATCAAAATAACCGGATACATACACTTTTTTGTTGATCGTTGAATGGCCTTGAGCAACTAATTGCTTGTGTGAATGAGTCGAGACTTTTTGAAACCAATAATAGGATTTTTGCATATTTTTTGGCATACCTTCATCGGTGAGATAGAGTATACCTAACTGGTTTTGCGCACAGTCAGAGCCTTGTTTTGCGGATTTTTCTAGCCAATAGATTGCTTGGTTATAATCCTGGGGTGTTTCAATACCATGCACGTAGTACATTGCAAGATGGAATTGAGCTTGCTCATCATTTTGTTGGGCGGCCTGGTAGAAGTATTTTTTTGCTATCATGAAATTTTGCTGAGTGCCTTTGCCTCGTTCGTAGAAAAGTCCGAGTTTTGTATTTGCCTTTGTAAAGCCATTTTCGGCTGCTTTTTTATACCAAATAATTGCTTTTTCATAAGATTGAGGCAGCCCATGGCCCAAAGAATGCATATAACCTAGGGCAAAATGAGCAAGAGGGTAGTTTTGGTTTGCCGCTTTATCGTACCAATAGAGGGCTTTTTCATTGTCTTGGGGCAAACCTAATCCCCTGGCATACATATAGCCTAACAGGGCTTGGGCTTTGGGATCACCATTTTCGGCTTCTGGAACTACCAGGTAAAAAGCTTCTTGATAGGACTTGTTTTTAAGGGCGATTGTGGCTTGAGCAGCGTTAGGTAATGTGCGGATATAGATAGTATAAAATAGAGTCAGCCAAATGGTGAAACCCACCACAAGTACCAGCTGATTTATAGGGGTTAAATCATTATCTAGGAGCAGCTCAGAATCATTTTTTTCCTGATATTGGATAATTGTTGCTTGCACAGGGAGCAGCGCGAGTGTTCCCAAAACGCCAAATAGGACAAATAAAATATGGCTTAGGATCCCGAGTATAAAAAGCAGTAAAATAATATTACAGCTGATGTAGACGATGGATAATGTGAGCGGATCCCAATGAAAGCGTACCTTATGGTGCCTTGCTCGTTTGGCGATATGGCTGAAAAACTGTAAGCAGCAAAGCGGGCTGGTCAGGGTGGTTGAAATTAAAAAAATGTTATTTATTATTGGGTTTTGCTTGTTTTTTGAAAGTAATTTCCAGTTTTTGAACCACCAGCAGAGGGAGTATAGCCCAAAGGTACCGATATTCATCAGTACAAACTTTGTTAAGCTTACACTATAAAAAGGTGTTTGCTTTTCACAATGTTGCGATGTCGCTCCCATGCGTCTCACCCGCGTAATAACAGCTGTATTTTCATCTGAGATATTGTAGTCTGCAAAGCTTAACAAAACATTAACCCAAAACCATGTATAATCATATGGTGCGTGGCAGAGAGTCGTAGAATGGTTACTTTATGTTCTTATTTTACAAGGTGTTGTCGTATTTTCTTCACGGGATAGGTGATCTTGCTGCAAAAAAATGTTACAAAAAAAGTGAAAATTTAATATGCAAGTGGTTCGGGTTTTTCGTAACCAGTAATAGCTAAAATGGATGGGGATAAGATGAGTACAATCACAAAGCAGTATAAGGTGGTTGCAATAGGTGCGGTGATTGTCGCTATCTGCCTGTTACCTCTGATTTTTGGCTGGATAGCTAAAAATCAAATGGTCAACGCCTTTGAACATTTACCGCCATCTTGGGAGCTTGAGGTTCATTTAGATGATTATCGTTTAGGTTGGTTTCATTCTAGTGCTGTTTATTCCGTTATATCCCAAAACAAAGTGCTACAAACAGCCTATGCCCAATACCAAGAAACTCAAGGGATCTCTGAGCCTGCACCTTTAGTGTTGCAGCTGAATCAACAAATTAATCATGGGCCTTTCCTTGTGAATGAAAGTGAACTTTTTGAGTCTATTCATTTACATTTTGGTATCGCGCTGGTTCGTGGCAATGTGATATTACAAGAGCAATCCTATGAACTTCTCAAGCCTTTTCTAGAGCAAAAAATATTATTAGAGGGCGTGACGCAAATAGGGTTTCGTGGTCACTGGGATACCACTTTCAGAGCAAAAAAAATTCGTTTTTCTGATAAAACCAAGAAAATGGAAGGTTTTATCTCGGGGATCCATTCTAAGTTGAAAGTGAATCCCCATGCAAAAAAAATCGATGGTGTGACAGAAATTGATAAGATTTTAGTAAAAATTTCTGATAAGACGTTGACGTTAGATGGTCTAAAAATGAAATTTGATTATCAAAAAACAGATTTTTGGGAGGGTGCCACAGCAGTCATGTTGCCTTTTGTGATGATAACAGAGAGTGAGCGAGTGCGATTGATTATCAATGAATTTCGGATGGAGATGAATCAATTTTTGCAGTCTGAAACGGTCACATTAGAATGGAAAGCCGATCTTGATAATATCGTTCTGGAACAGAAAAATTTTGGCCCGGGTTCTTATCAAATCACCTTAAAAAACCTTGGCACAGACATTTTTGCAAACTGTTGTGAACAATTTTTTGCTGACAATGGTTTTTTGAGAGGAGCAAAAAAAGTAAGACAGGATTTTTTAGCAACATTGATTTCTCATGGATTTCAATTGTCGATTAATCCTTTTTTTCTGGAGACTCCTGATGGTGATCTGAGTCTTCAAGCTTGGGTAACTCTGCCAGATTTTTCCACTCACCAACCAACGAATGTTGAGCAATTGATTCGAGGAGCAGATGGCTCTATTGTGCTTATTTTGCCAAGAGCGAGGATTCAACAAGCAATGCAATTATTGCATGAGTCATTCGAGGGCATGAGCCAACCACAGTTTATAGCCATTAAAAAATGGTTACTCAATGATTTACAGGATAATTCGAAGGCTGATCCTTATTCGTTATCTGTGGCTTACAAGGCAGGTAAAATTTTTATCAATGGAGCGCTTATTGAGACAGCCCCAGAATCGGAACTAAATGGTACCGGAGGTCGGACTCGAACCGACACGATGTCACCACCACCGGATTTTGAATCCGGCGCGTCTACCAGTTTCGCCACTCCGGCACCAAGAGGGGAATTATAGCAAACTCGTTAAGATCTGCAAGGCTGGTTTTCGCTTCCTGTTGCTTTTTCTTGGAGGGCCGAGGATAATCTGTGCTTTTTGCATAAAGAGGTTGTTTTTTACACATGAGTAGAGAGAAAAAGGCGATTTGTCCTTCAGTTGATCGTGTTAAATTATTGCCTACAGAATTGCTCTTAATGATATTTTTAATGCTTGCAGAAAAAGAACTATTGAATTGTGAACAAGTCTGCCGCCATTGGTTGTCTATTATCAAATGGCATGTTTGGCCTCAAAAGTTGTCGCAATTGGCTCTGAAAGTAGGACTTTCGAAGAATCTCTCTTCTCTCGTTCCCAGAGGAGCTTTTTTCGCAATAGGGAAAATCTATCATCTCGCAGAAGCTGAGGTAGAAGCAGAATTTTGTAAGCTTGTTAAGCAGGCTCGCCAGGCTCGTTACAAGCAGTCTGAGAGCCAACAGTTTTTTTTGGTCTAATGATACAAATCCTGTGGTACTTGCGGGACAGCGGTACACTAACACGGCAAATTTTGCAGAAAAAATAGACGTAGTATTGAACGAAATATGTGTTGATCCGGGATTGGAGAAGCTGATCCGTGGTCAACTTGCAGATTGGGGAGCAGCATACAAAAACATGAGTGATATTAAATCTGCCGTCCGTACCCGCATTCAAGCAATCACTCGAAAAAACAGTGAAATGTTGTTTTTCACGGATTTACCAGACCTCTTACCTACTGCTCATGGGAACATTGTTCTCTAATCAAGCAAATGCTATTATCGGTGCATCCTAGTTGTCCTGGTAAGAAAAAATGCAATTATCAGCCTTTGATTTTGAATTACCCAAAGAATTGATTGCCCAGTACCCTATTGATACACGGCCTGGGAGCCGTTTGCTATGCTTGGATCCCCGAGGTTCTTCCATTCAACACGGTCAATTTACTGACTTACTTGAGCTATTGTCCCCTAAAGATTTATTGGTGATGAATAATAGCCGGGTCTTTCCTGCGCGGCTTCATGGACAAAAATCCACCGGAGGCAAGATTGAAATGCTCGTTGAGCGAATTTTGGATGAATCGTCGGTGTTGGCCCAGCTCAAAAGTAGCAAATCTCCCAAGGTAGGTAGCAAATTATTATTTCCTGATGGGGAAGGGACGATGGTAGCTCGCCAGGGAGAATGGTTTCATATCCAATTTGATTTAACCATGCCCGTATTACAATGGCTTGAAACGGTAGGTGAGATCCCTTTGCCTGGTTATATTGAGAGAGTGCCGGATTTAGCAGACAGAGAGCGTTATCAGACAGTGTATGCAACCACCAAAGGATCGGTAGCTGCACCCACTGCGGGTTTGCATTTCGATGAAATGCTGTTGCGACAGATTCAAAGGAAGGGCGTTGGAGTAGAGTATGTGACTCTCCATGTGGGTGCGGGGACTTTTCAGCCTGTTCGAGTGGATAATATTGAAGAGCATCAAATTCATTCAGAATATTTAACCGTGCCACAAACCCTCTGTGATACTATCCACAAAACCAAAGCCCAAGGAGGGCGAGTGATTGCGGTGGGAACCACCACCGTACGCAGTCTTGAAACCGCCGCACGTAGCGGAACAATACAATCTTACGCCGGAGATAGTGATCTTTTTATTTACCCTGGGTTTAATTTTCAATGTGTGGATGCCATCGTTACCAACTTTCATTTTCCTAAATCATCCCTGTTGATGTTAGTTGCAGCCTTTGCAGGTTATGACAGGATGATGATGGCGTACCAGGAAGCTATCGATAAAAAATACCGTTTTTTTAGCTATGGGGATGCAATGTTCATCACTAATAAGGAAAAGAAAATATGCAGTACGAAGTGATAGCAGAGGAAGGTGTCGCCCGGCGGGGACGCATGATTTTTCCTCGGGGGCATGTGGATACGCCTGCATTTATGCCTGTAGGAACCTATGGCACAGTCAAGGCATTAACACCTACGGATGTGCTTGCTACGGGTAGCCAAATTATTTTAGGGAACACCTTTCACTTGATGTTACGGCCAGGCACAGAGGTGATTCGACGTCATGGTGATTTACATGATTTTATGCAGTGGCAAGGCCCTATCTTGACCGATTCGGGTGGCTTTCAAGTGTTTAGTTTGGGTAAATTACGTAAAGTGACTGAAGAAGGGGTAACTTTTCAATCTCCGGTGGATGGTGCTCGGGTGTTTTTATCCCCGGAGAAGGCCATGGAAGTACAGCGAGATTTAGGCTCAGATATTGTGATGATTTTTGATGAATGCACTCCCTATCCGGCGGGTTTTGCTGAGGCGAGAGATTCTATGGAATTATCCCTGCGTTGGGCAAAACGAAGCCGAGAAGCCCATGGTGACAATGCTGCGGCACTATTTGGTATTGTCCAAGGAGGCATGTATCCAGAATTGCGCAGAGAATCCTTAAAAGCGCTCCAAGAGATTGGTTTTGACGGCTATGCCATTGGTGGTTTATCCGTAGGAGAGCCAAAAGAAGAAATGCTACGGGTATTAGGGGATTTGATGCCCGTAATGCCGAAAGATAAGCCTCGTTATTTGATGGGCGTTGGTACCCCGTTGGATATTGTGGATGCCGTGGTTGCGGGGGTGGATATGTTTGATTGTGTCATGCCGACCCGAAATGCTCGAAATGGCCATTTATTTACCTCTTCTGGGGTTGTACGGATTCGAAACAGTCCTCATAAAGAGGATACCGGGCCTTTGGATGAAGAGTGTGATTGTTATACCTGCCAATATTTTTCTCGTGCTTACTTGCACCACCTGGATAAGTGCCATGAAATGCTCGGTAGTCAGCTCAATACCTTACATAACATCCATTTTTATCAGAATTTGATGAAAAATTTGCGAACTGCTATAGAACAGGGTAAATTACAAACATTTGCTGCGAATTTTCGCAAACATTTCACATCCACATAGAGGATTGGTTCATGAGTTTTTTGATTAATGATGCTTTAGCTGATGGCGCGGCGGCTGCCACTCAACATCAAGCGAGTGGTACGAGCACCCTGATTTTTTTAATTGCGACTTTCGTCCTGTTTTATTTTGTGATGATTCGCCCTCAAAGTAAGCGCGCTAAAGAGCACCGCAAGATGGTATCTACTTTAACCCAAGGGGATGAAGTGGTTACCAATGGTGGGATTTTAGGGCGTATCAGTAAGCTAGATGAAAGCTTTGTGACCTTAGAAATTGCCCAAGGGATTGAAATGAAAGTGCAACGGCCAGCCATTGCGAACGCTGTACCAAAGGGTACTATCGATAGCCAATAATCCAACGCCTGTTGGATTATTCTCGCATGTAAGCAAAGGGATAGATGGATGAAATCATTTCCTCGTTGGAAGTATGGGTTGTTATTTGTGGTGTTAACATTGGGATTGGTTTATGCCGCTCCTAATGTTTTTGTTGAAGATCCTGCCGTGCAGATATCCGCCAATAAAGGGGCTGCTATTGATACGTCTTTGATAGGATCTGTCCAAGGTTTTTTGCAGGCAGCCAGTATTACGCCTCGCGCTTATGAGGAAGAAAATGATACTTCTTTATTGATCCGCTTTAAGAATGCTGAAGATCAATTGCGCGGGAAAGATGTGATTCGTGCAGGACTTAGCGAACAGTACACGGTTGCCCTTAATTTAGCATCTTCTACCCCTGCCTGGCTTCGAGCGGTGGGAGCTGATCCCATGAAGCTCGGGTTAGATCTTCGGGGAGGGGTGCATTTTCTGTTGGCTATTGATATGGATTCTTTTAATCAACGGCGAACCAAAGGTAATGTACGAGGTATCGGAAGCCAGTTACGCAGCGAGAAAATTCGTTATCGAGATCTGCAATTGCATCCGGCTGGGGATATTACCCTGGATTTTCGTACAAAAGAAGACATGAATAAAGCAACTCGTATGATTGAAAATTCTTATCGAGGTGAGTTTGTGGTGAGTAAAACCAATCTCCCTGATGGTATATTTCGTTTGAGCTTAGATATTTCCCCTAATGAAAAATTGAAAACCCAGGATTATGCGGTAGATCAAACCATGACTATTTTGCGTAATCGGATTAACGAATTAGGTGTTGCGGAGCCTATTGTGCAACGCCAAGGGGCATCTCGTATTGCCGTGGATTTACCCGGTATTCAAGATACTGCCAGAGCGAAGCAAATTTTAGGGGGAACTGCCACCGTAGAAATGCATTTAGTGGATACGGAGCATGATCTTAAAGGTGCTTTAGAAGGCCAAGTGCCGGTAGGCTCAACTCTCTACGATTACGAAGGGCATCCGGTATTGTTGCAAAATCGTGTCATACTATCCGGTACATCAATTACTGGCGCATCATCGAGTATTGGTGAAAATGGACGTCCCTCGGTGAATATCCGTTTAGGGGGCGGAGATGAATCGCTTTTCTATCGAGTGACTCGACAAAATATTGGTCGGCCCATGGCGATTGTCTATGTGGAAACGAAAATGACCGGGCGCTTAGACAATGGGGATGTGGTTTATACGCCTCATAAAACGGAAAAAGTGATTAGTGTCGCCACTATCAAGTCTGCCTTGGGTAATAATTTTCAAATTACTGGGTTATCGGATCCTCAAGAATCTCGTAACTTATCACTGTTGTTGCGTTCAGGGGCGCTTCCTGCACCTATCAGTATTATTGAAGAAAGCACGGTAGGCCCGAGCATGGGTAAGGAAAATATCAATAAAGGGGTTTTCTCGGTTGTTATTGGGTTTTTATTGATTGTTTTCTTTATGGGGATTTACTACCGATTCTTTGGATTGGTTGCGAATTTAGCCCTAGGTATGAATCTTGTTCTGCTGGTGGCTCTGTTGTCTATTTTAGGGGCGACCTTGACCCTACCAGGTATCGCAGGAATCGTGTTAACGGTGGGGATGGCCGTGGATGCTAATGTTTTAATTTTCGAGCGGATCCGAGAAGAATTGCGTAATGGTATGTCACCTCAAGCGAGTATTCAGGCGGGTTACGAAAAGGCGTTTTCAACCATTGTGGATTCGAATGTCACTACATTGATTGCTGCCGTTGCTTTGTTTGCATTGGGAACGGGCGCGATTAAGGGATTTGCTGTGACGGTGACATTGGGTTTATTGACCTCTATGTTTACAGCCATTACGGGTACCCGAGCAGTGGTTGCTTGGTTTTACGGTAAGCGTCGGGTAGAGCAATTATCCATCGGAATTAAGGTTTAGTAGGTTATTCATGGAATTTTTTAAACATAATACGCAAATTGATTTTATGGGTCGCAGTCATTGGGCTGCCATTGTTTCCATATTAATGTGTGGTGCGGCCATTGTTGCTCTGTTGGTTTATGGGTTGAATTGGGGTTTAGAATTTACTGGGGGGACAGAAATTCAAATGAACTTTTCTGCTCCGGCAGATATTCCTCAGATCCGCGATCTCATGACCCAGAGTGGATTTAAAGATGTTTCTGTGCAAACCTACGGCACAGAGAAAACCGTTTTGATTCGTTTTGCGGGTAATCAAGATTTTACAGAAACCTCTCTGGGGGATGAAATGGTTCGCCTGATCCCCAAGGGAGTTGTCCAGAGTGTGAATTATATTGGCCCTCAAGTTGGAAAAGAATTGGCGACCAACGGCGCGTTGGCATTGTTTGTGGCAATGTTAGGCACGGCTATTTATATTGCCCTACGGTTTGAGTATCGCTTTGCCATCAGCGCTGCGGCAGCATTGCTCCACGATCCCATTGTGATTTTGGGTGTTTTTGCTTATACCCGGATGGAATTTGATTTAGTGTCTTTGGCGGCCATACTGACCATTATCGGTTACTCTCTCAACGATACCATTGTTGTTTTCGACAGAGTACGGGAGAACTTTCGTCGTATGCATAAGGCAACCGCTGCGGAGGTTGTCAATGTCTCTATTAATCAAACGCTTTCCCGTACCATTATGACGTCAGGTTTAACTTTGCTTGCGGTGTTGGCATTGTTTTTTCTCGGAGGCGAGGCCCTGCGAGGTTTTTCTGCAGCATTTATCATTGGCATTATCATTGGTACTTATTCTTCTATTTATGTGGCAGGATCTCTGGCAGTGAAATTGGGGCTAAGTCGCAAAGACTTGTTACCAACCCCTAGAGAAGTGTTAGACGATAGGCCATAAGCTTAAAAATATCACTTCACTTGACATAACTACACAAAAGGTTACACTAAGTGTAACTTAATGTAGAGTTTTGACCCCATGCAGCCCATAAGATATCTCAGTGAGTGGCTTTTCCAGCATGCTGATAATCAACATTATTTGTTTGCTTTGCGCGATTTGCGCTCTCTCTTCCCCAAGCTATCCAACTCAGCTTTTAAAACGTTATTGAGCAGAGCCGTACGTATAGGAGTCTTGGCCCGAGTGTGCCGAGGAATATACCTTTATGAAAAAGCGCTTCCAGCCGATGGTTTGCTGTTGTTTCATGTAGCAGCACTGCTTCGAGCGAATGAGTTTAATTACATCAGCCTAGAAACTGTATTAAGCGATGCAGGTGTTATTTCTCAAATTCCAATAAACTGGGTATCCATTATGTCATCTGGTAGAAGCAACACTATTTCTTGTGGTAGTTGTGGAACTATTGAATTTGTTCATACTCATCAGAGACCTGCTGAATTAATGGGCCAACTCATTTATGATCGTAATAGTGGTTTATGGCGTGCTAATATTGCTTTGGCAATTAGAGATATGAAAGCGACACACAGAAATTGTGATTTAATTGATTGGGATATTGCAAATGAACTTATTTGATCAACTCGTAACAGAAGCACTCAAAAATCAGCCCAATTTATCTTCATTGAGGATCGTTGTTGAGAAAGAGCTATTGCATCACGATATTTTAAGAACATTAAGCCAAAATAATTTACTGAGCAACTTGACCTTTATCGGCGGAACTTGTCTTAGAGCATGTTATGGTGGCATTAGATTAAGTGAAGATTTAGATTTTACTGGAGGAAAAAATTTTTCTCGTGATAACTTGTCCACGATGGGAAAGATATTAACAGAAAATTTAAATGAGAAATATGGCTTACAGGTCAAGGTGAGTGAGCCGGTAAAAGACATAAAAAATGTAGATACCTGGAAAATTAAAATTATCACTAGGCCCGGCCAACGACATTTGCCGGTGCAGCAAATTAATATAGATATCTGTGCGGTGCCTTCCTATGAAAAACAACCGATGGTTTTGCTTAATCCCTATGGTGTTGATATGGGAACGAATGGTTTAATTATACAGGCACAAAGCCGTGAAGAAATCTACACAGATAAACTATTGGCTTTTGCATTGCGCCCAAATAAATTAAAATATCGTGATTTATGGGATATAGTATGGTTACATCAGCAAGGATTAACACCTAAACTTGAATGGATCCCTAACAAGCTTCAAGATCGAAATTTAATGCCAGAGTATTTTTTTGATCAGTTTGAAAAGAGGCAAAAACTATTAGTTTCTGATAATAACTTGGCGTTAGAATTCAAAAAAGAAATGAGCCGATTTTTCTCTTTAGAGAAAATAAGTCAGACGATAGAGCAGAATGATTTGTGGGATTTTATTGTCTATTTGATAAAAAATTTAGGTGGCCAAGTATACAAAAGTATTAGAGGATAAGTCGTAAAACAGACCAAGGAGCGCAAATAGCGCCCCCATTGTGAATGCTATCCGAGCGATGGAATAGCAGGTGGCTCTTCTGGTTGAGGTGCAGCATCGAGTATTCTAAATGTAGCTGCGTTTTCTTGCCAAAATGCCAGATCATCGTCTTTGATGGGAGAAAATTTTACTTTACTGCGATCATCATTATCCATGGCAAGGTATTCATTGGCACTGTTCAGTATGGAAAACATGCGACCCGCTGTATCCTTATCTGCGTTCCGATCCGGGTGTACTTTCAGAGAACATTTGCGATAAGCCTTTTTAATGGTATTTTCATCGGCATTTTCATCAATGCCTAAAATTTGAGTACATTTTTGAATAATCGTTGCTGCATCTTCTTGGACTAATCCATAGAGTTGGCTAAAATCTGCGTCTTGTCCGGCTTCTTTACATATATTTTCCATCCACTGCACATCGGCTATGGATAAATATTGCATTCCTAAATTTATGCGCCATTCATTTGATTGGCTAATTGGCAGCAATGTGTCATAGATTAAATCTCGAACCCAATGCCATTCGGAGCCTTTGCCTGTTTTTTCGAAGTTTGCTCGGTCAATAGGAGTGTTTTTATCTAGCTCTAATAGGGTATAGCAATTATAAGCAAGAAATGAGCGCAAAGAATTTTTGTGATGATGGCTTTTGCCTTTTTTAATGAGATTAATGATATCAAGCAACGGATCCATGTCTTCAGGTATCGTCAGATGTTGTTGCATGTACTGCTCAACTTGACGCAATTTGGTGGCGAAACGCCCTGCCCTAAATATTGCTTTAGTTCGGCCTTTTATGCCATGGGTGTTGGTAAAAAAATTACCTGTCTGGGTCTCACTAGCTTCTTTATACTCTTTCTGCGACTCTATCATGATACGCATGACATTAAATAGATTCGGCTGTTTCATTTTAAGTGATCCTTATGTTTTTATTAATACAAGAATATACACTACCTTAAATTAAGGCATCCTTAAGCGACTACCACAGGGTGTATTATTTTTAGCATGGCTTTAGCGATTTTGAGATTGCCGGCTAGTATATTTCCTGTTTCCAAGTAGGTTTCACCGCCTTGTAGATCAGTGACTAAGCCACCGGCTTCTTTAATCAGCAAAATCCCCGCAGCCATATCCCAAGGCTGTAGGCCAAACTCCCAAAAGCCGTCGAGTTTTCCCGCTGCTACATAGGCTAAATCCAGGGAGGCAGCTCCTGCTCTGCGGATCCCAGCGACATCTTGGAATAGACGCTGGAAGGTTTCTAAGTAAGCTGGCAATAAGGATTTTTCCTTGAAAGGAAAGCCGGTACCCAGTAAAGCACCCTGGAGTTGAGTTTTTTTTGAAACGCGAATGCGCCGGTTATTGAGTTGCGCCCCTCGGCCTCGTTGAGCCGTGAAGATATCCCCTCGGGTGGGATCGTAAATGACGCTTAGTTCCAAGCGATTTTTGTGTTTTAAGGCAATAGATACCGCAAAATGGGGGAATCCGTGCATGTAATTGGTGGTGCCATCTAATGGATCGATAATCCATGTATAGTCATCATTCCCTGATTGAACACCGCTTTCTTCCGCGATAATTTTGTGATCAGGATAGGCTTTCGTAATGGCTTCTTTAATGATTTGTTCCGCTTGTCGATCCGCTTCTGTGACAAAGTCATTGCTGGCTTTTTCAGTGATGGACACTTCAGTGAGACGTTCCTGCTGGCGGATGATCCTGTCTCCTGCCGCCCGAGCAGCAGAGACAGCGATATTGAAAGGGCCTTGCATAGGTGAATTCCTCGTTAAAATGGGCAATGGGTGATATTAGGGCCATCGCAGATTTGTAAGTTACTGAAGAGCCGACTATACCATCCTCCTTCCGTGGGAATGGGGAAGTGCGCTCGACTTTGTAGGCTGAAGGTGTTGAGTACGGTTTTGCCTTCGGGGATATAGGTGCAGGTCACTGGCTGAGGGGACATAGTGATGGTCAGAAGAAAGCTGGTGCCAAGGAAGGTATTGTGTTTGTTAGGGGGGCTGTATTCCATGTACCAGAGAGAATACCAACCGGCAGGTATTTTATGTGTGTTGCTCATATCAGGACATGTGAGTGCTACTGCGGTTAGGCAATAAAAAGAGCAAATGGCAAGTAAGCTGTATTTTACTATGGACATCACAACGCTTTTTCCTTGATTTTTTACCATAGTATCGATTATTGCTAAAAAATCAATCAAAGATGGGATATAATTTCAAAAATATTCGCTGAGGGACTTACGCTATGTTAGAAAATGTAAAAATTGTATTAATTGAGACCAGCCATCCAGGAAACATTGGTGCCACAGCCCGGGCCATGAAAACCATGGGGCTGTCTCAATTGACATTGGTGAAGCCCAAGTTATTCCCTGATCCTGAAGCCAGTGCCAGGGCTTCTGGGGCAGATGATGTCTTACAACAAGCCACGGTATGTGGATCCTTAGATGAAGCCCTAGTGGGCTGTGAATGGGTCATTGGTACCAGTGTTAGAGATAGAGAATTACCAGCTCTTTTATTGGATTCCCGAGAGGTAGGAAGAATGGTAGCAAAACGTCCTTTAAGCCTAGGGGCCATTGTATTTGGCTCAGAGCGGGTTGGTTTAACCAATGAGCAGCTTCATCACTGCCACTATCATGTTAAGATCCCTGTCAATCCGGTCTATGGCTCTCTTAATCTTGCAAGTGCTGTGCAAATTATTTGTTATGAAATGCGTATGGCCCATATGGAGAGGTTGGAAAAAGAGCAGCATGAGTATGAACCTTTGGCAAAAAACGAAGATATGTCTCAGTTCTACGAACATCTTGAAAATGTTCTTTGGCAGGTGGACTTTTTGAAAAAACACCAAAGCCATAAGAGTATGTTGCGCCTCAAGCGGTTGTTTAATCGAGCACAAGTTGAGCAACGTGAAGTGAATATCTTGCGAGGGATCTTAACTGCGGTGGAATCTACCCTGGAACGTGGGACTTGATAAGTCAGTCTTAACCGTGTAGTGTTTTGTATTAGGAGTCAAGCATACAAAAAGAGAAACAGGGATGTTATGTTATGGGAATAAAAAAAAAGGTTGCTAAGCAGGTTATAGAAAAGGAAATTGGGGATAAAATTGTAAAGCCAAAGAAGCCCCGATCTAAGAAAAAAATCCAAGTGGGAATCCCTAAAATACAAGATGAAGTCCCTGTAGCTTTCCAAGAATTTGATGATGAACTGGAACAACGTTTTGGTATGTGCTTGAAGCAGATTGAATATCAAGGTCAGCCTGAGGACAGGAAATACACTTTTTTTGAAAAAGTTTTTCGTAATAAAAAAAATGTAAAACGTCGTGAAGAGCGTTGGAAATTTTTAACAGCGATCTATAATGAAGCGGTAGATATGATTTATAGCCCTATATACATAAAAAAAGAATATATTGATGCTTTAAAGGTTCATATTAACGAATTGTATAATACCTATAAGGACGAGCGAGTCGCTGTAAAGCAAAACCTTGATAGTGCAGGTACTTTTCAACAATTAAAGGGCGTTGTGGGAGGTTTAAAAATTAGCGAGGAAAAACGTAAGGAATTAGAAAAGCTTTATCGATTGTATATAGATTTATTCGATGAAGATAAGGCATTTAATTCTTTGTCTGCGGAGTATGAAGGGCGATACTTGCCATTTAGCATCCGTGATGATGGCTTTGACTATAAAGATCCGGCTATTGTAAAGCATCAGCTCATTTACGCAAAATCCTTTGCGCCGCATTTTTTTCAGCATAGTAATAGTAGCTTGTGGCGGTTACATACGGATTTGATTGATTTAATCCAAGAAATTTTAGCAGAATTACGACATGTAAATCGTGCTCAGCGGCCTTACGAAACCACGCGAAATATGCCAGGATTTAAATCGTTAGCGAAAACTGTGATTGATATGTATTATACTCAGCGCGGTATTTTACGAGAAAGGCGTTACTGCTTGGCTTATCATAAGCATATTGTTTATTCTATGATGTATGAGCGGTTAAATTGTTTTCTCATTGACGTTGAGCAGGATAAGGATCTTTTTGTCAAATTCTATGGTGCAGTAAGGGATTATATTACCTTGCAGATCCAAGCTCAACCAGAGATCCGTGAATTTATTGAAAAAAACAGTGACAAAATAAATCAGAAGGTTGTTCATCAATTAGTGTTTGCTTGGGGGCAAAAAGAAAATGGTGGGCAAGGTGAATATCGGCAACCAAAGCAAATTGTAGCAGAAGGCTACTGTCAATTTATCAGTAAATATAATCGCTTGAGCGGTACGCCTTTGATGAGTTTTAATCTTCAGATGGATGGATATCAGATTGATATTCAACGAAATGACAAGAGTATCGTGTCAGAAGATTATTGCAATTGTGTTGAAGTGTATTTTAACAGTTGTCATCACGCTATTGAAGATCCCCAATTTAAGGTTGAATTAGAAGGCCTGTCTTTTGAAGAATGCAATTTGAAGATAAATGTTGTTTGTCAAAATATTCGTCACCAAATGGAAGAAGATATTGACTACGGAGGAGATTTTGTTCGAGCATTAGAAGGTTATCTTGACGTTTTTTTAGCCCTTGGTAAACAAGTCAATACGGTACGGTTAATTAAAGAAATGGCACAAGATACACCTTGGCTATCTTTGACAGAAAAGCAATACTATACCGATTTGGGGGTGGTTGAGATTTTTTATGAACTAGAATTATGGGAGCTTGCGGAACTCTACGAATTGCAAACTCGATTTAATTATCGCTTTTCAAAACAGCAATTATTAAATGACTTAGCAAATCTACTTGTGTGTGATGCAGTGAATGATGATTTGCAAATAAGGATTAAATATTACTTAGATACCCTTTTAAAATTAGATGAAATGAATAATATTCTGAAAGACAATGAAAAACAAAGCATTAAATTACTCAACCGCATTGTCAGTGGAGACTTAGATGAAACTGATTTAGAGGTGCCTATTTTTCAAGACAGAGTGTTGGTGGGGTTCCGATCGTTTGAATGCCTCAGTCATTTATTCCCTCAACAAAGTGGTGGCAAGTTAGGAAAAGGGTTTAGCGCTCGCTGTATAGAGCTTTATGTGAAACAAGTGTTAGATAGAGAGCTTGAACAAACTCTAGAATCTATTCGTCAAAGAAATGCTGATGGTGCACAAATTAAACGTATGCAAGTTTATTTTCGTGTATTTAAAACGTATTTTCCCAACGATGAAACTATTGTTAAAATATACATGCAGAAAGTTATCAAAGCAAAGGATTATTTTCGAGGATTATTCTCCTGTCAAATTGGGCTTGAAACTGATATGACGGAGGAGAGAGTCCAAAATACGATTGTGCTTAATTACCAGTATATTAATATGCTTGATAGCAGTAGTGATTCCTTGAAAAAAAATATATCATCCTATTTACAAAGATTTACGGGAAATAATACCCAGTATTATATGCTTATCCACTTGCTAAATGACCCTTATGAAGATCCGGATACAAAAGAAAGAGTGGATCCCATGTTAGGCTATAGCGAAAAAATTTTTTCCTTCTTATTGGAATTAAATGGGATCTCTCTAGTCGATGCAGAAAATTGGAAAGATCCATTTGTAACGTATTTTGATAGTTTGTTTCAATATGATAATTATCCTCATGTAGTTGCATGTTTTCAAGAAAAACTTGCCCAGATGATTGCAAATGAAAATATAAAATGGTCTATCGCCGCTCAGGTTTTTATCGATAAATACGGCAATCTTTCTAATAAAACAGAATACCATATTAAAGGATTTAACTATTTTTTATCTTTAAACCAAGAAAACCGTACAGCAGATTATATTGGATATTTAAAGCAAGCAGATATCAATGGCAATAATTTTGTGATGAATGCTGAGCAAATGCGTCGTTTAGAAAAATTGGTGGATAACGCTATATTGAAGCAGTATTATTCAAAAAGTTCATTTAGCAATACGGTTGCATTGAAAAATTTCTCTAAGTCAAGCTTGCAGAAATTAACAGATAGCTTTTTGCCGAGTCGTCAAATTCAAGTGCGCTTAGAACGCTTAAAAATATTAATTAAATTGTGTTTATCCTTTGCTAAGGAAAATAATGACATTTGTATGTATCCGGTAGTAAAAGAATTTATCCAATATTTTTCCCAACAGAAAAAACATTATGAT
This sequence comes from Gammaproteobacteria bacterium, assembly GCA_021773305.1. Lineage (GTDB taxonomy): Bacteria > Pseudomonadota > Gammaproteobacteria > UBA1113 > UBA1113 > JAJFKH01. The sequence goes on along the minus strand of JAJFKH010000053.1, from coordinate 35,645 downwards.
GGTATGGTGTTAACTCGAAGTTGTTTTGCTTACGCAGAATTAACAATGATGACGCCAGTACAATTTGATGGTTGTTTTATTCCTGATGGTCAAGAATCCTTGGATGAATTGAAACCTATTCAAGTAGAGTTGCTGTTTAATGATCGTAAAAAACAATATGCACAACACTGTATGAATCAAGTGAAATCAATTTTTTCTTCCGCAATTTTTGATGGAAGCGCATGGAGTAGTCATGTGCTATGGCTGTTGATTAATTTTGGTATACAACAAGACATTAAAAATTATTTTATTTTAGGCTTAAATAATATTTTAAATATCAATGACATTGATGCGGCGTTACAGTGGGAGAATAGCTTAGAAGAGATTGGCGTTAATGATATTCCAATGAAAAAAATACGCCAGAGTTGGCAGCAAGAAGCTGAAGGCATCGTGCAAAATCATATAAGCCTAAATTCTTGCAGTTTAAGTACCTTAATTATTATTAATGGGTGTCAGTTGATAATTGAACAACAGCGTTTTTACCGTAAACGATTGACAGAAATTTTTACGGGGGAAACAAGTAAATTTTGGGAAAATGAAGGTTATGATGAACTTAAAATTTATCTTCACGCCTTTGGAATCGAACCTGTGGTTGAAGATAAAGAACTGATTGAACAGCAACTACAGAATCTATTTGGCAGCCATCAACTGGATTTAATGGATGATTTAGTGCAAGCTATTGAAAAATATTTAGCGACTGAGATGACCAATGCAAGTGCTAATATATTACTAGGGAAAGTAGGACTCATTTCATTTATGCCTAAAAAAATAAAAGATATTTTTACCGTTAAAAAAGGCAAGGAAGAAGATTTGCATCATTTTAAACGGATCCTTGGAATGAAAGATTTTATTGGTTGCGAACGTTTATATACCAAATTTCACCAGCAATTGACCGATGCTGAAAGCGAACACTCCGTTATCGTCAGTGCTTGTCAAGATCTTATTAATCATACGGAGTTATTGCTGATACAGGAAATGGCCAGGACAGCTATTTTGCAGCAAATTTTATTGCGAGCAAAAAATACGGATTGCTACTTTCTAGAACAATTTGACGATGATGCAAGGCAAGAGATTGGACGTATTATAATCAAGGAAAAACAAAAAGAGGCTGAAGCCGAAGCAGATAAAGAATTAACCGAATCAATGGAAGAGACTCAGCAGCAGTATTTACAAGAATGTTATGAGTACCTTGCAGAAAAAAAAATTATTGAGAGCTTACAAAAAAAGCATAAAAGAAAGCCTACAAAAGAGGAAATTGAAAAACAATTTTTGAAAAGTGAAAAGAAAAAAAACCTTGCCAAAGCAAAATTACAAGCAGTTAAAAAACAGAAAAAGAAAATAAAAAAAAGAGAGGAATATGAATCTCAATTGTTAGAAAAAAACAATGCTATGATCAGGGGAAAGCACGCGCAGAAACTGTTTTATCGCCTTCTTATGAAAAAAATCATTGAACAAGCAAACATTGAATGCCCCCATCGTTTGGTTGAAAGTTATGATGATGCTCTAGCACAATTAATGGCAGAAAAAAACTTAACAACACCAGAAATATTTCAGCTGGTGTATTCTCAAAGAATACAGTTTTATAATATAGAAAGCTATAGTGAAGCTTATCAGGATCCCAATCTATACCATAACCTACGAATATTTCTTGCTGATGAACACTGGCGAAAATCTGAGGGAGAGAAGCCAACTACAAAAGAGGAAGTGGATCGCAGAGTTAAACAATATAAAAAGCAATATTGTGCAAATCTAACTCGGGGAGATTTTATTATATCCCTAAGAAAAGTTTGCTTAGATAAAAATAAAGATTGTTTAAAATCACTTATCTCGAATATTGTTGCTCATGAGAAATTTTCAAAAGATAATTTGTCGATTTTGGTTTTTTGGCAAAAACTTGGGGAGCACAATGAAAAATTATCATTCCCTGTGGCAATGGAATTTCGTGAACTTTTAGGGAAAATGTCTTATTCTTCAGAATGTTGGACAGAACAACTCGCCCTCATTAACTATCATGGTTTGTTTGATTATTTTAAGGGTGTGCTAGAGCATTGTGGTTTAACTCAGCAATTTCAGAAATTACCAGAAGTAAAGCAACATCCGACTTTACCTATTTTTTCTTTTGAGGGCCTTCAATTTAAAGTGAAACGAAGAAGGATCCAGCGTGCTTCATCCGTTCGCAGATTATCTTCATCAGCACCTAGATCGATACTACTGTTTCATACACCGAGCGCTTCTACAACAAATGGTGTGTATCGCGGTTCTCCACTGAAGATCAGTCATTTTAGTGGAAATACCCCTTCATCTATAGAATTCCCTGTTAAATTAATTTAATGTTGGGAGAAATTTTGGTGTGGCACGTCAATGACGGCGAATTCTGCACCATGTAATTCCCAGAAATCAAAATCTTCACTTCGAATGGAAGCGAATCTCAGATGTTCATGCTTTTTAGGATTTCGAACATAGTCAATTGCATTTCTTGCGATATGTAGCATGCGATCTTGGTTTGAGTTGTTCTCAAATTGCTTGATGGAATCTGTTATTTTTTGATATTTTTTATTGGCTAAAGAAATATCAATGTTTTCATCATCTAAATCCAAAATAAGTTTGACTCGTATTTTACTTGTGTCTTCATTTTCTTCCTCATATTGATAGCTTTCAATATAGTGATTCATGGGTTCTTCTGCTAAATTGCCATCTTCTATTCTCTTAACTGCAAGACTATGGTGGATTAAGGTTCCTAGATCAACAAAATCGAGTCCTTTTGTTTTTTTCCATTCATCGGATTGGCTATAGGGAGCAAGCGTATTATAAATTAAATCACGGGTTTCTCGCCATCTAGGATTCAGTGCTATTTGCTCTCGTGTTATGAGAGGCCCTATCTCCAGTTTAGTATAAAGGTGATAAGCTAAATGGGTTCTGAGTGAATTTGCATAGTGATGCCCAGGGCCTTTTTTTATGAGATTTAATATATAGTCAAGAGGATTTTTGTTGTCGTGGATGGCTTCATCGGTTGCAATTCGTTCTAAAACATCTTCTTAAGTTTTAAAAAAACTATTTTCCTTGCTGTTTGCCTTTATTTTTCCCGAGTGCCCATGCTTTGGATCTCGGGTATAATCGTGGTGAGCCAGGAGCCAAATCGGTGTAAGCAAGGGCAAAGATGGTTTTCTCATGATGAGTTCTCTTTTTTGGGAGGCCAAGGAACGACTTATTGAATCATAGTACTTTATCAACTCTAAATTGTCAAAAATTAACGACTCCTGGCTAAGCATGCTGAAGGATTGACGGGGATGAGCAAATATGAGACATTAATGCCTTAAGACAAGGTATTGATATGGCTGTGGAAAAACCTATTTATTTGGACAATATGGCGACCACCGAGGTGGATCCCAGGGTTCTTGAAAAAATGCTAGTGGCAATGACATCGTGCTACGGGAACCCTTCGTCCAATTCTCACCCCTATGGCTGGGATAGCAAAGAGATGGTTGATCAGGCAACTTGCCAAGCTGCCGATGCTATAGGTGCTAGGGTAGAGGAAATAATCTGGACTTCTGGTGCAACAGAAGCGAATAATTTAGCGATTTATGGTGTGGCTGGGGCTTACAAACGTCGTGGACAGCACATCATCACCTGTGCCACAGAACATAAAGCGGTGCTAGAACCCTGTCAGCAATTGGAAAAGCAAGGTTTTCAGATCACGTATTTGCAACCTGATAGGGGCGGGATGATATCCCTAGAACAGTTGCAACAAGCAATTACTTCGGAAACCATATTGGTTTCTCTGATGTGGGTGAACAATGAAACGGGTGTTATGCAAGATATCCCTTCGATCGCGAAGCTTACGCGCCAAAAAGGTGTGTTATTGCATGTGGATGCAGCCCAAGCCATAGGCAAAATTCCTGTGGATATCTCTCAAATTCCTATTGATTTACTGTCTTTATCTGCCCATAAGATCTATGGGCCTAAGGGTGTTGGTGCGCTCTTTGTGTGTCGTCGTCCACGAGTTCGTCTACACGCTCAGATCCATGGTGGAGGACAGCAATATGGATTGCGAGGCGGAACGCTGCCGACCCAGCAAATTGTTGCTATGGCAGAGGCCCTGACAATTGCCCAAACAGATTTGACAGATGAATGTCAGCGTATTGAAAAGCTGCGTCATCATCTGTGGCAAGGCATCGCTCAGCTGCCAGAAGTGTATCTGAATGGCCATGCAACAGAGCGAGTGCCTCATAATTTAAATATTTGCTTTCGTTTTGTGGATGGTGAAGCGTTGATGATGGCCTTGCCTGAATTAGCATTTTCATCGGGTTCAGCCTGTAATGCAATGCTCACAGAGACCTCTCATGTATTAAGGGCAATGGGGTACGATGATTTGTGGGCAGCAAGTTCTGTGCGTATTAGCTTAGGGCGCTTCACAACGATGGCAGAGGTTGATTCTGCTATTGAGTTGATCGTTGCGCAAGTGACAAGGCTACGGGGTATTTCCCCCCTTTGGGAAAGATTCTGTGATCAGGAAGCGCCTGCTTATGCGATATAGCGAGGGGGTCATGCATTATTTATCTCAGGACATTTATTTTTCTGAATTGGGAAATGTCGCTGGAACAAAAGTGCAATCTCAAGTAGGCTCGGATGTGCGGGGTCGCATCATTGATTTGCAAATTGCAGTAAATGGACAAAGACTTATAGAAAAGGCCCGCTGCAAAGTTCATGGCTGCGGTTATACTATGGCTGCTGCTGCTTATATCTGCGAGCAAATTACATCAAAAGCCATTTCTGAGGCATATAAGCTGGATAGTAAAACCATTGCGCTAGCCCTGGACTTACCCAATGCAAAAATATATGCTGCTGTGTTAGCGGAAGATGCAGTCAAAACAGCAATTAATCAATTTTTACGAGGTGAAGATTATGACCGTTAAGCATTATACCAGCGAAACATTATCCGTGCCGGAGGCTGATGCTATCACCATGACGGCAGAAGCTATTTCCCATGTTAAGAAAAAGTTAAAGGATCAGGGGGAGGGTTGTGGTATTTTAGTCTCCCTTAAACAAGCTGGCTGTTCAGGCATGCAATATGTTGTAGATTATGTCGTAAAAGCCAATCCCGAGCATTATGCTTTTCCTATGGATGAGGCGGTTACCGTGTTTGTGGATCAAAAAAGCTTCCCCTTGCTCAAAGGCATCACTATTGATTATGTGCGGGAAGGGTTGAATGCGCGATTTAACTTTATCAATCCCAATGAAGCCGGTGCCTGTGGCTGTGGTGAAAGCTTTTATCCCCAGGATCCGGAGGAAGAATAGGCTATAAAAAGTCAAATCTTATTAATTTGCGTTATTTATCCACGACGAAAGCTTTAACCTCCTACTGCTTACGTGCCGCAGTACGTAGGCGGTAGGTGAATTTTCACCAGGCTCTAGCTTTTTTGTCAAATTTTTGTATAATCCTAGCTCTTTTACTTGAATATAACCTACATCCACTTGGAGAATAACATGGCAGTAGAAAGAACCCTTTCCATCCTGAAACCGGATGCTGTTGCAAAAAATCATATTGGTGAAATTTTAGCCAAATTTGAAGCCGCAGGCTTGCGAATTGTTGCCGCAAAAATGATGCAATTGACCCGAGAAAAAGCTGAGCAATTTTATGCAGTTCATAAAGAACGTCCTTTTTTCAATGACTTAGTTAATTTTATGATTTCAGGGCCTGTATTAGTACAAGTCTTGGAAGGCGAAGGCGCTATCCTGAAAAATCGTGATGTGATGGGTGCGACGAATCCTCAAGAGGCCGATGCGGGTACGATTCGTGCGGATTTTGCGAGCAGTATCGATGAAAATGCGGTGCATGGCTCTGATGGTGCAAAAACTGCCAGACAGGAAATCGAGTTTTTCTTCACACAAGCAGAGCTTTGTGATCGCGTCCGCTAAGGTCAATTTATTTAATTTTGACCGGCATGGGTTAGAAGCCTTTTTCGCTGAACAAGGGGAAAAGGCTTACCGTGCCACTCAAATGGTTAAATGGATCCATCAGCTTGGGGTGATTGACCTTGACAAGATGACCAATCTTAGTCGATCTCTGCGCGCTCAGCTCATTGAAACTACAGAGTTTTCTTTGCCGAAGGTGAAATATCGCCAGCACTCTAAGGATGGAACTCGCAAATGGATCTTAGAATTGTTCGATGGCAACGCCATTGAGACCGTTTTTATTCCGGAAAATGACAGAGGCACGCTGTGTGTTTCTTCTCAGGTTGGTTGCATTTTGAACTGTAGTTTCTGTTCCACGGGCCGTCAGGGATTTAATCGTAATTTGACTACGGCGGAAATTATTAGTCAGTTGTGGATTGCAAAAGATGAACTGGCTCGGGAAGCTGGAAATCAAAAGCGCCATGTTAGCAATGTGGTTTTCATGGGAATGGGAGAGCCATTGCTCAATGTTGATCAAGTTGTCCCGGCGATGGAATTGATGATGGATGATTTTGGCTATGGATTGTCCAAAAGGCGGGTCACCTTAAGTACTTCAGGCTTAGTGCCTGCAATGAAAGAATTAAAAGCGACCAGTGATGTAGCCTTGGCGGTGTCGTTACATGCACCAAATGATCCTCTCCGAGATATCTTGGTTCCAATCAATAAGAAATATCCTCTCGCTGAACTCATGGCTGTTTGCCGAGATTATTACCCAAAATCCTCTAAACGTAAGATCACCTTCGAATATGTCATGCTCGATGGAGTGAATGATCAGCCCAAACATGCTCGCCAATTATGCAAAATCCTTGAAGGGGTGCCGGGTAAAATGAATTTGATCCCTTTCAATCCTTTTCCTCACAGTGGTTATGGTCGATCGCCTATAGGGGCTATTACGGCATTTCGTGATATATTGCAGAAAGCGGGTATTGTGACAACCATTCGTAAGACCCGAGGGGATGATATTGATGCGGCTTGCGGACAGTTAGTTGGAGATGTCAATGATCGTACTCAGCGCAAGGCGCGTTTAGCTACGCGTTTGAAACGTATTGCTGTGAAGACAGAGGAGCTTGATATTGATGAGGCGCGCTAGACAATGTTTTATCGTCGGCTTGCTGACAGTGTTGCTCATCGGTTGTAGCACATTTTCCCCATCAAAAAACTCTCAAAAAAGCCAGTCGCGGGAGACAGCTCATAATCCTGATGCTGCCCTTATTAATGTGCAGTTAGGCGTCGCTTATTTGCGCCAGGGTGATAATGATCGCGCGAAGCGAAAATTAACCTTAGCATTACAACAAGATCCCCAATCTGCCATTGTCTTGGATGCCATGGCCTATTTTCTTGAAAGTACCGGGGAGCCAAAATCGGCTGAAAACTTTTATAAAAAAGCCGTCACAGTGAACAGTAACAGAGGTAGCGCTGAGAATAACTATGGTGCTTTTTTGTGCCGCCAAAAACGGTACAAAGCAGGTGAAGCGCATTTTCTTCTCGCAACTCAAGCAGAAAATTACTTAACACCGGCCGATGCCTTTGAAAATGCGGGCTTGTGTGCTTTGGATGAAGGTAAACTGGCCAGAGCCGAGCATTATTTCACCAAGGCTTTACAAAAGCAGCCAAGATCGGCAAAATCCTTATTAAAATTGGCTCAGATCCATTATACTGAGGGCGATTTTATACTTGCTAGGCAATACATGGAGCGTTATCTGGCAAACAACCCACCAACAGCAGAAAGCTTGCTGCTAGGGTTGCGAGTTGCAGATCACTTAGGTGATACTAAAACCGTAGTCGTCAACAGCACCCAATTACGGGAGCGTTACGCGACCAGTCGAGAGTATCAGGAACTTTTAGCAGCAGAGAAAGCATCATGAGTGAAACAAAAGATCACGTTGAAGTTGTTGAAATGGCTTATGCCCCCAGTAGCGTGAAAGAGACTGAAAAAGGGCCTGGAGAAATCCTACGGAACGCGCGTTTTGCATTGGATTTAAGTGTTAACTACATTGCTGAAAAGTTGCATTTGTCGCGCAATGTCATTTTGGCTCTGGAGAACGATGAATACGATAAATTACCAGGTGCAACCTTCGCACGAGGTTATTTACGTAGTTATGCCCGGGTAGTGTCTCTATCAGGGGATGATATCATTGAAAAATTTAATAGTTTAGGTTACGAAGATACAACTAAACTTGAGTCAGAACAACCCGCTGCGGTAAAATATGATTTTATTAAAAATGAAAACGTATTTCGCTGGATAAGTTATGCTGTTGTATGTTTGTTTTTTGCCTTAGCTTATGTGTGGTGGAAAAATCATAACGGTGGATTTGAGATATCCATGGCCAATGATACACTGATAACAACGGCACTGGATACGGAAGAGGCAAAGGAAAATCAAGATGCTTTCGCGGCTAATAATACTGTATCCCAAAATTCATAGATCCATCTGCGCTACGTTAAAGCAAATGAGCGTTTGGCGCTCTCACTAAGAGCGCTTCGGCCCTGGTATCTTTGCTAGAAGAGGTAATTCCATTGAAAAAATTCCAAGCAATTCGTGGTATGAATGATATTTTGCCTGACGAAATGTTTCATTGGCATTTTCTCGAAAATACGTTACGTGAATTAGCCAATAATTTTGCTTATGATGAAATCCGTTTCCCCGTACTAGAATCTCTCGGGTTGTTTTGCCGGACGATTGGTGAAGTCACTGATATTGTTGAAAAAGAAATGTATGCTTTTGTTGATCGTAATGGTGATGAATTGGCATTGCGCCCGGAAGGCACTGCCGGTTGTGTGCGAGCAGCTATTGAGCATGGACTCATTTACAATCAAACCCGTAGGCTCTGGTACATGGGGCCTATGTATCGCCACGAGCGACCTCAGCGAGGACGATATCGACAGTTTTATCAATTTGGTTTAGAGGCTTTCGGCTTTTCAGGGCCGGATATTGATGGAGAGATGATCTTATTTTTAACGCAGCTTTGGCAACGATTAGGATTAACTGATTACCTTGAATTGCAAATAAATTCCCTGGGGACGGCAGCAGCGAGAGCATTGTATCGCGAAAAGCTTGTCGCTTATTTGAGTGATTATAAAGATCAACTTGATGAAGACAGTCAGCGACGACTGACAATGAACCCATTGCGTATTCTCGATAGTAAAAATCCTGCTATGGAAAAAATCATTGCCGGTGCGCCCAATTTAATGGAACACTTGGATGATGAGTCAAAAGAACATTTTGAAAAATTTTGTCAATTGTTAAATGCTGCAAATATTACTTACACGATTAATCCTCGACTTGTCAGAGGATTAGACTACTATGGTAAAACGGTCTTTGAATGGGTGACAACGGAATTAGGCGCTCAAGGCACCGTGTGTGCAGGTGGGCGTTATGATAGCCTGGTAGAACAACTGGGTGGTCACGGGACACCGGGAATTGGTTTTTCCATTGGTCTTGAGCGAGTTATCGAGTTAATGGACGTTCATAAAACGGTTACATCTCAACCGACGAACCCTCACGGATATCTTCTTTTAATGGGTTGTCAAGCGAAGGGCTTTGCTTTGTCGAAATTTTTGCGGGAGCAGGTACCAAATCTTTGCTTGATAACCCATTGTGGTTCAGGAAATTTTAAAAAACAATTTAAAAAAGCTGATAAAAGTGGTGCTCAACTCGCGTTAATTTTAGGGGATGACGAAGTTGAAAACCAAACAGTGACAGTAAAGTTTTTACGAGAAGACAAGCCTCAAGAAACCTTGTCCCAAACGCAATTAGTGACATTACTAGCTCAATTGGCTAGTCAAGAGGAATTAAATCTATGATGGATCCTAATTTAAACGAGCATGAGCAAGTTGAGCAAATTAAACAATGGTGGTACCGCTACGGCCCATCCATTATCTTCGGTATTATTGCAGGACTTGCTGTGATGTATGGTTGGCAGTATTGGCAAAAACGTCAGGAAAGTTACTCTGCTAACGCATCTATAGCCTACCAAAAAATGCTCGTGAGCATTCCTCAAGGGGATGCGAAAAAAACTCAAGAATTAGCCGAAAATGTGATAAGCCATTATGAAAAGAGTCCCTATGCGTGGTTCGCAAACTTTTTTTTGGCAAAACTTGCTGTGGATCAAAACAATAATAGTGCTGCAATCAAGCACTTACAGTGGGTGCGAGAACATGCAAAAGATCCAGGGTTTAAAACGATTGCTACCATACGAGAAGCCAGAATTTTGTTGTCTCAAGAACAGTATCAACAGGCGTTGGATTTGTTGAATAAGGATATTGATCCTGCTTTTTCAACGTTGGCTGAAGAAATCAAAGGAGATGTCTTGTTGAGTATGGGTGACTCGAAAAATGCAAAATTAGCCTATAAAAACTCATTAAAAGGTAGTCAATATGGTCGAGACTCTCACCCATTTTTGTTAATGAAACTATACGATATTGAAAATTCGTCGGAGAAAAAATCATGAAAGCATTACGGGTTTTTTTAATAATACCCATGGCAATGGGGCTTTTGGTGGGATGCGGAAGTTTCCTTCACCTTGAGAAAAATCATTTTATCCAGCCAAAAGATTTTGAGGTGGATGTAAAGCAAGCTTGGGTGAGTAATACCTCAGGCACCCAAGGGGCTTTTTTACGTTTGACACCGGCTTATGCGGATGGCGTTATTGTGACGACGGATGCTAAAGGCGGTGTGTACGCAGTGGATAAAGAGACAGGAAAGCGTCGCTGGTCTCGAAAGACGAAGCAAAAAATTACAAGTGGCCCTGGTATCGGGGGTGAAAAAATAGTTTTTGGAACCAATGACGCTCAAATTGTTGCATTGGATTTTGAGACAGGTCAAGAGAGTTGGCGCACATCCGTTACTAACCAAGTATTAGCCACGCCCCAATATAATAACAATATTTTTTTGGTAAAAACGTTAAGTGGTGATTTAATCGCGTTAGATGCTAAAACAGGTGACGAGAAATGGCACTATAGCCAAGGATCACCTCGCTTAATACTGCGTGGTAGTAGTGCGCCGCAAATACATTTTCCCTATGTGATCAGTGGTTTTTCTGATGGCCGCATTGTGGTTTTAACATTGGAAGATGGTAAGCTTATCTGGGAAAAACGAGTTGCAGAGCCTTCGGGCTTTACGGATTTGCAGCGCATGGTGGATATCAGTGCGGATCCTTTGGTTAAAGATAATGTGATTTATGTGACCACCTACCAAGGTAGTATTTCTGCGGTTGATTTACATACCAGTCAAATTTTATGGCAACATGATTTGTCCTCAGACTCCGGAATGACAACCTATGGACGCGATTTGATTGCAACCGATACCGATGGCTTAATTTGGAATTTTAGCCGCGCCAATGGTGCTGTGCTTTGGCAGCAAAGTGGAGTCAAAACCAGACACCTAACTCAACCTGTTATTGTGGGGGATTACCTTGCCATGGCAGATGAAAAAGGCTTTATTTACTGGGTATCATTAGACGATGGTCGTTTTTTAGCTTGGAATTTTGTCGGTGGTGGTGGTGTTGTAGCATCTCCTATTGTCGCAGATGAATCACTTATTGTATTAACCAAAGGCGGGCAAATGTTTGCATTCCAAGCAGCGCCTCGCTTACATGAAGAAATAACCTAATGTTACCTGTTATTGCTATTGTTGGTCGTCCCAATGTGGGAAAGTCCACATTATTTAATGTCTTCACACGAAGCCGAGATGCTATCGTGGCAGATTTGCCTGGGGTGACTCGGGACAGGCAGTATGGCCAAGGTCATTTTGAAGGAAATGATTTTATTGTTATTGATACCGGTGGTATTGGTGGTGATTTTGAAGGTTTAGATACGGTCATGGAAGAGCAGGCCAGATTTGCTATTGAAGAAGCAGATGCGGTGATCTTTATGGTGGATGGTCGAGGTGGTTTAACCTCTGCTGATGAAGACATTGCTGATATCCTTAGGCCATTGACAAAACCGATTTACTTGGCAGTGAATAAAACCGATGGTATCGATCCTGATATTGCTTGTAGTGAATTTTATGGTTTAGGTTTTGATACCCTGCACCCCATGGCTGCCAGCCATGGCCGAGGTCTGAGTCAAATGCTCTCCACCGTGGTTGAAGGGTTTATTGCTCAACAAATCAAGCCAGAGGAAGATGCTGGGATCCAAATTGCATTTATTGGCAAACCTAACGTGGGTAAATCAACATTAGTGAACCGTATTTTAGGAGAAGAACGGGTTTTAGTTTTTGATGCGCCAGGTACGACTCGAGATAGTATTTTTATTCCTTTTGTCAGACAAGATTGCAAATATACACTGATTGATACTGCGGGTGTCCGCCGCCGTAGTCGAGTGAGCCAAGCCCTAGAAAAATTTTCTGTGATTAAGACATTACAAGCCATTGAAGCTTGCCAAGTCGCTATTATGGTGGTGGATGCCAGAGAAAATATTAGCGAGCAAGATCAGCGTTTATTAGGACATATTATTCGGGCGGGAAAAGCATTAGTGGTTGCCATTAATAAATGGGATGGCATGGATAAAGATGATAGAGATGATGTTAAAAAAGAAATTAGTCGGCGCTTAGCTTTTGCTGATTTTGCAAGGCTTCATTTTATTTCTGCAAAGCATGGTACCGGGGTTGGTGATTTATTTAAGTCAGTCAATGAAGCCTATCGATCGGCAACGAAGGAGCTATCGACCTCTCAGCTAACCGATGTTTTAGAAAAAGCTATTTTTGATCATCAACCGCCTTTGGTTCGTGGTCGCCGCATTAAACTACGCTATGCTCACCCAGGAGGTGCAAATCCTCCGACCATTATTGTTCATGGTAACCAAACCAACGAATTACCAGAATCTTACAAACGCTACTTAAATAATTTTTATCGCAAAATATTTAAGTTGGTGGGTACCCCCATTCGAATGGTATTTAAAACCGGGGATAATCCTTTTAAAGACGTCAGAAATAAATTAACGCCTAGACAGGAACAAAAGAAAAAACGCCAGAAGAAATTTTATAAGAAGAAAGATTAGCTATCAGTTTCTTTCCATTTAATATTGCAGCCCATACTGGGAATTTGGTCGCTATCAACAGGATTTCCGGCGAGTAATGCGTCCAGGGCAGATCCTAAGTCTTTTCCCGTAGGGGTATCATTGCCGGGTCGTGAGCTATCGTACTGACCGCGATAAACGCATTTTTTATCACCATCGAAAACAAAGAAATCTGGAGTGCAGGCGGCATTGTAAGCTTTGGCAACCGCTTGGGTTTCATCATAAAGATAGGGGAAGCTAAAACCCAGCTCAGTGCCTTTTACTGTCATTTGCTCGGGTGCATCTTGGGGGTAGCTATTGACATCGTTGGCACTGATGGCGACAAATTGTATACCACGGTCTTGGTACTGTTTAGCAAAATTAACCAGATGATCTTCCAAGTGGATAACATAAGGACAATGATTACAAATAAACATCACCACGGTTGCGATGGGGGATTGTACATCAGAGAAGGACATTTTTTTACCAGACAATGTATCAGGGAGCGTAAAATCCGGTGCGATGGTACCCAAAGGCATCATGTTAGAAGGTGTTAGTGACATCAGTTTTCTCCATGGTTAAGTTACGTTACAATGCTGAGTAATTCTCGTTGAATGGGAGTCTTAGCCCTAATGTTTGAGGAAATAATAGCAGTGGATGCGGCGGCTTGGCAAACTCAAGAGCCGTTTGATGGCGTTATCTTTGATTGTGATGGAACTTTAACCAGCATCGAAGGCATTGATCACTTAGCATCTTTTAATCATGTGAGTGATGAAGTTGAGCGATTGACAGTGATTGCCATGGAGCAGGGCAAAATGAACCAAGAACTGTACGAAAAACGGTTACAGTTGGTTAAGCCTAGCAAAGATCAAGTGTACCAATTGGCAGAAGATTATTGCGCACATACGACGCCTAATAGTCGGCAGTTAATCGACATTCTGCGCTCTTTTGGTAAGGCTGTTTATATTGTGTCTGCGGGACTCACGCCTTGCGTTGAATATTTAGCTCAAGAATTGGGGCTGCCAAAGGAACATGTTTTTGCCGTTGATGTTTCTTTTGATGAAAAAGGTCAGTATCGAGGGTTTGATAGGCATTCTCCTCTGATTAGTAGTCACGGTAAAATTGATATCGTTAAGCAGTTAAAAGAAAAATATCCGCGTTTATTACTCGTGGGCGATGGCATGAATGATTTGAATGCTAAAGATCACGTGGCGCGCTTTGTGGGTTTTGGCGGTGCTTTTGCTCGAAAAACTGTCCAAGAGAAAAGTTCGTTTTATATTACGGTCAATGATTTTTCCGCACTATTGCCTCTGGTGTTGACCCGTGGAGAACAAGAGGCATTATCCCACTCATCCCATGCACTCTATGCTGCGGGCATGGAGTATCTTAATCATCATGATGTTACTCTAAAGGAGTGTTAAGCAATGTCTCGGGTTTTTAATTTTAGTGCAGGGCCTTCCGTCTTACCGGATGACGTTTTAAAAAGAGCCCAAGCGGAGTTATTAGATTGGAACGGCTGTGGGATCTCACCCATGGAAGCGGGCCATAGAAGTCATGTTTTTACAGAAATGGCGGAGCGTTGTGAAACCACCATTCGAGAGTTGATTCAAATTCCAGATAACTATCATGTTTTATTTTTATCTGGTGGGGCAACCAGCCAATTTGCCATGGTACCAATGAACTTGTTGCGAGATAAAAAAACAGCAGCCTATTTGGTGACAGGACATTGGTCAAAAAAAGCAAGTGGTGAAGCTGCTCGCTATTGTGATATTCATCAGGCTGGAGGGTTGATTACAGAAGGTGGCTTAGTCCGTTTGCCAGAAGATAATGAAATAACGTTGGGTGATGATGCTGCTTATCTATATTATACCGACAACGAAACGATTGAAGGCATTGAATTTGACAGAGTCCCCACCCATGGTGATATTCCTTTGGTTTCTGATATGACATCAAATTTTCTTGCCCGTCCTATGGATGTTAGCCAATATGGTGTGATTTTCGCTGCTGCGCAGAAAAATTTCGGTCATGCGGGAGTTACTTTAGTCATTGTGCGAGATGATTTAATCGGAGATCCTCTAGCTTTTACACCGTCTATGTATAATTACAAAATTCATGCAGATTCCGGTTCGAAAAGTAATACACCGCCCACGTACGCTTGGTATTTTACCAGCTTGATGTTTGATTGGATAAAATCCCAGGGGGGCATTGAAGTCATGGCAGGGCATAGCAAAAGGCGGATTACTAAAATTTATGATGTTATCGATAGTACGGATTTTTATCTCAATAACGTGCATCAACATTCTCGCTCAAAATTAAATGTTCCTTTTACGCTTCGAGATCCAGCTTTGGATGATTTATTTCTTAGTGAAGCCAAAGAAGCGAACCTTTGTAATTTAAAAGGGCATCGAGCGGTGGGTGGTATGCGTGCAAGTGTTTATCTGGGTATGACCGATCAAGGGGTCGATATATTGGTAAATTTCATGAAAGATTTTGAAAAGCGTAATGGGTAATTAACAATGAAAAAGTTTAAGATACAGACATTAAATCACATATCAAGTGTTGGATTACAGCGATTGCCTATGGAACGTTATGATATTTCATCGGATCTCAATGATCCAGACGCAATTTTATTGCGATCCCATTCTTTACATGATGAAAGCTTGCCGGATTCGCTGATGGCCATCGGACGTGCAGGGGCGGGTGTGAATAATGTTCCTGTGGATGCTATGACAGAACGAGGGATCCCAGTTTTTAATACGCCGGGAGCCAATGCGAATGCGGTAAAAGAATTAGTACTTGCCGGATTGATTATCGCTAGCCGCAATATTTGCCAGGCATGGGATTATGTGAAACAGCTTGATGTGGCTGATAGTGATTTACCTAAACTGATCGAGTCAGGTAAAAAGCAATTTGCAGGTAGTGAAATTCAAGGACGTACTTTGGGTGTGATTGGTTTGGGGGCCATCGGCGTTCGCGTTGCAAATAGCGCGGTGGCGCTGGGTATGAATGTTATTGGTTATGATCCGGTGATCAGTGTGAAGCAGGCTTGGCAATTGCAAGCGGGCGTGAAGCAAGCACAAACCTTAGATCAATTGTTAGCACAATCCGATTTTATTACTATTCATGTGCCTTTGAATGATAAAACCCGAGGAATGTTAGACAGTAATCGTATGGCCGTGATGAAAAAAAATACGGTTTTGTTAAATTTTTCACGAGGGCCTATTGTTGATGAAACTGCTCTTGTAGATGCATTGGAACAAAAAAAACTGCGTGCTTATATCAATGATTTTCCCAACAATACCCTACGTGATCATTCTCAAGTGATTAGCTTACCTCATTTGGGTGCTTCCACCGAAGAATCCCAAGATAATTGTGCTGTTATGGTGGTCAATCAAATTCGAGATTATTTAGAACTTGGCACTATTGAACATTCCGTTAATTTTCCTGGCGTGGATATGCCATGGCGGGACGGATATCGCTTGTGCATTGTGAATAAAAACATTCCTAATATGGTTGGGCAAATTTCTACGATATTAGCAGAGCACCATTTTAATGTACTGGATTTAATTAATAAATCCAGGGATACCATTGCTTATACGTTAATTGATGTGGATCAGAAAATTGGTGAAACTGTGATCCAGCAGTTACAAGGGATCTTGGGTGTTATTCATGTCCGTGTCATTGAAAATAGGGAACATTGATGCTGAATTCCATCTGGATAGGCTTAGTTTTCCTTTCAATTATTATTAGCTTTTTTACGGGAAAAACCGATGCTGTGATTGCGGCTGTGACAGATAATGCAAAATTTGCTTTTGAAATGGCGTTAGGGATCACAGGGGTCATGGCCTTTTGGTTAGGGATCATGGCGATTGCAGAGAAGTCGGGATTGATTTTATTGTTTGCCAAAGCCATTCGCCCGATCTTACGCTTTCTTTTTCCTGAGGTGCCAGAGGATCATCCTGCAATGGGATCGATTGTGATGAACATGGCTGCGAATATGCTAGGGCTTGTCAATGCTGCGACACCTTTCGGGTTAAAGGCAATGGAAGAATTGGAACAATTAAATGATAAGCCAGGCACGGCAACTAACGCTATGGTGACATTTCTTGCAATCAATACTTCCAGTGTGCAATTGATCCCAACCACAGCAATTGCTTTTTTAGCCGCAGCCGGAGCGAAGCAACCCACAGCCATTATTGCAACCACTGTGATTGCCACTATTTTTTCGACGATAACCGCCATTACAGCGGTTAAAATTTTCGAAAAATTACCTCGTTATCGTTTGAGGAGTGAATAGTTTATGGCAATGGTGCAAATCGGGCATTATATTTCAGATTCTCTTTTTCTAGGTTTTGTCATTGGGATCCCGCTTTATGGTGCTTGTCGGCGAGTGAGGGTGTTTGATGTCTTTGTGGATGGGGCAAGAGAGTCCATCCCGATTATGGTCAAGGTATTTCCCTATCTTTTAGCCATGATTGTTGCTATCGGTATGTTTCGTGCCAGTGGTGGTTTTGAGTTAATTAGTGGTTTGTTGTCGCCACTGTTAGGCTGGATAGGCATGCCCACAGAAGTCTTTCCCATGGCGTTGATGCGACCCTTTTCGGGTTCTGCCAGCAACAGTTTGTTGGTGGATATTATTCAGCATTATGGGCCTAATTCCCTTTCTTCGCAAATAGCGGCCACGATGACGGGAAGCACAGAAACCACTTTTTATGTTTTGGCCGTTTATTTTGGGGTGGTTGGCGTGCGTCATACTCGTCATGCGGTGCCAGTCGGGCTTCTCGCTGATGTCGTGGGAATACTGTCTGCGGTTTGGGTTTGCCGCTGGTTGTTGACTTGAGTTTAATTTAAGCTTCCTATTACGACCATTTTACGATGGTTCGTAAAATAATCGGCTCTCCCCGATTTTCTGTGGAAGCAAAGCTATAAAAATATGATATAATACAATGTATTAGAAAAATCTGAAAAAATTAAAATAGGTGTGAAAATGGAACAATTATCCAAGGATTTGGTGATCCCAGTGGAGCTATTGGGCTTAAGCGATGTAGAAATTACTTCATCCAAGCTATCAAGAAATGATGAAATCATCCTTTGTGTTAAAAGTACAAAATCAGAAATAGCGTGCCATCGTTGTGGTAAACCCACTCGGCCCCATGGGAAAGGTCAACCGTTACGCTTGCGTCATTTACCGATACTTGGTAAGCGAACCATCATCGTATTCACTCCGCCACGAGGTCGCTGTGAGCATTGTGATAAAAATCCAACGACAACCCAAACGCTGAGTTGGCACGATCGAAATGCACATCATACCCATGCTTATGAAGAGCACTTATTATTTTCCTTGGTTCATAGTACTCTAGCTGATGTAGAAATGAAAGAAGGGATCCATGCTGGTGTGATCCAGCACTTAGTTGATAAACGCATTAACAACCAAGTAGATTGGAAGTCGATTCAATCAATAGGATTACTTGGAATTGATGAAATTAGTTTGAAAAAAGGCTATCAAGATTATTTGACCATAGTGACGAGTAAAGTGAATAATAAATTATCGATTCTATCCGTATTAAGAGGTCGAGAAAAATCTATGATTAAAGGCTTTTTCAGCAGTATCCCTAAGAAAAAACAAAAAACCATTACAGCCGTATGCTGTGATTTATACGTAGGCTATATGAATGCTGCTAAAGAAGTATTCAGTTATGAGGTGCCTATTGTCACTGACAGGTTTCATGTTGCTAAGTTATATAGCGGTTGCCTGGTTGAATTACGAAAACGAGAATTAAAACGGTTGAGGTCTGAATTATCTACTGAGGATTATCAATCTTTGAAACCCGCTATTCGCATTTTAGTCAAGTGCCAAGAATTATATAATGAAAAAGAAAAGAAACAACTACAGCCATTATTTAAACTATCATCTTCACTCAAAGCAGCCTATCGTTTAGCAAGGCAGTTGACAGGGATATTCAACCGAAAACATCGCAAACCAAAAGCCGTTAAAGAGATCACTCAGTGGATCGATGGTGTCTCGCAAAGCGAGGTGACCGCTTTTGATGGTTTCATCAACACATTAAGCACCCATCTTGATACCATTACCAATTATTTTATCTCTCGCCATTCCAGCGGTTTCGTTGAAGGATTTAATAATAAGTTGAAAGTCATTAAGCGTCGTTGCTACGGGATCTACAATATCAAACACTTCTTTCAACGCATCTTTTTAGATCTGGAAGGATATCGATTATTCTATAAAAATCAATCAATTACGAACTTTTCGTGACCACAGAAAAACGTGGAGAGCCTAAAAAATTCCTCGTTCTTCCTCTCTTAGGGTGAGTACCTCAAAGCCATCTGGAGTGACAAGGATGGAATGCTCCCACTGAGCGGAGAGGCTGCGATCTTTGGTGACCACAGTCCAGCCATCTGGGAGAAGCTTAATTTGTCGTTTACCTGCATTGATCATGGGTTCAATGGTGAATGTCATGCCGGCTTCTAGAGTTTCTCTGGTACCCGGTTTGCCATAGTGGAGTACTTGGGGAGATTCGTGGAATTCTCTCCCTAATCCATGGCCACAGTATTCTCTTACCACGGAAAAGTGATGTTTGTTTGCGTGTTGCTCAATGGCAGCCCCAATATCTCCCAGTCGAGCGCCTGGCTTTACCATCTTAATGCCGATGTACATGCATTCTTGGGTGATTTGCACTAAGCGTTTCGCCAGGATGGAAGGTTCCCCGATAAAATACATTTTGCTGTTATCTCCATGAAAGCCATCTTTAATCAAGGCAACATCAATATTGACAATATCGCCTTTTTTGAGCTTTTTGGGGCCTGGGATCCCATGGCAGACTTGGTGATTGACAGATGTGCACAGGGATTTAGGAAAACCCATATAGTTGAGAGAGGCAGGGGTAGCTTGTTGGACTTGGGTCATATATTCGTGACAAATATCATTGATTTCGTCTGTTGTGATGCCTGGCTTGACATAATCCTCGATCATGGTCAATACTTCGGCGGCGAGTTTGCCGGCGACTCGCATCTTTTCGATTTCTTCAGCTGTTTTAATGTTGATTGACATCGTGGTTACCATTGTTGTTAAGGTCTGCATATGGTATAAAGTCGTGCAGCGATTGGCAAATGAAATCGCTTATTGAGTGCTTTACTTCGAGAAGTCGGTCTTTTTGGTTTAAGTTTGACCGTTTTTCTGGAATTAGAGTGAATATATCACACACAAACCGACACATAGCTCGGGGTGCTCTTCCGAGAGAAGAGTGAGTTATGGGGTTTGTGGAGGATTAACCCATTCAGTGAAGTCCTAATGGACTGGCTGGAATGATTTGGAGAAATAAGTATGTCCCGAGTTTCTATGCAAGACATGTTAGCAGCGGGTGTTCACTTTGGGCACCGTACCCGTTACTGGCATCCTAGAATGGAACCCTATATCTTTGGTTCTAAAAATGATGTTCATATCATTGATTTACAACAGACCGTTCCTATGTTTGAAGATGCCCTGAATTTTGTGGGTCGTATTGCGGCTAACAAAGGTAAAGTGCTATTTGTGGGAACTAAATATGCTGCTCAAGATGTTATCAAAGAAGAAGCTATCCGCTGTGGTATGCCCTATGTGAATCACCGTTGGTTAGGGGGCATGCTGACCAATTATAAAACAGTTCGAAAATCTATCCAGCGCTTGAAAGATTTGGAAGCAATGAGTAAAGATGGCTCCTTCCAAAAGATAACCAAAAAAGAAGCATTGAATTTGACTCGTTCTATGATCAAGCTAGAGCGTAGCCTAGGTGGGATCAAAGATATGGGTGGTCTTCCTGATGCTCTATTTGTGATTGACGTGGGCAATGAAAACATTGCTATTAACGAAGCTCGCCGCCTTAAAATACCTATTATTGGTATTGTTGACACCAACAACGTTCCAGATCATTTGGATTATATTATTCCTGGGAATGATGATGCGATTCGTGCGATTCGTCTCTACTCAAGTCTTCTCGCTGATGAAATCCTTGCTGCAAAACAAGCCGCGGGCGCTCATCAAATTGTAGAAGAAGAAACCTATGTTGAAGAAGATGCGAAATTGACTGCTGAAAAAGCGTCTGAAGGTGACAAGGGTGAAGAAGACGCTTCTGATAAGGATTGATCCTAAAGTGTAAGCGTGAACGAGATACTTGGCGTAGCAAAGGCTGCGCCACTTTTTTAATCAAAGGGTGAAGATGATGGGAATCAGTGCAAAATTAGTGAAAGAATTGCGTGAGCGTACCGGCGAAGGCATGATGGAGTGTAAAAAATTCTTGGAAAAAGTGGGCGGAGATATTGAAGCTGCTATTGATGAGATGCGTAAGTCAGGGGCTGCAAAGGCTGCAAAAAAACAAGGTCGGATTACCGCAGAAGGCTTAGTGGCTGTTCGTGTTGCTGATGATAAAAAAACCGCTGTAATTCTTGAAATTAATTGTGAAACTGATTTTGTTTCTCGGGGAGATGATTTTAAAGGTTTTGTGGACTTTTGCTCAGAGCATGCTTTGGCAAATCGGTGTAACGATATTAGCGCATTGGCCGACCTGTCTGTGGATGGAGATATCATTGAAGCGGTTCGGCAAAACTTGACAGCGAAAGTGGGTGAAAATATCAATTTCAGACGAGTTCATTTCATTGAAGCGAAAGGCAAGATTAGCTCTTACGTCCACGGTGTGAGGATCGGCGTGCTGATTGATGTAGATGCCTCAGATGATGATTTAGGCAAAGATTTGGCAATGCATATTGCGGCGAGCAGCCCTATTGTCGTTGCTGGAGAAGATGTACCAGAAGAATTGATTGCAAAAGAAAAAGAAATTTATGCAGCACAGGCTGCGGAAAGCGGAAAGCCTGCCGACATCGTTGAGAAAATGGTTGTGGGTCGGGTGCGTAAATTCCTTGAAGAAGTCAGTCTTCATGGACAAGATTTTGTTAAAGATCCTAACACGAAAGTCGGTGCTTTATTAAAGCAACAAGGTGCTACTGTGCATCGTTTTGTTCGCTTTGAAGTCGGTGAAGGTATCGAAAAGCGCGCAGAAAATTTTGCGGATGAAGTCATGGCTCAAGTTAGAGGGAATGAAGAGTAAAGATGGAAAATAAAGCGCAGCCTTTTTATCGTCGTGTATTACTCAAAATGAGCGGCGAAGCTCTCATGGGAAAGGGTGCTTTTGGCATCGATCCGAAGGTCATTGATCGCTTGGCCCATGAAGTTGCCGAGTTATCGGAATTGGGTGTTCAAATAGGCTTGGTCGTAGGCGGTGGAAACTTATTTCGTGGAACCTTGCTGTCAGAAGCTGGACTCGGACGGGTGACAGGTGATCACATGGGAATGTTGGCAACGCTCATGAATTCCTTAGCTATGCGAGATGCTTTAGAGCGAGCAAATTTGCCCGCTCGGATTATGTCTGCGATACCCATGAGCGGGATTGTCGATCATTATGATAGGCGTAAGGCATTGCATCATCTACGACAAAATCGTGTAGTTATCTTTGCCGCAGGCACAGGGAATCCTTTTTTTACCACAGATTCTGCTGCCAGTTTGCGAGGCATTGAGATTGAAGCGGATGTGGTACTCAAAGCCACAAAGGTTGATGGCGTGTATTCGGAGGATCCGGCGAAGAACCCTAATGCAGAGTTTTACTCTCGCTTGACCTACGATCAAGTGATTCGCAAGGATTTGGGGGTGATGGATTTGAATGCTATTTGCCTTTGTCGAGATCATGATATGCCGATGCGTGTTTTTAATATCAATAAAGAAGGTGCTGTAAGGGATATTATTATGGGTAAAGAAGAAGGTACGTTAATTGAGCGAGGAGTGTTGCCTAATGGTAAATGATATTATGGCAGACGCCGAAGGGCGGATGAAAAAAAGTGTTGAATCCTTAGGCGCAGAGTTAAATAAAGTGCGTACGGGCCGCGCCCATCCAAGTTTGCTGGAAACGATTAAAGTTTCTTATTACGGTAATGAGACGCCTTTGAGCCAAGTGGCAAGTGTTTCGGTATCTGATGCAAGAACGCTGATGATTACTCCTTGGGAAAAAGACATGGTTCAAGCTATTGAAAAAGCGATTATGAATGCTGGCTTGGGTTTGAATCCAGCTTCAGCAGGAACTGTGATTCGAATTCCATTACCACCTTTGACCGAAGATCGACGTAAAGAATTTATTCGTTTAGTACGCCAAGTGGCGGAGAATAGCCGGGTTTCTATACGTAATATTCGTCGTGATGCTAATAACCATATCAAAGAATTGTTGGGTGACAAAGACATCAGTGAAGACGATGAACGTCGAGCTGAGACACGAATTCAAACCTTAACGGATAAATATATTAAGCAAGTTGATGAAGCATTGGCGGCTAAAGAAACCGATTTAATGGAGATTTAAAAACACTTGGAGGACATATCTGCCAAAAATCCTCGACATATTGCCATTGTTATGGATGGTAATGGTCGTTGGGCCAAAGATAAAAAAAAGCCCCGAGTATGGGGGCATAAAGCAGGTGTGACGGCTGCGCGAAAAGTGATTCGAGCCGCAGCTGAAGCAAACATTGAAGTACTGTCTCTTTTTGGTTTTAGCAGTGAAAATTGGCGGCGACCCAAAAAAGAAGTGGATCATATTTTTTCTTTGTTTTTTGATGCATTGTCAAATGAAGTTGAAGAGCTTCATCATAACAATATTCAAGTTCGTATTATTGGGAGTCGTTCCCGATTTGATTTGCCTCTTATTGAAAAGATAGAAGCGACGGAAAATTTAACAAGAAAAAATACGGGATTGGTGCTAGCGATTGCCATCGATTACGGTGGTCAATGGGATATCTGTGAAGGGATCAAAAGCCTAGTTGAAGATATCCATTCAGGAAAATTAGCCGCAGATGATATTAAACCGACATTATTTTCCCATTATCTGAGCTTAGGTGATTTACCCGATCCGGACTTATTTATCCGACCTAGTGGTGAGCAGCGCATTAGTAATTTTTTCATTTGGCAATTAGCTTATGCAGAATTGTATTTCCCTAATGTTTATTGGCCTGATTTTAATGAGAAAGAATTTGCAAAAGCGTTAGATTTTTTTACATCCAGGCAACGGCGATTTGGTTTTACCGGTGAGCAAATTTCAAAATCAGGAGAAGGTTATGCTTAAAAAAAGAGTAATAACAGCAGCGATTTTAATTCCTTTGGTTTTGGCGGCGATTTTATATTTAGATGAACGGTGGTTTGCTGTAGCTTCGGGCGTTTTTTTTATTTTAGGATGTTGGGAATGGGCGACGTTGACAGCAATGCAATCTTTATTGAAAAAAATTGTATATATGGTTGTGGCTGGAGGGATAATGGGCCTTAGCCGTTGGGTACCCTATATCTGGATTTATGTGGTTGCGTTATTGTGGTGGATGTGGGCTATTTTTATAGTGTGCCGTTTTCCAAAAGATACGGCTAAGTGGACAAAGTTTTCGTGGTTTGCCCCATTGGTGGGGTTGTTGGTGTTGATCCCCTGTTGGGTTGCGATCAATAAAATTCGCATCTTAGAGCATGGTGTTGCCCAGCTGATCGTCTTGTTTGTTATTGTTTGGGGCGCGGACAGTGGAGCTTATTTTGCCGGGAAAAAATGGGGGAGTACCCCGTTAGCTCCCGCAGTAAGTCCAGGTAAAACCGTTGAAGGCTTTCTAGGTGGGTTTTTATGTGCGTTACTGTTAGTGGGACTGATGTGTCTTTGGAAAAAAACCTTTATTTTTGAAATTCCCTTTTATTTGATCCTTGTTTGTATGGCTATTGTGATTTCTGTTTTTGGTGATCTATTTGAGAGTGTGGTCAAACGCGTCTATGGCGTGAAAGACAGTGGTAATATGCTTCCAGGTCACGGTGGTATTTTAGATAGAATCGATGCCCTAACAGCTGCGGCACCGTTATTTGGTTTAGGGCTTTGGCTCTTAGGCTATCATTGAGGCAATTGTCATGATAAGTACACTTTATTCTCTTGTATTATTTTTATTTGCGATATTGATCTTAGTGACTTTTCATGAATATGGCCATTTTACTGTTGCGCGATTATGCGGCGTTAAAGTCAAACGTTTTTCTGTAGGGTTTGGTAAGGTTTTATTTTCTTGGTATGACAAAAAACAAACAGAATTTGCCATTTCTGCTATTCCTTTGGGTGGATATGTCAAAATGCTTGATGAGCGAGAAGGCCCTGTGGCAGAAGAAGATTTGCCTGATGCCTTTAATCGTAAATCCTTGTGGCGTCGCATGGCCATCATTGTTGCCGGGCCTCTATTTAATGTGATTTTTGCTGTTTTTGCCTATTGGTTAATGTTTGTGGTTGGCATTTCTTCTGTTGCGCCGGTGGTGGGTAGTGTTGCAACCGAATCTATTGCTGCACAAAATGGCATTAAAGACGGCGATGAAATTATTGCCATTGGTGGCGAGCCTGTTAACTCTTGGCAAGAAGCTTATATCGAGTTGTTGTCTTTTGTGGGTACCGATAAGCCGCTTGATATGACACTAAAGCGATCGGATACGGGTAAAACAGATATGCAGTTGGATATTTCCCAGTGGCAATTTGATGCAGGGGATCCACAAGTGAGTGTATTGGATAGCTTGGGTATTGAACCCTACTATCCGACGGGGCCTATTACTGTGAACCAAGTCTTGCCGGATACCCCGGCGGCTTCTGCGGACATTAAAAAAGGTGATGTGATTGATTCTGTTGATGGGATCACGGTGCTGAGTTGGCAGCATTTACTCTCTCTTCTCGAAACCAAGCCTTCTCAGTTAGTGACTTTTGGTATTTTACGGAATGATCAACGTAAAGAAGTCTTAGTGACCTTGGATGCTGTTGAAGGTAAATCGGGTAGCATGAGGGGCTTCTTAGGGATCCAACCCATCTTGCCTGATTGGCCTGATGATATGTTGAGAATACATCGATACGGCCCTATTAAGGCGATTTGGCCCGCTCTAGAAAAAACCTGGGACGTGACCGTTGTGAGCTGGCAATTAATGACCAAAATGGTCACAGGGCAGCTGTCTTTTCGAGGGATTAGTGGCCCTATCGGCATTGCTCAGGGTGCGAGTTATTCGGCTAGCCTAGGATTAAGTTATTTTTTGAGCTTTTTAGCGTTAATTAGTATTAGTTTGGCCATTATTAACATGTTGCCTATTCCAATATTAGATGGCGGACATTTATTGTACTGTTTGGTGGAGTTATTGACAGGAAAACCGGTGTCCGATCGTGTACAAATGGTTGCAGCGCAGCTTGGGATCTTTTTTCTCATGACCTTAATGCTGTTAGCATTTTACAATGACCTCTCCCGGTTGTAGACTATAGCGTCCAGAAAGGGGGTTTAAGAATCAGTGGAATGAGATTACAAAAACTAAAACAATTCATCGTTGTGTTTTGTCTGTGCTGTGGGTTAATTGCACCAGCTTTTGCTGGATCCCAATTTGTTATACAAGATATTGAAATTCAAGGTTTACAGCATATAAAAGAAGGCACAGTGCTTGATTATTTGCCTGTTCATACGGGGCAAACATTGCACAGAAGCGACACAGCGAATATCGTTCGCGCGCTCTATAAAACAGGTTTTTTTAGCCATGTTTCTTTGCAACAGCGAGGACAAATCCTCGTTATTATGGTGCAAGAACGCCCTACTATTTCCCGAGTGACTATGACCGGAAATAAAATCATGCCAACCAACGTGTTGGTAGAATCTTTGGCCTCTGTGGGGCTTGCTCAAGGTAAATTTTATAATAAATCCATGCTTGATAATATTCAGGATTCTTTGCAGAATCAATATTTTGACCGAGGGAATTATGCGGCCACCGTAGACTATAAAATTATTCCTGATAAAAATAACCAAGTTGCAGTGCATATTGATATTAAAGAAGGAGTCGCTGCGCGCATCAAACAAATTAAAATCATTGGTAACGAAGCTTTTAGTGAACGCAAATTACGGCATCAACTCCAATTGACCACGCCTAAATTTTGGAGTTTTGTGACAAAAAGCGACCAATATTCTAAAGAAAAATTTAATGAAGATCTGGAAAATTTGCATGCATTCTATCTAAACCAAGGTTATGTGAAGTTTCAAATTATTTCATCTCAAGTCTCTATCACACCGGATCGTCAAGATGTCTATATTGTTATCCGGATCAGTGAAGGTGAGCAGTTTCATGTCAGTGGCTATAAAGTTACCGGTGATATGGTACTCCCAGAAAAGCAACTTGAAGATCTCGTGGATATCAAAGTAGGGGACGTATTTTCTCGGCAGGCAGTGACTGATGCGACAATAAAGATGGGGAATAAGCTAGGAGATTCAGGTTTTTCTTTTGCCACGGTTCGACCCATGCCGGAGCTAGATGAAGTCAATGCTCAAATTTTTCTTACTTTTTTAATTGAACCGGGGCATAAGGCTTATGTACGACGTATTTCCTTTACAGGAAATACCAAAACCGCAGATGAAGTCTTACGTCGAGAATTACGTCAGATGGAAGGCGCAGTGGTTTCTCGGAACAATATTAATGTTTCTGAATACCGTATGAACATGTTAGGCTTTTTTAAAGCTGTCAAAGCCACCACTCACCGAGTGCCTGGAAGCGATGATTTAGTGGATCTGAATTTTCAAATGATTGAAGAGCCTTCTGCTTCCGTGAGCTTGTCCGCAGGGTATTCAGATACAAGTAAGTTCACCTTAAATGGCGGTTATCACCAACCCAATTTTTTGGGCACAGGAGATGCTTTTGGATTGAATTTTAGAACTGACCGTTATACTCGAAGCTATTCTGCAAGCTTTTATGATCCCTATCACACTCCCGACGGTATTGGTCGTGGCTTCAGCCTTTATGCCCATGTGACAGACTATGATAAAGGTATGGTGACAACCTATTCATCGGATCGCTATGGTCTCAATGTTTATTACAATTTGCCTGTGGCAGAAAAGCATAGTGTAACCATGGGGTATGCGTTCCAGGTAACCGATTTGCAAGTGGGTAGTAGTGCTTCTGCGGAGGTCAAAGACTTTACCCGAAAATACGGTAAGCATTTTTACAATGTATTATTCAATGCCGGTTGGAGCTATATGAATATCGACAAACCAGTTTTTCCAACAAAAGGGCTTTCCCAAGGGGCTGATATTGTATTTGCGGCTCCTGGAGGTAGTGATCAGGTGAGCTATTATAAAGCGAATTATTCAGCAAGATATTACCACCCAATTTATCACGATTGGATTGTGTCTCTCCACGGAGAGCTAGGGTATGGTAATGGCTTGTTCAATACCAAATATTTGCCGTTTTTTGAAAATTATTATGCGGGTGGTATCGGTATTCCAGGAGCTGTTCAAGGTTATAAGGGATATTCTATTGGGCCTAAAGATTCAACCGGTCGTAATTACGGCGGTAATTTCTTAGTTGATGGCGTTATCGCATTAATTGTGCCTTCCCCAGTGACTCCAGATATACTGCGATTGTCCGCATTTTTAGACTTTGGTAATGTCTACTCAGATGTTAGTGTTCCCTATTGTACGTCAAATAGTCACAAATCTGTGTCCGATTGTGCTGGATTGATTGGACGTACACCATCAGGATCGGGGCCTGTGAGAGTGTCTGCGGGTGTGAGCGCAGAGTGGCGGACCCCCATGGGACCTGTTGTTTTAAGCTTAGCGAAACCGCTGAATATGCAAGACGGTGATGTAAGAGATACATTCCAGTTTACGGTGGGTGCGGGTATTGGTTAATTTATTTGAGGAGTAATAGATATGAAAAGGTGTTTGATAATTGTACTGCTTGCTATGGTCGCGATGATTTCTTCTGGAGCTTTTGCTGGAGATAGTTCAGAGCCTAAAATTGGCGTCCTGGATCTTTCCATGGTGTTACAAAATTCTCCACAAATGGAAAAATCAGCCAACAAACTAGAAGCGACCTTTAAGCCGCGCCAAGAAAAAATCGAGCGTTTAATGAAGAGCGTGAAAGATGATGAGGCTAAATTAAAGCGAGACATTACCATTCTGACCAAGTCCGATGCGGATAAGTTAAAAGATAAAGTCGCTAATGATCAACGACGCCTTCGCCGCATGCAAGAAGATTACATGGCCGATGCGAGAAATGCTCAGAAAGAAGCCATGGATGATGTCATGAAACAAGTCAATGCACTGGTACAAAAAATTGCAGACACAGGTCATTTTGATTTGATTTTGCAAAAAAATGCGGTGGCCTATGCAAGCAAGCGCATTGATATTAGCCAGGATGTGATTCGCGAAATGAAGAATAAAAAATAGGTATCTTCTATGAGTTTGCCTCGCTACACTTTAGGTGAAATTGCTGATTTGATTGGTAGTACTGTGCAGGGGGATAGCACTGTTCCAGTATGCGGAATCGCTCCCCTAGAATTGGCAAAAGCCGGTGATATTAGCTTTTTAGATAATCAAAAATATCGCAAATTTTTGGAAACGACCCAAGCATCGGCAGTGATCCTATCGTCTCAGGATGCAAAATTGCTCTCGATACCGGCGCTTATTTGTGAAAATCCCTATGTGGGGTATGCGAAAGTTGCAAATTTGTTTAATCCTAAATTCGAATACGAACAAGGGATCCATCCTACTGCGGTTATCGGCGATGGCTGTAACATTGCAGAGAATGTTTCTGTCTCAGCCCATTGTGTAATAGAAAATGATGTCACCATCGGTGCAGGATCGTATATTGGCCCTGGCTCGGTGATTGGGCGAGGAAGCTCTATTGGGGAACACTGTCATTTGTGGGCCAATGTGACCCTTTATCATGGTGTGAAGATAGGTCATAAAGTCATTATTCACAGTGGTGTGGTGATTGGCTCAGATGGTTTCGGTATTGCCAATGATGAAGGTAAATGGCTAAAAGTACCTCAGCTAGGTGGTGTCATCATTGAAGATGATGTGGAAATTGGTGCGAATACGGCTATCGATCGAGGCGCTATGGGAGACACTCTGATTGAAGAAGGGGTAAAACTCGATAATCAAATTCAAGTGGGACACAATGTGCGAATCGGTGCTTATACTGCTGTTGCAGGTTGTACGGGAATTTCAGGTAGCACCAAAATTGGTAAGCATTGCCGTATTTCTGGCATGGTAGGCTTCACGGGACATTTTGAAGTCGTCGATGGGACAGTCATCAGTGGTATGACCATGGTCTCAAAATCTATTAAAACCCCTGGAATTTATTCTTCTGGTACTGTGTTAGAACCTCATCATAAATGGCGCAAAAATGCAGTTCGTTTTCGCCACTTAGATGATATGGCGAAACGTATTACAGAATTAGAACATCAATTAAAAAATCTAACAGGAGCTGAAAACAGCGATGAATAGTATGGATATTCAAGATATTTTAGCCCATCTACCCCATCGATTTCCTTTTTTGTTGATTGACAGAGTCATTCAGCTGGATCCGGGGAAATCTATTACGGCCATAAAAAATGTCACAATCAATGAGCCTTTTTTTCCAGGACATTTTCCTCAACGGCCAGTAATGCCGGGTGTGTTGATGTTGGAATCCCTTGCTCAAGCGGCTTGTGTTTTAGCCTATAAATCAGGGGATGCAGAGCCTGGAACCAACGATCTCTATTTGTTTGCTGCCATTGATAATGCGCGCTTTAAGCGCCTGGTGGAGCCTGGAGATCAATTGGAATTGCACGTGGAATTTATTCGTGCAAAGCAATCTGTTATTAAAGTGCATGGCGAAGCAAGAGTTGATGGTAATGTTGCTTGTTCCGCAGAACTTATGAGTGTTAAAAGTAAGGTTGATGCCCGTGATACATGAAACAGCAATCGTTGATCCTAGCGCAAGAGTTGCAGACAGTGCTGAAATTGGCCCGTGGACCTATATTGGGCCTGAGGTAGAAATTGGTGAAGGGACTTGGATCGGTCCCCATGTGGTTGTTAAAGGGCCAACAAAAATTGGCAAGAACAACAAAATTTATCAATTTGCTTCCGTGGGTGAAGATACTCAAGATATGAAATATAAAGGTGAGCGTACTTACCTTGAAATCGGAGACGAAAATACGATTCGTGAGTCTTGCACGATTCACCGGGGCACAGCCCAAGGGGGAGCTGTCACGCGCATTGGTAATGGAAATTTATTCATGGCTTATGTGCATATTGCTCATGATTGTAATGTTGGAAATAGTACCGTGTTTTCTAACAATGCATCTTTAGCAGGCCACGTGAGTGTAGGTGATTTTGTTGTTTTTGGTGGCTTTTCCGCTGTAAGGCAATTTATTTCCTTAGGTGATCATAGTTTTGTTGCTGGCGGAACCATGGTGGTAAAAGATGTCTTGCCATATATTCTAGTATCCGGCGATCCGGCAGAGCCTTGTGGATTAAATTCAGTTGGTTTACAGCGACGAGGCTTTACCAATGATGATATTTCTTCTTTGAAGAGAGCTTACAAAATCATTTATCGCCAGGGTCTCACAGTAAAAAAAGCGATTGATAGTTTAGAAGCTATTATCACGGAAAATCCTTTAATTAAAAATATGATAGAAGCATTGCGTGCTTCAACCCGAGGGATTGTGCGTTAATTACGGACTTTTTTATGGATAAACTAAGACCTATGCGCATTGCCATGGTAGCAGGAGAGCCTTCCGGCGATATGCTGGGAGCAGCTCTGTGTCATGCACTTAAACAAATAGACTCATCCATTGTTATTGAGGGCATTGCCGGGCCAGATATGGTTGCGGCAGGTTGTACGCCATTATTTCAGATGGAAGATATTGCTGTGATGGGGTTGTTTGAAGTGGTCAAGCATATTCCTAAAATTTTGCAGATCCGCAGAAAGCTTTTCCAATATTTATCCGATCACCCACCTGATGTTTTTATTGGTATCGATGCGCCAGATTTTAATTTACCCTTAGAAAAAAAATTAAAAAAGCAAGGCCATTTGACTGTGCATTATAACAGCCCGACTATTTGGGCTTGGCGCAAAAATCGCGTTCATACTATCTGTCAATCTACAGACTTGATGCTGACACAATTTCCTTTTGAAGCTGCGCTTTATGAAAAGTATAATTTACCTGTGCGTTATGTAGGACATATACTAGCAGATCAAATCCCCATGGAGATTAATCCCGCAAAATATCGACAACAATTACAATTGGACACGGATGATAAGGTTATTGCTCTATTGCCCGGAAGTCGAGAAATGGAAATCAAGCGGTTAGGCCCATTATTCATTGAAACGGCAAAGTGGTGTCTAAATAAAAATCCTGCCTTGCAATTTGTCGCGCCGATGGCAAATGACTCTCGACTTGAACAAATGCAATCGCTGCTTTCTAGCAACGGGAGTGCATTGCCCATTAAGTTGATTTTAGGTAGCGCACAACAGGCGATGGCAGCTAGCGATGTTGTATTGCTGGCTTCAGGCACAGCAACCCTTGAAGCATTACTCTTACAAAGACCCATGGTGGTTGCCTATAAATTATCAGCCCTCAGTCACTTTATCGGTAAACGTTTAGTTGATATCGATAAATTTTCACTGCCTAATATTCTGGCTGAAAAACATCTTGTTCCTGAGTTTATCCAAGCTGATGCAACCGCTGAAAATTTAGGCGAAGCAGTGTTACAACGGCTGGATAATACTGATTTAGTTAAGCAATTAGTCACAGAATACCAACAGATTCATTTGGGTTTGCGCCGTAATGCTAGCGCTCAGGCTGCTAATGCAGTAATGAGTTTATATGCCAGTCGAAAAAACAGTAAAAAGGAAACTTATCTTTAATGCTTATTGCAGGGATTGATGAAGTTGGGCGAGGGCCTTTGGCAGGCCCCGTTGTTGCTGCTTGTGTTATTTTGGATCCGGCAAAAATTATTTGTGGTTTAAATGACTCGAAGAAATTAAGTGAAAAACGCCGAGAAGCTTTATTTCCTATTATCCAAGAGTCTGCCCTTGCTTGGGCCATGGGTCGAGCTGAGGTAGAAGAAATTGATAGCATTAATATTTTGCAAGCGAGTTTATTAGCTATGAAAAGAGCTTGGGAAAATATTAAGATTGATAGAAATGTTCATAAAATTTGTGTGGATGGTCGCCACAAACCTCAAATTAAAGGTAATGTGGAAGCTATTATCAAAGGAGATAGCTCCGTTGCAGAAATTTGCGCAGCATCTATTTTAGCCAAAGTGATTCGAGATCGAGAAATGAATCAATGGCATGAACAATATCCTCATTATGAATTTAAGAAAAACAAAGGCTACGGCACGGCGAAGCATATTGCCGCTATTAATGAACATGGGATCCTCGATATTCATCGACGCAGCTTTGCGCCGATAAAATATTTGGTATAGTTCGTTAGAAACAAGCATTCCATAGTTCTGGTGGCATGATATTTAAAATATTATTTTCATAAGCAATATTTATCAAATCTGATCGTGTTTTGCAATTTAGTTTTTCTTTTAATTTTTCAATATGGCTTTCCACGGTTTTGGGTGAGCGTTTTATTTGTTGGGCAATTTGTTTGCTGGAGAAGCCGCGTAGCATATAAAAATATATTTCACTTTCTTTTTCCGTAATTTTTTTTCCTAAAAAAGCTGAATAATTATCGACGACGACTGAATTTATTTTAATATCAGTGTTTTTTTTCATAAGAGATTTAAGCGTATGAAAGTTAGAGTTTTCAATAATTGAAATATGGCATGCTACAACCTGTGAATAGTCTTGCAATTCTATGGCCGTCTTTTTCGTCAGGACAGTGACTTCTTTCTTATCTGCGGAAATGATAGGTTCAATAATTCGAGAATTTTTATTTTCACGAGCAATTTTATCACTTTCAAGGTAGATTTCGATATATTTATCCCAGTGAAATTGTGTATCATTCATGCCAACAATATCCTTAGGCGAGGTAAGATTAGCGAAGTTTGCAAATGCTTTGTTACAGGTTATATATTGCTCATCAGGCCCACGCAGACAAAAGGGGTCGGGAAATAAATTAAGTAAATTTTCATCGTACACAGCGAATTCCAACATTTTATCTGTGCCAAGTATAAATTTTTCTGCTAGTTAGGTTATTGAGAGCACTCCGGGCATTGTGGCATATGTTGTATATTTTTTCAAATGTTATTCCATGGTCTCTCATAATATTCTATAGGGCACCATTATCTGTTGTGTTTATTGCGTCTTAAATAATATAAAAAACCTTAAGTATCCCCTCATTTTAGACTAGATATTGCTCATCAGAAACGGAATTAAGACTCAAAAACAGCTGGTTAAATGCCTGCCCTATTGATATCCGCCAATGCTCTGCCATCTTGGGCATAAGCTTTAATAGAATAAGTCCCTGGGTAAATAAGGAGTGAGTTCGCTTAGAAGATGTATTGGCTTTAATATATCGATCAAAGCCAATTGCTTCAGAAGCTGCCCCTATTAAGGTTAAAAAAATAACAGTAATAGCACTCAACAAAAAAAGACGATCGCGTCGTTGGGGATCACGGATTCGAGCTTTTTTCATACCCGAACCAAAATGTAAATCTTTTTCATCCCGATAACTGGTTTCAGTACTCCATCGTTTGCCGTAATAGTTGAGTATGGTTTGAGTCGCAATATTTTTCAAACTACAGGCGAGTACCCACATCTCTTTCATATCAGGTTCTTGGCAAATAATGACTTTATTAACGGGGTATTTTTGGACAATAATCAATGCATCATCAACACAAATAGCTTTATCTTTATCTAGCCACTCATGGGCTAATTGTGTCTTAGTTTTACCGTTCTCTGAAATAGTAAAGTTGCGTTTTATCCTTAAAATATAGTCAAAACCTAAGTCATCTTTCAAATTTTTCATATTATTCAATGTACCAAATTCGCGATCAGCTAATGCAATGACTTGAGTTGAATCATCAATGAGTCGTTTTAATTTTTCAAACAGGAAAAACACATATTCATTTTTGTGGCCTTTGAGGCCATTCGTATTAACGGTTTTCCAAAGTAATGGCGTTGCACGGCCATGTCGGGTGATTAAACGCAATGTAATTGTCATCTGTCTGTCTTTAGCAAACACCGTCCAGTCCATGGCAACGGTAATACGTTTGCGATTTCCTAATAGCAAGCGAGCTAAATGGGATTGTTCCTCCTGACTATTAATCCCTTTATTAGAAAGCAGACGATCAGTTTGCTTGATAGCATGCTTGGGTAGCAAGCCTTTCGCTTGTGCCAAGCCTCGGCCAATATCAGCTGGCTTCAAGGATTGACTGGTCAGAACACCTAGGATCCCATTCGCCAAGCTGGCTTGACGTTTTTTGTACAAATCTTCACTCAAATTATTTTCAATAAATTGCTTAACTTCTGAATCTTGGCAAGCTACTATGGGCATGATCATCATACTTTACTCCTTATTGGGGGCTTTTGGTGAAGCTTGTATGATGATCTTCTTTTTCAATAAAATCAATCAATTAAAGTATCTTTCTGCTTTAATATCAGCTATAAATTGATCTGTATTTAGCCTAATATGAGGGGATCTCTAAGATAAAAATCACAACTTATAGTGAAGAGCGCACTTATGACTGGGTGCAGGGCAATCGCATTAAAAGTTAATCAGCTTGCCTAAAAGCTGTGTTAGGAAGCCCTGATTCCAACCTGCTCGAAGCCTTTTTGCCTTAATACTCCCCTTGGATGTATCCTGTTTTATAATATTTAGCACTAATCGTCG